>JBQGCF010000073.1:0-3873 GCA_052038315.1 Iamia sp.
GAAGACCAAGGTGGTGCTGATCGTGGCCACCGCCCCGCCGCCGCCCACGACCACCGAGCCCCCGCCGACCACGACCGAGGGCCCGCCGCCGAGCGTCGTGGGGGCGGACTGGCCGCCCTACGTGAGCCAGCTGACCCAGGGCGGGGAGTACGGGGCCGTCTACCTGGCCGTGGCCCCGGCCCACGACGACCCGGCGCTGGATGCCGCCGCCGGCCCGGCCGAGGCCCTGGGCTACCCGGTCGCCACCGGCGGCCAGCTGTCGTGCGACCTCGACGCCACCACCGCCCTCGGCCTCGACCCCGAGGTCGACTGGTACTCGGCCGTCGTCTACTTCCCCAGCGGGGACATGGCCCGGCAGTTCGTCGAGCTCTACGAGCCCGAGGTGGTCGGTACCGCCGTCGTCCAGACCTACTGCATGGACTAGCGGCGCCGTCAGAGCCGGCGGCCGGCGTCGAGGCGGACCACCTCGTCGGCCCGGGCCAGCACCGCCGGCCGGTGGGTGACGACGAGGATGGCGGTGCCGTGCTCGTCGGCGGCGGCGAGGAGCCCGTCCCACAGCTCGGCCTCGGTAGCGGCGTCGAGGGCGCTCGACAGGTCGTCGACCACCAGCAGGGCGGGCCGGCGGGCGAGGGCCCGGGCCGCGGCGACGCGCTGGACCTGCCCGCCCGACAGCCGCACGCCCCGGGACCCGACCACCGTGGCCAGGCCCTCGGGCATGGCGTCGAGGTCCCGCTCCAGCCGGGACAGGCGCAGGGCGTGGGGGAGGCGCTCGGCCGGCAGGCCCAGGAGGACGGCGTCGCCGAGCGGCTCGCTGAACAGGCGGGGCACCTGCGGCACGTAGGCGACCCGGGGCGGGACGAGGACCCGGGAGGGCTCGTCGACGTCCTCGTCGTCCCACCGGATCCGGCCGGTCGACGGGACCAGGCCGAGGACGGCCCGCAGCAGGCTGCTCTTGCCCGACCCCACCGGCCCGGTGACGACGACCAGCCGGCCGGGGGGCACGACCAGGTCGACGTCGTCGACGGCCCGGACGCCGTGGCGGTCGACGGTCAGGCCGAGGACCTGCAGGCCGGTGACCGGGCGCTCGCCCTGGGCCGGGTGGCGCGAGCGTTCGTCGGCGGGGGAGCGGAAGGGCAGGTCGGGGTCGCCCTGGCCCGGCACCGGGCCGATGGCGGCGTCGGCGGGCAGGTGGCGGGGCGCCCGCAGGCGCAGCTCGTGGTGGCCGGCGACCCCGGCGAGGTCCCGGCGCCCCGCGGGCAGCAGTCGCGCCAGCCGGTCGGCCGACACGTCGGCCTGGCGGTGGTAGGCGCCGAGCCGACCGACGAAGCGGGGGAGCCCGGCGACCACCGACGAGAAGGCGGCGATCACGCCGAGGTCGCCGACGGTCAGGTCGCCCCGGGCGGCGGCGGGCGCAGCGGCGACGAGGGTGGCGGCGAGGGCCAGGTCGGCGGTCGCCCCGGACAGCGTGTAGAGGAGCTGCGTGCCGACCTCGTCGCGCACCGCCCGCCGGGCCCGGTCGTGGCCCAGGGCGGCGAACCGGGTCGCCACCGCCCCCTCGGCGCCGGCCGCCTTGATCGAGGCGATGGCCCCGAAGGTGTCGCCGACGAACCCGGTGACCCGCGCCGTGGCGGCCCGGGCGTCGCGTCGCCAGCGCCGCAGCACCGGGCCGAAGGCGTAGGCGACGGCGACGACCACCAGCGCGGGCAGGGCGACGGTCAGGGCCAGGCGGGGGTCGACGGCGAGCAGGACGACGACGGCCAGCACGGCGCTGACCGAGGTGCCGATCACGTCGAGCCAGACGTCGAGCACCAGGGCGATGTCCTGGGCGTCGTCACGGAAGCGGCTGACCGCCTCGCCCGACGATCCGGGCAGCCGCTCGTCGGCCGGTCCGGGATCGCCGACCAGCGAGTCGAGCAGGGCCATGCGGATGTGGGTCTGCCAGCCGACCCAGGCGCCGTGCCACTGGATCACGGCGACGAGGAACAGCGACCAGCGGGTGATCTCGACGCCGGCCAGGACGGCGAGGGCGGCCCAGGGGACGGTGACGTCGCCACCCGAGATCTCGTCCAGGACCCACCCGAGGGCCAGGCCGGTGGCGACCGGGAGCGAGTGGAACAGCGTCCACCAGCAGCAGGCCAGGCCCCACGCCGCCGGGTCGCGACGCAGGACGTGGGCGGCGAGGCGGAACCCCTTGCGGTCGGCGGCGCTCACGGGACCACACCGAGCTGGGCGGCGCGCAGGCGGGCGAAGCGGCTGGCGGGGTCGGCGGCCAGGGCGGCCCGCGGGCCGTGCTCGACGACGTGGCCGGCCTCGACCACGCACACCTCGTCGACCTCGTCGAGCGTCGTCAGCCGGTGGGCCACGATCACGACGGTCCGGCCGGCGCGCAGCCGGCGCACGGCCCGGGCGATCCGGTCCTCGGTCGTCGGGTCGAGCCGGCTGGTCGCCTCGTCCAGCACCACCAGGCCCGGGTCGGCCAGCAGCACCCGGGCGAAGGCGAGCAGCTGGGCCTCGCCCCCGGAGAGCCGGGCGGTGCCGTCGAGCTCGGTGTCGAGGCCGGCGTCCAGCCCGTCGAGCCAGCGGCCGAGGCCGACGTCGGCCAGCGCCGCGACCAGCGCGTCGTCGGTCGCCGGGACCGTGCCGAAGAGGGTCAAGTTGTCGCGCACCGACGCCCGCAGGACCTCGACCTCCTGGGTCACCACCGCCACCCGGCTGCGCAGCGAGGCGGCATCGGCCTCCCGCAGGTCGACCCCGCCGATGCGCACCGTGCCCGTGGTCGGGTCCCAGAAGCGGGCGAGCAGCCGGCCCAGGCTGGTCTTGCCGCTGCCGGTCCGGCCGACGATCCCGAGGCTCGTCCCCGGGGCCAGGTGCAGGTCGACGTCGGTGAGCGCCTGGTGCCCGCCGTCGTAGCGGAGGCCGACGCCGTCGACGTCGACCGCCAGCGGACCGCTCGGGAGCGACGTCGGGCCCGGGACGAGGGTGATCGGGGTGGCCAGCAGGCGGGCGGCCCGGCGCAGGCCGGCCATGGCCTTCTGGAACTCGGTGAGCTGCTCGCCGATGCGCTCCAGCGGCTGCTGGACCATCTGCACGAAGCGGAACAGGACGAGGACCGTGCCGAGGGTCAGCTGGCCCCGGGACGCGAGCAGGGCGGCCACGCCGAGGGTGGCGGCGGTGCCGACGGCGAAGGTGGCGCCGGTCGCCGCGTAGGCGCCCTCGGAGCGGAACGAGGCCCGCCGGGCGGCCCGCCAGGCCCGGGCCGAGTGGCGGTGGAGCCGGTCGACGGCCCAGCCGCCGGCCCCGTTGGCCCGCAGGTCCTCCAGCCCGCCGAGCCGGTCCTCCAGGTCGCCGTAGAGGTGGCCGAGGGTCTCGCGCTCGCCGTCGTGGTACGCCACCGCGATGCCGCGCAGGCGGGCGAGGACCACCACGGCCACGCCGACGGTCGCGAGCAGGACGAGCCCGGCCCGCCACTCGACGACCAGGGCGGTGGCGGCCACCGCGACCAGCACGGCGGCGTTGCCCACGACCTGGAGCACGGCGGTGGAGGTGAACCGGGTGACGGCGTCGATGTCGCCGTCGACCCGCTCGATGACCTCGCCGGCGCTGTGGTCGCCGTGCCAGGTCAGGTCGAGGGCCAGGGCGTGACGGCACAGGTCGACCCGCAGCCGGTTGCCGGCCCGCCAGGCCACCCGCACGGCCAGCGCCTTCACCTCCAGCTGGAGGGCGTTGGCGATGAGCAGCAGGGCGCCGAAGAGCAGGGCGATGCGGGTCAGCTCACCGGCCGTGGCCCCCTCGGTGGCCCGGTCGACGAACCGCCCGAGCAGCAGCTGGGCGACGACCGGCAGCCCGACGGCCACGAGCAGCATCGCCGTGATC
>JBQGCF010000074.1:0-2968 GCA_052038315.1 Iamia sp.
GGGGGGGGCCGGGGGGGGGGGGGCGGGGGGGTTGGGCGCCCCGGGGGGGGGCTCGCTGGCCCCCCCCCCCCCCCCGCCCCGGGGGGGCGCCGGCCCCCCACGTGGCCGAGCCGCCGTCCTCCTCGGTGGTCGGGGCGGGGCCGGAGGGAGTGACCTCCTCCTCGCCCGGCGGGATCGTCGTGGGCCCCGGGGTGGTCGAGCCCGACCCGGGCGTCGGCGCCGTGGTCTGGACCGGGACCGTCGTGGTCACGCCCGGGCGCTCCTCGTCCTGCTCGGGCTGGACGCCGGTGTAGTCCTCGGCACCGGGCTGGCCCCGGCCCGGCGTCGGCTCGAAGGCGACCCAGCCGGCCCCCTCGATCCAGACCTCGGGCCAGGCGTGGGCGTTGCGGCCCCGGACCTCGTAGCCCTCCTCGGTCAGCACGCCGGGCGTGAAGCCGACGGCGACCCGGGCGGGGATGCCGAGGGTGCGGGCCATGGCTGCGTAGGTGCCGGCGAACTGCTCGCAGTAGCCCCGGCGGACGCTGAGGAACAGCTCGATGGCGCTGCCGTTGTGACCCGGGTTGACCTGGCGGAGGTCGTACTCGAACTCGCTGCGGAACCAGTCCTGCAGCGCCTTGGCCCGGGCGTAGGGCGTGTCGCCGGCATCGGCCACCGCCTCCTCGGCCAGCTGGCGCACGATCGGGGGCAGGTTGGCCGGGACCTTGGTGGCCTCCTGGACGTCCTCGGGCAGGTCGTCGGGCTGGGGGGCGTCGAGGTCGTCCGGCGTGAAGGAGGGGACCCGGGAGATCACCGTGTAGCGGAAGTCGTCGATGGCGACGGTGTCCTTGGGGACGATCAGCGTGGCCAGCTCGCCGTTCCAGCGGAGGTCGTCGGAGCTCTCGACCAGCTCGACGGGGGTGGCCGCGGCCGGGGCCCAGATCGACCCGAGGTTGCGGATCCGGAACTCCTGGCGGACCTCCTGGGTGGTGGCCTCCGGCGGCTCGCTGGGGAGGTCGCCGTCGGCATCCTCGAAGCGCCGGCTCGACGCCCACACCTGGCCGTCGAACAGGTCGAGCGACGTGACCCGCCAGTAGGCGGCCTGGTCGGCCTCGACCACGAAGAGGGTCCGGTCGGACTGGTCGACGAGCCGCGACCGGATGTCGACCAGCGGGCTCACCGTGGTGCGGGCGTCGGGGCCGTCCTCGCCCCGCCAGTCGATCAGGGGCTCGTCGCCCGCGGTGGGCAGCCGGGGCCCGACCAGGCCGGCGACGGCGGCCGCCACCAGGGCGACGAGCAGGCCGGAGCGGGCCAGCGCCGCAGTGCCCTCGCCGGACCGGCCGCCGACCCAGGCGTCGTCCCGACCGGACCGGGTCGACCGCTGGGCGGCGGCGAAGGCCAGCACGGCGGCGGCCAGGGCGGTGGCCAGGACCACGCCGCCGCCACCCCGCCCCAGCAGGGTGGTGAAGACGAAGATGGCGCCGGCGGGGAGCACCGCCTCGGCGATGGTGCGGAGGCGGAAGGCGGCCCAGTCGGCCAGGGCCACCGCCACCCACAGCGTCAGGGTGCTGGCGAGGAGGAAGCCCCGGGAGCGGGGGGCCGGGGCCCGGACCTCGCCGAAGAGGCGCCACGCCTCGGACAGGTCGCGGCCGATCGCCTCGATGGTGGCGGGGGTCGGGATGCCGTAGGCCGCGGTGTGGGGGTACAGCACCACCGAGGCCTCGACGACGAAGGCGGCGAGGGTGACGCCCGTGGTGGCCAGGGCGCCCCACCCGAGCCGGCGGGCGACCAACCCGACGAGGTGGGCGCTCACCGCGGCGACGACGAGCGGCACGACCGCCGAGCGGTCCTCGAACAGGCGGGCGAAGCCGGCCACGGCGATGAGGGTGACGACGAGCAGGAGGAGCTCGGCCATCCAGGGGCCGGCCGGGCGCCGGGTGCGGCGCGGCGCCTCGGCGGCCGGTTCCGGCCGGGGCGACGGGGCGGGAGCGGGCGCCGGCGGCGGGCTGAGGGTGGCGGTCATGCTCGGCTCCCGGAGGGGGTGCGGCTGCGGACCCGGGACTCCTCCCACACGATGGGGAAGGGCCGGCTGGGGGCGACGTCGATGACCCGCACGCCGCGGATCGACCCGGCCAGGCCGGCGGGGGCGTGGCCCGGGAAGCGGACGACGGTGAGGCCGGCGCGCCGCCCGGAGCGGCGGGCCCGGTGGCTGGCGATGGTGGCGATGTCGGCGTCGGGGCGGCCCCCGGTGACGACCACGACGGCGTGGGCGCCGGCGTCGGTGAGGCCGAGGACCCGGTCGAGGTCGGCCCGCGGGGTCCGCTCGGCCACCGCCAGCACCTCCATCAGGTTGTCGAAGGCGGCCTGGCCGGTGACCCAGCCGGTGTCCTGGGCGTCGCTCGTCAGCAGGCGGACGATGTCGCCCCGGCCCCAGTGGGCGGCGGCGATGCTGGCCGCCGCCGACACCATCCGCTCGAAGCCGTCGCTCGAGGTGTGGGCCGAGACCACGTCGAGGATGACGGTCAGCCGGCCCTGCCGGGGCTCGTCGTCCTGGCGCACGACGAGGTCGTCGCTGCGGGCGCTCATCGGCCAGTGGACCCGGCGGATGTCGTCGCCCACGACGTAGGGCCGCAGGGCGTGGAACTCGTCGCCGGCCCGGCCGAGCCCCGGTCGTCCCTCCTGGCCGGACAGCGGCTCGGAGCCGGCGGGGGGCGGGAGCGGGCGCAGCCGGTCGACGTGGGGCAGCACGACGAGGCGGACCTTGTCGGCCGCCGGCTGGCTGCGCCGGGCCAGGCCGAAGGGGTCGCTGACCTCGACCTGGAGGGGGCCGACGGCGACCTCGCCCCGGCTCCGGGTGGGGAGGCGGTAGGCGGCCCGCACCGTGGCCCCGGCGGGGACGGGGGAGAGGCGGAGGCGGGCGCCGACCCGGTCGCCGATCGGGTCGACCAGGGTCAGGACCGGCGTGCGGGAACGGCCCTCCGACGCCACGTCG
>JBQGCF010000075.1:0-9486 GCA_052038315.1 Iamia sp.
CCACGCCCGGCGAGCAGGCCGCGGCCGGGCTGCCCACCGCCCCGGCCCCCGAGCGGGGCGGCGTGCTCCCGCTGGTCGCCGAGGACGGCGGCGAGGCCGACCTGCCCGAGGGGTGGACGGCCGAGAGCGGCACGTGGGGGCGCGACGGCACCGGCATCCGCCTGACCGCGCCGGCGGCGAGCGGCCCGGCCGTGGCCGTCACCACGGTCGACGCCCTGCCGTGGGCCACGGTCTCGCTCACCGGGCCGCGGGCCGGCCGGGGCTGGGGCGTGGTGTTCGGCTGGGCCGGGCCCGACGACCACTTCGTCGTCACCGTCGACGGCACCACCGCCAAGGTCCTCCGCGTCCAGGGCGGGACCGAGGCCGAGGTCACCACCCGGGAGGTGGCCGGGGGCGACGAGGTCCTCGTGGCCCTCGACGTCACCGGGCGCAACGTCGCCATCCACGTGGGCACGACCGTGCTGCCGTCGGTCCAGGTCCCGACCGAGGAGGCGGCCCGGCGCATCGGCGTGCGGGCCGCAGCCGGGGTCGACGCCGCTCCCCTGCGCTGGGACTCGATCGGCGTGCGGGCCCGCATCCCGATGGGCGACCCGCTGGTGGCCAGCGGCCAGGAGGTCACCGAGATGACCCCCGACGAGGCGAGGCGCCACCTTGGCCCGTGAGCGCGCGGCGCGGGAACCGGCGCTCGACGGCATCCGAGGCCTGGCGGTGGCGGCCGTGCTCTGCTTCCACGGCGGCTTCGGCTGGGCCCAGGGCGGCTACCTCGGCGTCTCGACCTTCTTCACCCTGTCCGGCTTCCTGATCACCCGGCTGCTGCTCCAGGAGCAGGCCCGGGAGGGCCGGCCTGCCCTGCGCCGGTTCTGGATCCGCCGGGTCCGGCGGCTGTGGCCGGCCTCGCTGCTCACCCTCGTCGCCGTCGTGGTGATCGGCCGGGTCCTGTTCGAGCCCGACGACGTGATCGGCCTCACCGGCGACGTCCTCGCCGCCCTGCTCCAGGTGGCCAACTGGCACTTCGTCCTGGAGGGCCGCAGCTACGGCGACCTGTTCACCGCCCCCTCGCTGGTCCTCCACTTCTGGTCGCTGGCCATCGAGGAGCAGCTGTACGTCGTCATCCCCCTGGTCGTGGTGGCCTGCGGCCGGGCCCGGCGGCCCCGCAACGCCCTGGCCGTCGTGCTCGCCGTGCTGGCCACCGGGTCGATCGTGGCCACCGTCGTCCTCAGCCAGGCGGGCGCCTCGGCCGACCGCATCTACTACGGCACCGACACCCGGGCCTTCGAGCTGCTGGCCGGCGCCGCCCTCGCCCTGGTCGGCACCGGCTCCCGCGCCGTCGACCGGCCCCGGGGCACCGGCGTGCAGGTCGCCGGCTGGGTCGGCCTCGGGCTGTCGGCCGTCGCCTGGACGGCCGTGGCCCAGGAGGAGTCGATCGTCACCCACGGCGGGCTCTGGCTCTACGCCCTGCTGTCGGTGGCGCTGATCGTCGGGGCCCGGGCCCCCGGTCCTCTGCAGCGGGCCCTGTCGTGGCCTCCGCTCGTCCGGCTCGGGGCCATCTCCTACGGCGTGTACCTCTTCCACTGGCCGCTGTTCCAGGTGATCACGCCCGAGGAGATCGGCGCGCCCCGGGTCACCGCCTTCGTGCTGGCCGTGGCCCTCACCGTCGCCCTGGCCCTGATCAGCCACCAGCTGCTCGAGACGCCGATCCTCGCCGGTCGCGCTCCCCGCCGGCGACCGGCGCTGGTCGCCGGGTCGGCCTTCGTCCTCGTCGCCCTGGTGGCCACCCTGACCCCGGAGGGGACGCCCGACCTCGACCTCGACCAGGCCCAGGGCGAGCTCGACGCCCTGCTCGACTCGCCCGACGTCAGCCCGAAGGACGGGGCGCCGGTCGTGAGCGTGGTGGGCGACTCGACCGCCCTGGCCCTCTCGATCGGCGTGGCCACGTGGGCCGGCAAGACCGGCGAGCTCGACATGACCGACGGCGTGACCGGGCTGGGCTGCGGGCTGATCACCGAGGGCCGGCGCCAGCACGTCGGCAAGGAGGGCGACGTCCCGCCCTCGTGCGCCGACCGCATCGAGCGGATGGGCGACATCGATCCCGACACCGACGTGGTCGTCTACATGGGCGGGGCCTGGGAGGTCTCGTCGTACAAGACGGAGGGGTCGGACGCGTTCCGGACGATCACCGACCCGTCGCTCTACGCCGAGTACAGCGACCGGCTCGAGGAGGTCTTCGAGACGGTCACCGCAAACGGGGCGACCTTCGCCTTCGTCGTCGTGCCCGACCTGGAGGCCGGCGTGCGGCGCGAGCAGTCGCCGATCGAGGCGGCGGACGAGTCGGACCCGGAGCGGATCGCCCTCTACAACCGGCTCGGGCGGGAGCTGGCCGAGCGCCACCCCGACGACGTCGCCCTGATCGACCTGCGCTCGTTCATGGAGGAGCTGCCCGGTGGCCCGCTCGACCGCACGCTGCGCCCCGACGGCATCCACCTGACGACCGAGGCCGCCGCCCTGGTGGCCGAGGAGTTCCTGGGCGACGCCATCGAGGACGTCGCCGCGGCGAAGGGCTAGGCCGGCAGGAGGACCTTGAACTCGTCGAAGAGGGGCAGGCCCTCCTCGGCGGTGAGGGCGGCGACGCCGATGCGGGTCGAGGGGCCCTCGGCGGCCGGCAGGCCCTCGTAGGTGGCGACCACGACGCCGTCGTTGAGCAGCTCGGCCTTGGTGCCGACCAGGTTGATGCCCAGGGCGGGCAGGCCGTCGCCGGTGGCGGTGAGCCCGCTGTCGGCGACGGGCGTGGCCTCGCCGTCGACCACCTGGAACAGCAGGTTGGTGGCGTACTCGGGGACGGTCGTCCACACGAAGAAGTTGCGCTCGTCGACGATCCGGAAGGCGATCCCCGAGCGCGATGCCCGGCGGTCGACCTGGACCTGGGCCCGGACGTCGCCGCTGCCCACGTCGATGGCGGCCACCGCGAAGCCGTCCTCGGGCACGCCGGTGGCGTCGAGGTTGCCGTCGGTGTTGGCCCACTCGCCGCTGAGCAGCTCCCAGGTGGCCACATCGGGGAAGTCGCCGATCTCACCCCGCTCGAAGTCGTCGGTGCGGGTCTCGGGCACCTCGAGGGCCGGGTCGCTGCCGGGGCCGACCGGTGCGACCTCGACCGGCTCGGTCGGGCCGGCGGTCGTCGCGCCCCCGTCCCCGCCGGCGGTGGCCGTCTGGGTCGTGGTGGGGCCGTCGGTCGTCTCGTCGTCACCACCGTCGTCGCCGCCCCCGGCCAGGAACACGGCCACGACGATCACCAGGACCACCACGCCGGCGGCGATCAGCAGCGACTGGCGGGACCAGGCCCCGTCGCCGGGACCGTCGTCGTCCTCGTCGTCCTCGTCGTCGGAGCGGGGCGGCGGGCTCAGGAACGACGGGCGATCGGCGAAGGCGTCGTGCTCGTCGCCCACCTCGTCCTCGGTCGGGTCCTCGAGGTCGATCTCGGGGACGTCGTCGTCGATCGGGTCGTCGACGTCGAAGCCGAGGGCATCGAGATCGGCCACCAGGGTGTCGGTGTCGACCTCGATCCCGACCTTGGCCAGGATCCGCTGGAGGTCGTCCAGGTCGATCTCGGGCCGCTGGTCGAGCACCAGCTCGATGCCCCGGCGCCGCTCGGCGTCGCTCACCTCGTCGGCCCCCGGCGGGCGCGCACCACTGCTCACATCGACCTCCCAGGGGCCGGCTCGACGTTACCCGTCGGCCACCTCGGCCAAGGACCCCCGGCGGACGATGCCCGGATCGGTGGGCGGGTCGGGGGGCACCAGGTCGGGGGCCACGTCGCCCAGCGGGACCAGGACGAAGGCCCGTTCGAACATGCGCGGGTGGGGCACGACCAGGTCGGGCTCGTCCACCGTCTCGCCGTCGATCCACAGCACGTCGACGTCGAGGGTGCGGGGCCCCCAGCGCTCGATCCGCACCCGCTCGGCGGCGGCCTCCAGCTCGTGGGCCCGCTCGAGCAGGGCCCGGGCCGGGCGGTCGGTGTGGAGGGCGACCACCGCGTTGAGGTACGGCCCCTGCTCGGGCCCGCCGACCGGCGGCGTCTCGTAGACGTCCGAGGTGGCGACCACCTCGTCGCCCAGCGCGGCGACCGCGGCCCGCAGGTGGGCGGCCCGGTCGCCCAGGTTGGAGCCGAGGGCGAGGAGGACCCGCCGGGGCTCGGTCACCCCGGGCTCAGCCCCGGCCGGCGCGGGTGCGGGTGATGCGCACGCCGGAGGTGTCGACGATCTGCGACACGGGAGGCCGCAGCTTGCGCACGGCGACGGTGACGCCGTCGACCCGGTCGTCGGACAGCACCACCTCGGCGATGCGGGCGGCGAGCCGCTCCAGCAGCTGGAAGCGCTCGGTGGTGACCACCCGCTCGACCAGCTCGCACACCGCGCCGTAGTCGACGGTGTCGTCGAGGTCGTCGGACTCGCCGGCGGCGGCCAGGTCGGCCCGGATGTCGAGATCGACCTCCAGGGGCTGGGGCCGCTCCTGCTCCTCGGGCAGGGCGCCGCAGACGCCGAGGGCCGTGAGGCCCCGGAGCTCGATCAGGTCGGGGTCAGCCACGGGCCCCGGGGAGGTCGGGGGCCAGGGCGATCAGCTCCCGGCCCAGCGGCCCGATCTGGCGGGTCAGCATCCGCTCGACCAGCATCGTCGCCTTGGGCTGCTCGGGCACCAGACCCGACCAGATCACGTAGGCGGCCACGATCCCGGCGATGCGATCGCCCAGCTCGTCGCCGTGGAGGAGGATCTTCTGGCCCTCGCCGAGCAGCCGCTCGATCGAGGGGAACAGCTCGGCCAGGAAGGGGGCCGGCTCGTCGTGGCTGCGGAAGGGGCGGTGCATCCACGCCACCTCCAGCTCGTCGTAGCTGTGGAGGTTGTGGCTGGCCGGGATGATCGAGATCACCCGGGTGAAGCCCTGCTCCCGGATCCAGATGATCTCCTCCTGGCGGCGCACCCGGCGGTGGTTGGAGCCGTAGCCACCGGGCCGCTCGCACACCGCGAAGCGATCCTTGATCACCCATGAGAAGTTGCGGGGCTTGATCCCCTGGGCCCACTTGCCCTTCATCCCCATGGGGATCCCTTCCTCGTCTCGAAACGCCGTCTCCGATCATGCCTCATCGGGCCGTCGGTGGCGACTGCCCTGGTCAGAGCGCTGCGAGCCGGCTCACGGCGGCGGCCGCGGCCACCGTCTCGGGGACGTCGTGGGCCCGCACCATCCGGGCCCCGGCGGCGTAGCCCCACACCGCGGTGGCCAGCGAGCCCTCCAGCCGATCGCCCGGCGGGGTGGGCCCATCGACGCCGTCGGCCTCGGCCAGCAGGGCCCCGAGGAAGCGCTTGCGGGAGGTGCCGAGCAGCACCGGGAAGCCGGTGGCGACCAGCTCGTCGAGCCGGGCGAGCAGCTGGAGGTTGTGCTCGACGGTCTTGCCGAAGCCGATGCCGGGGTCGATCCAGACCTCGTCGACCCCGGCCTCCACCGCGGCGGTGGCCCGCTCGACCAGGAACGTCGTGACCTCGTCGACCACGTCGGCGTAGCGGGGGTCGCGCTGCATGGTGCGGGGGTCGCCCTGCATGTGCATGGCCACCCACCCGGCGCCGGTGTCGGCCGCGACCCGGTGCAGGGTGGCCGACACGTCGTTGACCAGGGTGGCGCCGGCGGCCACGGCGGCCGCCGCCACCTCGGCCTTGCGGGTGTCGATGCTGACCCGGACGAGCGGGCTCAGGGCCTCGACGACCGGCAGCACCCGGTCGAGCTCGTCGGGCACCGGGACGGGATCGGCCCCGGGCCGGGTCGACTCGCCGCCGACGTCGACCACGTCGGCCCCGGCCGCGACCAGCTGCCGGCCGTGCTCGATGGCGGCGGCGTGGTCGAGGTAGCGCCCGCCGTCGCTGAAGCTGTCCGGGGTCACGTTGACGACGCCCATGACCAGCGGCCGCGTCATGCGCGCTCGAAGCGGACGACGACCGACTTGCTGGTGGGCGTCTGGCTGACCTCGGCGGTGCTGTCGAGGGGGACGAGGACGTTGGCCTCGGGGAAGTAGGCCGCGCAGGTGCCCCGGGCGGCCGGGTAGGCGACGAGGCGGAACCCGGGCGCCCGGCGCTCGCCGTCGTCCCACTCCGAGACCACGTCGACCACGTCGCCGTCGGCCAGGCCGAGGTCGGTCAGGTCCTCGGGGTGGGCGAACACGACCCGGCGGCCCTGGTGGATGCCCCGGTAGCGGTCGTCGAGCCCGTAGATCGTCGTGTTGTACTGGTCGTGGCTGCGGATCGTCTGGAGCAGCAGCCGGCCCTCGGGGACCTCCAGCACCTCGAGCGGGTTGACCGTGAAGCGGGCCGTCCCGGTGGCGGTGGCGAAGGTGCGGCTGTCGCGGGGCCCGTTGGGGAGGACGAAGCCGTCGACGACCCGCTCGTCGTAGCCCTCGAACCCGGGGACGACCCGGCTGATGTGGTCGCGGATCCGGCCGTAGTCGGCCTGGAGGCCGGGCCAGTCGGCGGTGGTCCGGTCGGGCACGAGGCGGCGGGCGAGCTGGCTGATGATCTCGACCTCGCTGGGCACGTCCGGCGCCGGCGGGTCGAGGTGGCCGCGGGAGGCGTGGACCATGCCCATCGAGTCCTCGACGCTGACGTGCTGGGGGCCGTCGCGCTGGACGTCGACGTCGGTCCGCCCCCGCGTCGGGAGGATCAGCGAGATCTCACCGGGGCAGGTGTGGCTGCGGTTGAGCTTCGTCGACACGTGGACCGTGATCCGGGCGCTCGCCAGGGCGGCCGCGGTGGCCTCGGTGTCGGGGGCGGCGGCGAGGAAGTTGCCGCCCATGGCGACGAAGGCCCGGGCCCGGCCGGCCCGCAGGGCCCGGATGCTGTCGACCGTGTCGAGGCCGTGGTGCCGGGGCGGGGCGAAGCCGAGCTCGGTGCCGAGCCGGTCGAGGAAGGCCTCCGACGGCTTCTCGTAGATGCCCATGGTGCGGTCGCCCTGGACGTTGCTGTGGCCCCGCACCGGGCAGGCCCCGGCCCCCTGGCGACCGACGTTGCCCCGCAGCAGCAGGAAGCTGACGATCTCCCTGATCGTCGCCACCGAGTTGCGGTGCTGGGTCAGGCCCATCGCCCAGCAGACGATGATGCGATCGGCCTTCTCGACCTCCTCGACCAGCCCGTCGATCGCCTCGTCGGACAGGCCGGTCGCCCGGCGGACGAGGTCGTGGTCGAGGCCCCGGAGGTGCTCGGCGTAGTCGGCGAACCCGTCGGTGTGGGCGGCGATGAAGCCCTCGTCGATCGACCCCCGCTCGATCAGCCGGGCGTTGACCGCCTGGAACAGGGCCATGTCGCCGTTGACCCGGATCTGCAGGAAGCGGTCGGCCAGCTCGGTGCCCGACCCCACCAGGCCCTTCGGGCGCTGGGGGTTCTTGAACCGCAGGAGCCCGGCCTCGGGCAGGGGGTTGACGGCCACGATGCGGGCGCCGCCGGCCTTGGCCCGCTCCAGCGAGGTGAGCATCCGCGGGTGGTTCGTCCCCGGGTTCTGCCCGCAGATGATGATCAGGTCGGTGTCCTCGACGTCGTCGAGCAGCACGGTGCCCTTGCCGATGCCGAGGGTCTCGGTGAGGGCGGCGCCGCTCGACTCGTGGCACATGTTCGAGCAGTCCGGCAGGTTGTTGGTGCCGAAGGCCCTGACCATCAGCTGGTAGGCGAAGGCAGCCTCGTTGCTGGTGCGACCCGACGTGTAGAAGATCGCCTCGTCGGGGTCGTCGAGGGCGCTCAGCTCGGCGGCGACCAGGTCGTAGGCCTCGGCGTAGGTGATCGGCTCGTAGTGCGTGGCCCCCGCCCGCCGCACGACCGGCTCGGCCAGCCGGCCCTGCTGGCCCAGCCAGTGGTCGCTGCGGGAGGCCAGCTCCGCGATCGAGTGGCGGGCGAAGAAGGAGCTCGTGACCCGGCGGCGCGTCGCCTCCTCGGCCACCGCCTTGGCCCCGTTCTCGCAGAACTCGGTCTGGCTCCGGCGATCGGGGTCGGGCCAGGCACAGCCCGGGCAGTCGAACCCGTCGACCTGGTTGACCTTGAGCAAGCTGGTCAGGCTGCGCCCGAGCCCCATCTCCCGCACCGAGTGGGCGACCGAGTGCAGCACCGCCCTTGGCCCCGCGGCCACGTCGGTCGGCGATCCGACCGCCAGGTCCTCGTCCCCCTGGTCGTGCGCGGGCGCGGCCTTGTGCATGGCGGAGCCCTAGCCCCTCCCGCCGGTCACGAAGCGCATGGCCTCCTGACGGGTGGCGACGCTGGAGCGGAAGAGGCCCCGCACCGCCGAGGTGACCGTCGACGAGCCGGGCTTGCGGACGCCCCGCATCGCCATGCAGAGGTGCTCGGCCTCGACCACGACCATCACGCCCTTGGGCTGCAGGCTCTCGGCCAGGGCGTCGGCCACCTGCGAGGTGAGCCGCTCCTGGACCTGGGGGCGGCGGGCGTAGCCGTCGACCAGGCGGGCGATCTTGCTCAGCCCGATCACCCGGCCGTCGTCGTTGGGGATGTAGGCCACGTGGGCCGTGCCCATGAACGGCACCAGGTGGTGCTCGCACATCGAGTACAGCGGGATGTCGCGGACCATGACCATCTCGTCGTGGTCGGCCTCGAAGGTGACCCGGAGGTGCTGGCGAGGGTCCTCGTGGAGCCCGCTGGCGACCTCGGCCCACATCCGGGCGACCCGGTCGGGCGTGTCGGCCAGGCCCTCGCGGCCGACGTCCTCGCCGATGGCGGCCAGCAGCTCGCGGACGGCCGCCGCCACCCGCTCGTGGTCGACGCCGGGGCCGGGCTCGGACGGCGGCTCGACGGCCGGCGGGTTCGGCGTGGTCGACATCAGGCGCCCTTGTAGGTGCGGACGTCGGGGAGGTTGCGGTACCGCTCGGCCACGTCGAGCCCGTACCCGATCACGAACTCGGGCGGGATGCTGAAGCCGACGTACTTGAGCCCGAGGTCGCCCTTCTGCTGGCCCTCCCGGACGAGCAGGGCGCAGACCTCCAGGCTGGCAGGGCCCCGGGCCATCAGGTTGCGGCGCAGGTACTGGAGGGTCAGGCCGCTGTCGATGATGTCCTCGACGATGATCACGTCCCGGCCCGACAGGTCGAGGTCGAGGTCCTTGACGA
The DNA here is from genome assembly GCA_052038315.1 of Iamia sp. Lineage (GTDB taxonomy): Bacteria > Actinomycetota > Acidimicrobiia > Acidimicrobiales > Iamiaceae > Iamia. The sequence goes on from JBQGCF010000075.1 coordinate 9,135, forward strand.
TGCGGACGACGCCGCTCGTCTTGGTGGCGGCGCCGTAGGAGGAGACGGCCATGAAGTCGAACTCGACGGGCAGGTCGATGGCCCGGGACAGGTCGGCCATGAAGACGAAGGCGCCCTTGAGCACGCCCACGAGGAGGGGCGCCCGGCCCTGGTAGTCGGCCGTGATCTGGGCGCCCAGGTCGGCCACCCGCCGGGCGATGGCCGCCTGGCTGACCACCACCTCGCCCAGCGCCGGATCGTCGGTGGGCGAGGGAGCGTCCATGGCCCGGCAACCTATCCGGACGGGTGGATCGACCGACACCCCCACCACCGCCCGAACCTTGTACGCGATCTACCTCTCAGGAGTAGATCG
>JBQGCF010000076.1:0-18653 GCA_052038315.1 Iamia sp.
GCACCGACCCCGTGGCCCTCGGCCCGTTGGGGCCGGACCGTTCCGTGACCGCGTCGCTGTGGGGGCGCGCCCCCGAGGACGAGGCCGGGGGCGAGGCCACGCTGAGCTTCCTCGACACCGCCGGTGCGGTGATCGAGACCCACGTGGGCACACCGGCCACGGTGGGGTCGGGCTGGGTCGAGCTCACCGTCGAGGCCGAGGCCCCGCCCGCCGCCACCGCCGTGGTGGTCGGCGCCGTCGTGGACGGCGAGGCCGGGGCGGTCCGCCTCCTGGACGACGCGGCGATCGCACCGACCGGTGCCGCGACCGGGACCAACCTGCTCCCGGCCGCCGTCGCCGGCCTGGAGAGCGGCGGTCTGGGGTGGATCGGGCGTCGCGCCGACCTCTGGTCGGTCTACCCGTTCTCCACCACCTTCTGGCCGCAGAGCATCGTGGCGCTGGCCGAGGGACCGGGGCCGGCCATGACGACCGACCTCGGGACCGCCGGCATCCCCGTGGTTCCCGACCGCCAGTACACGGCGTCGGCCTGGTACGCCACGTTCTTCGGCGGCCGGCCGGGTCGGGTCACCATCACCTGGTTCGACGCGGCCGGGGCCGAGATCGGCCATGCCGACGGCGACGCCGTGAGCGGGGAGGAGGTGCGGGCGTCGGTCACCGCCGTCGCGCCCCCGGGAGCCGCCTTCGCGGCCATGGCCGTGACCTCGCCGAGCGCTCGCGCCGGCGAGCCCTTCGTCGTCGACCGGCCCGCGTTCTGCACCGGCGCCAGCCCGGACTGCCTCCGATCGAACCCGCCGGCGTTCCGGCCGTCGGAGGTCACGGCCACGCCGACGGCGACACCGGGGTCCGTCGATCTGGCCTGGGCGGTCGATCCCGCCCTGCGGACGTCCGAGCGGGTGACCGGGTACCGGATCCGGTGGGCCGGGGGCGAGCTGCTCGTCGACGACCCGGCGACGACCACCGCGACCGTGACCGGCCTCGACGAGGTCGGTCCGCTCGACCTGCACGTGGCCGCGGTCAACGACGACGGCGAGGGACCGGCGGCCACGGTCACGGTCGACGTCGACCTCCCGGCGGCTCCTCCCTCCGCCCCTCGGGGCCTGGTGGCCACGGCATCGGCCCAGGCGCCGGGTGCCGTCGACGTCTCGTGGGCCCCGCCCGAGCCGGGCGACGGACCGATCACGGACTACGTCGTCCGGTGGGGTGAGGCCGTCGGTGCCACGACCACCGTCGCCGGCACCGAGACGGGTGTCGTCCTGACCGGCCTGCCCCCCGGGACCCGTCACCCGATCTCGGTGGCGGCCCGCAACGCCCACGGGCGGGGTCCGCTCTCCCGTGTCCAGGTCGTCGACATCGACGCCGGGTGCGCTCCGCCGACCGCCTCCGGGCGGGCCCAGGCCGTCCTGGCCGACGGGGCGGCCGCCTACTACCGGCTGGCCGAGCTGGCCGCCACCCCGGTCGGGGCCACGGTCCGCGACGAGGTGGGCTGCCGGTCGGGAGACGTCGGTGCGCCGACGGCGGCCGGGAGCCGCCCGGTGACCATCCCGCTCGACGGCCTCGGCGGCGACTTGGCCGCCGTCGAGCTGTGGGTGCAGGCGTCGAGCGCCGGCGTGATCGCCCTCGACCTGCCCGGGGGAGGCCTGCGCCTCGAGGGTGGCGAGGACGAGGACGGTGCCGTCGTCGTGCCCGACCCCGCGTCGTGGCACCACCTCGTGCTCACCGCCGACGGCGACGACCTCCTCGCCACCGTGGACGGCGAGGCCGTCCTGGTCGGGGAGGACCCGTGGACCACGTCGTGGGCGCCCGCCGACCACGAGCGCGGCCTGCTCCGGGTGGTCGAGGGCCGCTTCGAGGGCCTCGCCCTCCACACCGAGCCCCTCTCGGGGGCGGCGATCGCCCGGCACCGGCAGGCCGCCGGCCTGGTCGACACCAGCACGACGCTGCAGGTCCCCGCCGGTGAGCTGTCGGCCTCGACGGCGACGACCGTGGTAGCCACGGTGACCGCGGCCACCGGCACCCCGGCGGGCGACGTGGTCCTGCTCGACGGCGGAGCCGAGATCGCTCGGGCAGCCCTCGTCGGAGGCTCGGCCGCGCTGGACGTGGTCGTCGGTCCCGGTGCCCACGAGCTGGTCGCGGTGTACGAGGGATCGCCGACCATGGTGGCGTCGCGCTCGGCGCGGGTCCTGCGCTCGGCGGGGGGCGAGGTGACCACGACGTCGGTCTCCCTCGGCGATCCCCGCACGCCGTACGGCGACCCGCCGGGCGTCGAGGTCGTGGTGGAGGATGCCGACGGTGACCCGGTCGCCGGCCCGGTCGAGGTCTGGGTCGACGGCCGGCTCCATGCCACCGGGACGGCCGATGGGGCCGGCGAGGCGACGATCGCCCTCCGGCCGCTGCCGCCCGGCCAGCACACGGTCACGGCCATGGCCCGGCCGTCCGGGGACCACCGCCCGTCGGTGGGGACGACCCGGTGGGACGTCGATCCGGGCACCGTGGCCGTGGAGGAGGCGACGGGCACGCTGGCCTTCCGGATCGCACCGGTCGGCGGTGGTGTCGTCCCCTCCGGGACGGTCGAGGTCGTCGTCGCCGGCCAGGTCGTCGGCACCGCGGCCCTCGTGTCGGCGACCGGGCCCGACGGCGCCCCGGTGGCCGAGGTCCGCCTCCCGCCCCCGGCCCTGCCGGGCGGGTCCCAGCAGGTGGAGGTGCGGTACCGCGGCGACGGGCGGTACGCCCCCCACGCGTGGCGGCACACCTACGAGGTCGAGCACTCCGTCGTCCTGGAACCGGTCGACCCCGGCCCCTACGTGGCCCCGCGCCAGGTCGCGGTCCGGGCCCACGTCCGCACCAACGGCGAGCCGGTGACCGGGACCGCGTCGCTCTACCTCGACGGCGCGCCCTTCGGGTCGCGGAGCGTCGTCGCCGGCGAGGCGCTCCTGACCGTCAACCTGAACACCAGCGGCACCCTGCGGGTCGAGCTCGGGTACATGGGCGTCCGCTCCGACCCCCTCGCCCTGTTCGCCGCCGAGCGTGCCCAGATCGTGCTCGATGCGGCCACGATCGATCACCACGCCCCGCTGACCGGCCTCGTCCGGGCCGGCACCGGGGCACGGGCCCCGGCGAGGTCGGGATCGGTGACCGTCGGCCCGCTGGAGGGTGGGGGAGACCCGGTGCCGGTCCCGGTCGGCGAGGACGGGCGCTTCTCGGCCCCCACCGACGGCCTGTCGCCGGCGAGCGCGCTGGTGGTGGCCTACCAGCCCGACGAACCCGTCCCGACGGTCGAGCACCCCCTCCTCGCGTCGGCGCCGCTGCCGTTCACGATGCGGCGGGCCGTGGCGACGATCCAGCTCACGGACGTGCCCACGACGACGATGGCCGGCGACGGCTTCACCTTCACGGCCACGGTCGCCGCGGCCGGATCGACGGTCGGGGGCGTGGTGAGCGCCCGGTGGGACAACGCCACCACCCCCTTCGCCAGCGCCCCGGTCGTCGGCGGCGCCGCCCACCTGGTGGCGCCGGGGCGGCCGGTGGGGGACCACGTGCTGCGGGTCTCCTTCGCCGACACCGCCCACGTGGCGCCGGCCCAGGTCGCGGTGCCGGTCCGGGTGGAGCAGATCGTCGACACCAGCGTGCGGATCGACGCCGAGCCGTCGGCCGCCACCGATGTCGACGCGCCCCTCACGGTGGCGGTGACGGTGAGCCGTCCGTCGGTGCCGGGGTTGGCGCCGCCGACCGGTCAGGTCGAGATCTCCCTCGACGGCGTCGTCGTCGACACGCCGGACCTGTCCGGATCGTCGTCCGTGGTCCGGCTCACGCTGGACCCGGAGAGCGCCGGGGGCCGTCTCGCCCAGGCCGGCCGCCACGTCCTGAGCGCCCGGTACCTCGGCGACGAACGCCACCGGCCGTCGGCCGGCGACCTCGGCATCCGCCGCACCGTCGCGCCGACGGTGACCATGACCGGCCTGGCCCCGACCGCGGTCTACGGATCGGTCCCGACCGTGGAGGTGTCGGTCACCGGACCCGATGGCACTCCGGCCACCGAGGGCACGGTGGCCCTCCAGTGGGACGGCGCCAGCAGCTTCGGAGCGACCGAGGACGTCCCGCTCGACCCCGACGGCTCCACCACCGTGGCCATCGAGGACTGGTGGGGCGAGACCGGCGGCTACGACCTCTGGGCCAGCTACAGCGGCTCGGCGAACCTGCGATGGGGCTCCTCGGCACCCCAGTGGCACGTCGTCACCCCGGCCCCGACGACCGTCGTGCTGACCTCGCCCACGGTGATCGAGGACGGCCACGCCGTAGCCCGGGCGCCGATGGCCCTCCGGGCGCAGGTGAGCACCCCCGATCCCCCCTTCGGCGAGCTCCCGTGGGGCGAGGTCACCTTCCGGGCCGACGGCGTCGTCATCGGCACCGTGGAGGCGAGCTCCGGGGAGGCCTGGTTGGTGGTCGACGCCCCGCGGACCGCCGGCGACATCGACTTCTCGGCCACGTTCCGCTCCGAGGGCTACTTCTCCTCGTCGATGGGGACGGCGACGTTCCCGGTGGCCCCGGCGGTCACCACGACGACGGTCGCCCCCCAGCAGCGCCCGGTCGAGGTGGGCGAGAGCATGGACCTGGTCGCCACCGTGGCGGTGGGCGACGAGCCGATCCCCGGCGGCACGGTCACGTTCATGGAGGGGACCACCACGCTGGGCACGACGACGACCGACGACGACGGCGTGGCCCGCCTGCCGGTCTCCCGGCCCACGGGCCCCCACCCGATCCGGGCCACCTACGCCGGCGGTCCGTCGCTGGCGCCGTCGACCTCGGCTGTCGAGGAGCACTGGGTGGCCCGGCGCACCACCATCACCATGACGCCGATCACGACCACGCACGTCTACGGCGACGTCACGACGTTCCGGGTCGGCGTGGCCTACGAGACCGGGACCGGTCTGCCCACCGGCACCGTGCGCCTCGTCTCGGGCTCGCAGCAGGGCACGCCGGTCACCCTGGGGGTCGACGGCACGGCGCTCGTCTCGCTCGAGCTGCCGGCCGGCCGGTCACCGGTGCGGGCGCGGTACTCCGGCGACAGCCGCACGGCACCGGCGCTGAGCGAGAGCGTCGACGTGCTCGTGGCTCCGAGGACGCTCGAGGTGCGCCTCGCGGTGCAGCCGCCCACGACCGTCTGGGGCAGCCAGGTCATCTTCACCGCCACGGTCCTGTCGTCCGGCGGCGTCACCCCGAGCGGGAAGGTGACCCTCCACGACCAGGACGGACGGGTGGTCGGTGGCGAGAGGCCCCTCGGCCCGTCGGGCATCGCCACCTTCTACGTCAAGAGGCTGGCGGTGGGCGCCCACCAGATCCACGCCCGGTACGCCGGCACCGCCGACATCGCCCCCTCCCGCTCGACGGCCCGGCCGGTGACGGTGACCGCCGCCAACCCGGTCTTCGTCGTCAACGCGCCCCAGTACCTCCGCGAGGAGGGGGTGGCCGAGATCGACGTGAAGGTCGCCGCCCCGGGTGGTGACCCGGCGCGGGGCCAGGTCCAGCTGTGGTCGGCCGACGCCGAGCCCGCCCAGCTCGACACCGCGACCCTCGACGACCAGGGTCGGGCCACGTTCCGGTGCAGCGCTGCCGGTGCGGCCACCACCCTCCCGTGTGGCGGGCTGACCGGGAGCTTCGGCTACAAGATCGTCACCCCGGTCGCGACCGACGGCATCAGCGCCGGCGAGTCGACGCGGCACACGATCACCATCCAGCCGGGCGGACAGGCGACCGTGACGCCACCCGCCCCGCTGCCGGTCGGCTTCACCGACCAGCGCATGGTGGTCGGCATCACCGTGGCATCGGGCGGCTCCCACGATCCCGAGGGCACCGTCACCTTGCTGGGTCCGGACGGGGTGGAGCTGGGGCGCAACGGCATCGGCGCCGACGGCCGGTCGCCGGTCGGGTTCGTGCCGAAGGTGGCCGGGCCGCTCGAGGTGCGGGCCTCGTACAGCGGCGACGAGGTCCTGGCCCCGGAGCTGTCCGATCCGTTCACCCTCGACATCCGCGAGACGCCGAAGATCGAGCTGTCGCAGGGGCTCGGGACCTTCGCCGCCGGTGGGGAGTCGCAGGCCGTCGTGCTGCGGTTGCGGCGCCCGGGCGGTGCCCCGCTGGTGGCCCCGGAGGGCGGGATCGAGCTGACGCTCAGCTCGACCTCCCGATCGACGGTCGTCTCCTCGAGCGAGCTGGTCGACCCCAGCACGATCGTCGTCCCCGAGGGGCTCTCCGAGATCGACCTCCAGGTCACGGGCACCTCGGCCGGCGACCACCAGCTGATGGTCCGGGCCGACGACGTCGGCATCCGGTCCTGGCAGCTCTTCCCGTTCACCGTCACCAAGCTCCCCAAGAGCGTCATCGTCCCGGTGAACCGCACGGTCAGCGCGCCGACGGGGGAGTACGCGCCGGCGATCGCCGTCGTCGGCTCCGACGCCCACGGCAACAGCTGGGGCCCGGTGACCACCGGTCTGACCTTCGAGATGGAGGACGGCGAGTGCACGCCCGGTGGGGCCTGCAAGGCGTACGTCGCCGGCGACCACGAGATCACGATCAGCGAGGGTCCGCTGACGACGACGGCCGTGCTCCACGCCAACCGCGCCCCGATCGCCGAGATCCTCGAGGTGCGGCCCTCGCCCGGCGAGGCGCGGGAGCTCACCTTCGTCCTGCGGGCGACCGACCCCGACCCGGCCGATCGCCTGGCCATGACCTACGGGGTCTTCTGGGGGGACGGCACGGGCAGCACCGAGATCCTCCCCGTGCCGCCCGACGGCGAGACCTTCGAGATCACCCACTCGTTCGACGACGACCGCAGCGCCGACGTCACCTTCAAGGTCACCGACGGCAAGGCGATCGCCTACGACCTCCACTCGGTCCCCCGCGTCGAGGACGCCGTGCTCGTGGCCCACGCCGGCGACGACCGGGTGGCCCGGGTGGGCGACCCGGTGTCCTTCGACGGCAGCGGCTCGGTGCCGCAGAGCCTGGACCTCACCTACGAGTGGAGGTTCGGCGACGGGACCGAGTCGAGCGCCAAGGCCCCCGACCACGTCTACACCGAACCCGGCCAGTACCTCGTGGAGCTCCGGGTCGACGCCCCGGGCCGGGCCGAGTCGGGCGCGGCCACGGCGGTGGTGACCGTCACGGGCGCAGACGGCAGCGGGGTGTACTTCCGGGTCCAGGACCACCGCGGCGACCTCGTCGACCAGGCGGCGATCGTGGTGAACACCGCCGACGGCGTCGCCCACCGAGCCGTCGGCCAGCCGAACCAGCCGGGGTACTACGTCCTGACCGGGCTGCCCCTCGGCGAGCACTCGGCCTACGTCTACAAGCAGGGCTTCGCCCCGGTCGTCCTGGGCTTCGAGGTCACCGGTGGTGCCGACCCGGTGCCGGTGGAGCTGGTGCCCGGGGAGGCCGCCAGGGCCACCTTGACCACCCGTCGCCTCACCTTCGACGAGGCCGTCGAGCTGGGCGTCGTCCCGTCGTCGACCGATGCGGAGGTGGTCCACCAGTACGAGGTGTGGCTGCCGAAGCGGTCACGGCCGGTGACGCTGTACAAGGCCGACCGCCAGATCGTCTGCCCGACCGACGACGAGGACCTGATCCCCGACGACCCGGACGGCGCGCCCGTCGACCAGCTGGTCGGCGACTGCGGCGAGTTCAGCATCCGCGACATGCCGGGGGTCTCGATCAGCGTCCAGCGGGACACCGTGGTCGTGATGAACAAGACCCGGGCGGCCTGGGCCAAGGAGGTCTTCGAGGTCACCCTCGAGGTCTTCAACATCTCGCCCACCGGCTTCACGCTGGAGGGGACGGCGGGCACCCTGAACCTGCCCGACGACGGCGGGCTGGTCCTGGCGGACATGCAGTTCGGCACCCAGTCGCCCACGATCGACATCGGCCACATCCCGGCGGGCGAGTCGCGGAAGGCGCAGTGGTACCTGCAGGGCGAGCGCCAGGGCAGCTACGACCTGTCGGCCGACGTGACCGCCATCCTCGAACCGGTCGGGGAGTCGATCAGCATCCGGGCCCAGACCGACGCGGCCAACCGCATCCACGTCTGGGGCCCCTCGGCGCTCCAGGTGAGCCTCGAGACCGACGCCACCGCCGAGGCCGGCGCGCCGTACCGGCAGCGCATGCGGGTCGTGAACGTGGCCGACGTCCCCATCTACAACCTGGTCCTCGGGGTCGACGTCGGCCGCGACGGCGACCAGGTCGCGGTCCTGACCCAGCCCCGCCAGGAGGACGCCCTCCACCAGGGTGCGCTGGCCGCCGGCGCCGAGGTGTCCTCACCCGAGGCCCGGCTGCTCTACGACGCGACCACCCTCGCCGGCGGCGACCGGTTGCCCGACGTCGTCTACGCCCGGACGGGCGTCGGTGCCGTGCCCGTCGCCGTCACCCGCCACAACGACGGGCCCCGCCTCGACGCACCCGAGATCACGGCGGGCGACGGCGGGTACGCGCTCGGCGGTGCGACCCTCAGCTGGGATCCCGTCCCGGGCGCCGACCGCTACGCGGTCTTCGTCACCAAGGACCACCGGACCGCGTTCCCCACGGAGCCCATCGCCGAGACGGCGGGGGACGAGACCACCGTCGAGCTCCCGGCCCAGGCCGGGTACGGGCTCGTCGCCGTCACGGCCGTCTTCGCGCCTCCGCCCCCCGTCGACGAGGGCGCCCCGCAGGAGCCCGACGTCTACGAGATGTCGCACCGGCTGCTCGCGGCCGGCGACCTGCCGGACCCCGATCCGGAGGGCGTGCGGGCCGACGACCCGTGCCGGGGCTTCGGCACCGACCCCCTGACCGCCTACCCCGGCAACTTCGCCATGGCCGCGGCCGACGTCTCGGTCTCGTCGATCGGCCTGCCCCTCGGGATCCGGCGCACCTACAACAGCTTCGACCCCCGCTCCGGCGGGGCCGGCCGGGGCTGGACGGTCGACCTCGGCCCCCGGGGCTTCGAGGACGTCGACGGCTACACCGCCCTGCTCCTCGGCGACGGATCGTGCCTCCCGATCACCGAGGGATCCGGCGGCGCCCTCGTCATCGACGGCCGGCGGGAGCGGTGGACGGGCCAGGAGCTCACCGACGGCACCACCACGGTGTGGGACCACACCGCCGAGGTGACCTACAAGCTCGACGCGGACCGGCGCACGATCTGGGCCGAGGACGAGCACCGGCACCGGACCCTCTACACCTACGAGCCCGGTGAGGAGAGGCCGAGCACCATCACCGACGAGTCGTCGGGCCGTGCCCTCCACCTCACCTGGTCGGCCGACGGCGAGCGCCTGGTCACCGTGGCCACCGACCCCGTGAGCGTCGGCAGCGCGGCGCCGGCGCCGGTCGTCTGGCGCTACCACTACGACGAGGAGGACGAGGACCTCCTGACGTCGGCCTGCGTCGAAGGCCTGGCCGGCGGGACCGCGTGCGAGCGCTACGGCTACGACGACGACGGCCGCCTGACGACGATCGACGACCGGGAGGACGAGCGGACGACGGTCGCCCACGACGACGAGGGCCGGATGACCAGCATCACCCGCCCCGACGCCGGGATGACCTCCTTCGCCTACTCCGGGACCGACGACCAGGTCGTCACCGTCACGGACCCGCGGGGCACCGTCGTCACGACGACGTACGACGAGCGGTACCGGCTGGTGGGGGCGACGGGACCGGACGGGACGTCGCAGGTCGCCTACGACGCCCACGGCTACCTGCAGACGGCGACCGCCCCGGGCGACCGGGAGCTGGAGATCACGTCGGACGCCGACGGCGAGCCCACGTCGATCAGGACCGAGCAGGCCCTCACGCAGCTCGGCCACGACGAGACGAGCGGCCAGGTCGACACCGTCACCACGGCCGGCCGCCAGATCTCGACGATGACCTACGACGGCTTCCAGCGACCGGCGAGCCGGACCGTGCCGGGGACCGGCCTGACCTGGCGCTGGTCCTACTCCCAGCTCGACGGGGCCACCCGAGCGGCGACGACCCCCGCGGTCGGCGGCGGGGTCGTCCCGTGGGGCCTCGTCGTCCGCGAGCAGGTCCCGACGACCGGGACGACGGAGGCGGGCACGACGACCCACGGCTACGACGCGCAGGGCAACCGGGTCCTGACCGAGCTGCCGACCGGGGTCGTGATCACGGCGACCTACGACGAGCTGGGCCGGCTGACGTCACGGACGACGTCGCCTCCCACGGCCGAGGGGATCGCGCCGCTGCCCGAGACCACCACCACGTGGGAGTACGACGTCCTCGGGAACGTGGTCGCCGAGACCCGCCCGGCCACGGTGGACGCGGCCACGGACGAGGCGCACCAGGTCCGGGTCGAGACCACCTACGACGCCCTCGGGCGCCCGACCCGCGTCGTGGAGGACGACGTTCTCGGCTCCACGCCGTCGCGGGAGCGGTCCACCACCTACGACGCCGCCGGCCGGGTGCTCACCGAGACGGTCCCGGTCGACGGCTCCCGCAGCGCGCTCACCACCCACGCCTACGACGCCACCGGCAACGAGGTCGAGACGGTCGACGCCGAGGGCACCGTTCGGCGGCGCACCTTCGATGCCGCCGGACGGGTCCTCGTCGAGCAGGTCGACGGAGCGGTGGTGGCCACCTACGAGCGCGATGCCGCCGGGCGGGTCCTCCGGTCCACCGACGCCCTGAACCGTGCGACCACCTACGACTACGACGACGCCGGCCGCCTGGTCAGGACGACCCGGCGCCTCGTCGACCTGGGGACCGGAGCGGTCGAGGACGTGGTCGTCGAAGAGCTCGTGTACGGGACCCAGGGCGATCTCCAGTCCCGCGTGCAGGCCGACGGGACCCTGCGGACCAACTACGACTACGACGCCGCCGGCCGCCTCCTCCAGGAGTGGTTCGACCCGAGCGGGCTGAACCGCCTGACCCGGTACGAGTACGACGACGGCGGTCGGGTCAGCCGGGTCGCCCGCAGCGGCGGGACCGGCTCGGCCGAGGCCTCCGAGGCGACCGAGACCGTCTTCGACCCCTACGGGCGGGTCGCGACCGAGACGGTCGTCAACGGCGCCGACGACCTGGTGACCGCCTACGCCTACGACCCCCTGGGCCGGCAGGTGACGGTCACCGGCCCCGAGGGCGACGTCACCGCCACCGCGTACGACGACCTCGGCCGGGTGACGGCCACGACGGAGGAGGCCGTCGAGATCGACGGCGGCGGGACCGCCGATGCGGTCACGACCTACGGCCGCGACGCCTTCGGGCAGGTCACCGCGCTGGTCGACCCGCTGGGGAACACCACCACGCACGAGTACAACGCCGTCGGCTGGAAGGTCGGGACGACCGCGCCCGCCGTCGCCCCACCGGGCGGTGGCGCCCCGCTCGTGCCGACGACGGAGTACGAGCACGACCTCCTCGGCCGCGTCGTCCGCACGGTGAGCCCCGGCGGTGGGGTGTCCGAGCGGGGCTACGACGCCCTGGGCCGGCTGACCACCTCGTCACGGCCCGGCCCGTCCGGGTCGCCGGCCGTCACGACCAACGAGTACGACGAGGCCGGGCGGCTGGTGGAGGTCACCGACCCGACGGGCCTGGTGACCACGACCACCTACGACGGGCTCGACCGTCCGCTCACCTCGACGCAGGTCGTCCCGGCGGTCGGCGGGGGCGACCCCCTCGAGCTGGTCACCACGACGATCCACGACGTCGCCGGCAACCTGGTGACCTCGATCGACCCCGAGGGCGGGACGACCACCTCGACCTACGACGCCGCCGGCGAGCTGCTCACCCAGGTCTCGCCGTGGCAGCACGAGCAGGGCACCGACCTGCCCACGACCTACGAGCGCGACGGCCTCGGGCGGCTGATCGGCACCACGGACCCAGCCGGCGCCGCCACCGAGACCACCTACGACGGCGCCGGCCGGGTGGTCGGCGAGGCCGTCTTCGACGGCACCGACTGGCTCCGGACCGTCCGCACGATCGACGGCAACGGGAACGTGCTGACCGAGACCAGCCCGGCCGGCCGGGTCACGACCTACGAGAACGGGGCCGACGGTCGCCTGCTGTCCGTCACGGAGGCGCCGGGCGGCTCGGTGCCGGCCATCACCACGACCTTCGGCTACGACGTGGCTGGCAACCGGGTCCGGACGACCGACGGCCGGGGTGGCAGCACCACCACGACCTACAACGCGTGGGGCCTGCCGGAGACCCTCGTCGAGCCGCCGACGGAGGTCCCCGACGACCCCGCCGACCGGACGTGGACCACGACCTACGACGTCCAGGGGCGCGAGGTGGTGCGCACCGAGCCCGGTGGGATCACCGTCACCTCGGCCTACGACGCCGCCGGCAACCTGACGGCCGAGGCCGGTGTGTCGACCGACCCGGCGGTCCCCGACGCGACGCGCACGCTCACCTACGACGTCGGCGGCCGCATCGTCACCGCCGGCGTGCCCGGCGGCACCGCGACCTACGCCTACGACGCCCGGGGCCTGCTCGTCGCCCAGAGCGGCGCCGGCGGGACGGTCGACCACCTCCGGTACGACCGGTCCGGCCGCCTGGTCGAGCGGGAGGACGGCCGGGGCACGGCGACCTACGCCTACGGCGAGGCCGGCCTCCTCGCGTCCATGGCCGATCCGGTCTCCGGGCGCACCTTCACCTACTCCTACGACGCCGCCGGCCGGCGCACGGGCGAGGTGGCGACCACGCCCGACTTCGTCGCCGGCCCCGAGGGCGCCGGCGACCGCCAGGTCACGACGTGGGACCACGACGCCGCCGGCCGGGTCGTCGGGGCGGAGGTCCTCGGGCCCGACGGCGAGGTGCGTCGGAGCGAGACGGTCGCTTACGACGACGACGGCCTCCGGACCGGTCGCACGGTCGCCGTCGGGGCCGAGGCCCCGGTGGTCGACGTCTACACCTACGACGGCGCCGGACGCCTGACCGCGTACACCGACGAGGGGAGCCCGGAGCCGGTCACGATGGGGTGGGACGCGGCCGGGAACGTGGTCCAGGTCGACACCGCCGGCCTCGTCTACGACGCCCGCAACCGGATGACCGGCGTGACCGAGGGCGGCGTCACCAACATGGCCGTCGCCTCGTCGCCCCGCGGGGACCGGACCGAGCTGGCCTTCGCCGGCGAGCTCGAGGAGGGCGAGGAGCCACGCCCGCCGCTGGAGATGGGCTACGACGCCCTCGGCCGGCAGATCTCGGCCGCCGGGGTCACCTACGCGTGGGACTCGCGGGGCCGCGTGGCCTCCCGGACCGAGGGGGAGGAGACCGAGTCCTTCTCCTACGTGGGCGGCGACCTCGACCCGGCGTCGGTCGGCGACGTGGAGCGGGGCGTCGGCCCCGACGGCGAGGTGGTGTCGGTCGACGACGAGGTGGTGACCCTCGACGGCCACAACGACATCGTCGCCGCCACCGGTCCGGACGGGACGGTGACGACCACCGCCTACGCCCCCTTCGGCAACGCGCTCAGCGGCGTGCCGGGCGCCGGGCCGTTCGGCTTCCAGGGCGACTACACCGACCCCACCGTCGGCACGGTCTGGATGGGCGCCCGGGTCTTCCAGCCGTACCTCGGCACCTTCACGTCCCGGGACACGTGGTCGGGCATCGCGTCCGATCCCGTCACCCTCAACCGGTACACCTACGGCAACGCCGATCCCATCAACCACTGGGACCCCACCGGCCACTACGCGACGGGTCCGCCGCGAGAGGTGGTGCAGGCGGCCGCGACCCTGGCGACGTTCCTGCCGATGCTGACGGCCGCCACCCCGGTGGTGGCCCGGTTCCCCGGCGCGGCCCTCGCCCTCTCGATGGTCATGATCACGGTGGCGACGGCCCTCGTGGTGATCCTCAACCACCGGTACAGCAAGCCGGTGGAGGACGTCGACGAGCCGACCGTGGTCATCGGGCCGGTCCCGCCCGATCCACCGGAGCTGTACCGGTGGTGCCCCGGCCCGGGCGGCATGCCGATCGCCGTCTCCGCCAACGAGCCCTGTCCCACCCTCCCCGACCCCGGCGTCGACCCCACCCCCGGCGTCGACGATCCCCCCACCGAACCGGTAGAACCCGGTGACTGTCGGGGCGTCGACCGCGGCGACGGGCGCGACTGCTGCGGGCAGTTCGTCGGCGGCGACAGCCAGCCGTGGTTGGACAAGGAGGCGCAGGCGCTTGACGAGTACGAGATGGTGAACGGGGTGACGGTCGAGCGTCGAAAGGTCGGTGCCCGTCTCCCTGGGCGCCCCATCCGCTTCTACGACGGACTCGTCCTCGACGAGGTGAGCAAGGTGGCGAAGGGCATCGAGGTGAAGTCCGGATCGGCGACGAAGTGCGAGCAGCAGCGCGACTTCGACGATGCGGTCAACGGCGGCTCCCCGGCGACGGTGACGATCGACGGCGTCACGTTCGAGATCCGTGAGGTCATCGACCTCCAGGTCCCATGAGCTCCTACGCCATCTCTGTCGGCACGGCCTGGATGGAGGTCCGTGACGTCGCCAGCGTCGAGCGCGCTCTCCGCGCCCTCGACGGTGAGCGATGGCAGTTCGTCGTCCTCGCCAAGAACCCCAGCGGTCTCGCCTTCGTCGACTCCGACCCCAAGGACTTCGTCGAGTTCGTGCAGGCGGCCGGCTCGAAGGACCGCATGGTCGTCGAGCTGCGCGAGCGTCGGGGCGCGGACTTCGTCCTCTGCGGGCTGGGACGTCTCGACGGATCCGGGACGGAGGGGAACCCGGTCGAGATCGTCACATCGGGCAGCCGGACCATCGCTGTCACGCCGGCCGAGGTCTTCACCGCCGACGAGGCGATCCCGATCTTCCGGCACTACCACGAGACGGGCGAGGCTCCGGGCGACTTGTCACGCCGCGACCTGTAGGGCGGCGACGGGGCGCCGCTACGGTCGGCTGCATGCGTGTCGTCGTGATCGGGGCGGGGGCGTGGGGGTTGCCGGCGGCGGCCGAGCTGGGCCGGCGGGGCCACGCGGTGACGCTCGTCGACCGGTACGGGCCGGCCAACGACCTCTCGTCGTCGCCCGGCCCGACCCGGATCTGGCGGCTGGCCCACCCGGACCGGGTGCGCACGCGGCTCGCCCTGCGGAGCGTCGAGGCCATGGAGCGGCTGGCCGAGCGGAGCGGCACCGAGGTCTTCCTGCGCCGGGGCCTGCTCTGGCGGGACGACGAGACCGTCGCGGCGGTGGCCGCCGCCCTGGCCGCCGAGGGGGCCGAGCACACCGAGGTGCCGGCCGCGGAGGTGGGCGCGTTCCTGCCCGGCCTCCGGCCCGACGACCGCGACGCGGTGTTCCAGCCCGAGGCCGGGCCGGTGCTGGCGGCGGCGTCGATGACGGCCCAGCAGGGCCTGTTCGCCGCCGCCGGCGGGGTGCTGGAGGTGGGCCGGGCGGTGCGCGAGGTCGACGCCGGGCCGCAGGGCGTGCGGGTCGCCGGCGACGACGGCCTGGCCCTGGACGCCGACGTCGTGGTCGTCGCCCCCGGCCCCGGCGCCGTCACCCTGCTGCCCGTCCTCGGGCTCGACGTGCCCCTGCAGCCCCGGCTCGAGCAGGTGGTCCACTTCGGCCCGGCGTCCGGCTCCACGACCGACACCGACGCCATGCCGTGCTGGTTCGAGGGCCCGGTCGGCGACCGGCCGGGGCTCTACGCCATGGCCACGCCGGGCCGGGGCTACAAGATCGGGCTCGACCAGGCCATCCGCGAGATCACCGACGACGACCTCGACCGCACGCCCGACGAGGGGCTGGTGGCGGCGGCGTCCGAGCGGGTCGCCCGGGACCTGCGCTCGCTCGACCCGGCCCCGCGCGACGCCCAGACCTGCACCTGGACGATGGCCCCGGACAGCCGCTTCGTCATCGACGCCCTGCCCGACGGGATCGTGCTGGCCTGCGGCGACGGGGGCGAGGGGTTCAAGTTCTCGGCGCTGATGGGCGAGGTCCTCGCCGACCTGGCCGAGGGCCGGCCGGCGGACGCCGACGTCGCCACCTTCGGGCTGGCCCGCTTCGCCGGCGGCTACCCCACCGTGGAGCACGTCCTCGGGCGCTGATCCGCTCGGCGCGGAGGACCCGTCCCGAAGAACCCCTTGACCTTGACGCTGCGTCAAGGTTGCACCCTGGCGCCCATGAGACCTCCCGCCATCACCGCCACGGGGCTGCGCAAGGCCTACGGGGACAACCCGGTGCTCGCCGGCATCGACCTGCACGTCCCGGCCGGCACCGTCTTCGCCCTCCTCGGCCCCAACGGCTCGGGCAAGACCACCACGGTCAACCTGCTGACGACGCTGATCGCCGCCGACGCCGGTGCGATCACCGTCGCCGGCCACGACCTGGCCACCGACCCGATGGCCGTCCGGGGCGCCATCGGCGTCACCGGCCAGTTCTCGGCCGTCGACGACCTCCTGACCGGGACCGAGAACCTCCGCCTGATGGCCGACCTGCACCACCTGGGCCGCACCGAGGGTGCAGCCCGCATCGCCGAGCTGGTCGCCCGTCTGGACCTGGTCGATGCGGCCGACCGGCCGGCGTCGACCTACTCGGGCGGGATGAGGCGCCGGCTCGACCTGGCCATGACCCTGCTCGGGGAGCCCGAGGTGATCTTCCTCGACGAGCCGACGACCGGGCTCGACCCCCGCAGCCGGCGGCAGGTGTGGGACGACGTCCGGGCCCTGGTCCGCGAGGGCGTCACCGTCTTCCTGACCACCCAGTACCTGGACGAGGCCGACGCCCTGGCCGACCGGATCGCCCTGCTCGACGGTGGGCGGATCGTGGCCGAGGGGACGGCCAGCGAGCTCAAGGCCCGGGTCCCCGGCGGTCACGTCCGGCTCGACTTCGCCACGCCGACCGCCCTGGCCGCCGCCGCCCACGCCCTCGACGGCACCGGGGCGACCGTCGACGAGGCCGCCCTCGTCCTGCGGGTGCCGGGCGACCCCACCGCCGGCGCCCTGCGGGACCTGCTGGCCGGCCTCGACGACCTCGACCTCGACGACCTCGACCTGGACGACGTGGCCGTCGAGGTGGTCCGGCCCGACCTCGACGACGTCTTCTTCGCCCTCACGGAGGTGACCCGATGACCGCCACCACGCCCCACCCGGTGCAGGACTCGCTCACGATGCTGCGCCGCCGGCTCCTGCACCTGCGCCGCTACCCGTCGCTGACGGTGATGCTGGTCGGCCAGCCGATCCTGTTCCTCCTGCTGTTCGTCGGCGTGCTCGGCGGCACCCTCGGCGACGGGCTGGGCGGGGCCGGCGGGGGGAGGGGCGAGTACCTCCACTTCCTCGTCCCCGGGATCATCGTGATGGCGGTGGCGAGCGTCGCCGTCGGGACCGCCGTGTCGGTGGCCATGGACGCCCAGAGCGGGATCATCGCCCGCTTCCGGACGATGGCCATCGCCCCCTCCTCGGTGCTGACCGGCCACGTCCTCGGCGCCCTCGTGCAGTCGGCCCTCGCCGTCGTCCTGTCGGTCCTGGTCGCGGTGGCCATGGGCTACCGGCCCGACGCCGGGATCGCCGAGGCCCTCGTCGTGGTGGCCCTCGTCGCCGCCCTGGCCTTCGCCCTGACGTGGCTGACGGTGGCCTTCGGGCTGGCGGCCAAGAGCGTCGAGTCGGCCAGCAACCTGCCCATGGTCCTGATGCTCCTGCCCTTCCTCGGCAGCGGCTTCGTCCCGACCGCCGACATGCCGAGCGGGCTGCGCTGGTTCGCCGAGCACCAGCCCTTCACCGCCGTGATCGACGCCCTCCGGGCCCTGCTGGACGGGTCGTCGAGCGGCTCGGACCTGGGCGTGGCCCTGGCCTGGTGCGCCGGGCTCACGGTCGTCGGCTGGGCCCTGGCGGTGCGCACCTACGCCGCCGAGCGGCCAACCTGACGGCCATGGTCCCCACCCCCCGGCTCACGATCGGCCAGGTCGCGGCGTACGCCGGCGTCACCACCCGGGCCGTCCGCCACTACCACCAGGTCGGCCTGCTGGCCGAGCCGCCCCGGGACCCCTCCGGGTACCGCCGCTACGGCGCCCGCGACGTGATCGAGCTGATCCGCATCCGGGCCCTGGCCGAGGCCGGTGTCCCCCTCAACCGGGTCGGCGAGCTGCTCGCCGCCGACCGGGACGAGCTGGCCGTCGCGGTGGCCGAGATCGACGATCAGCTGCGGGCCGAGGTCGAGCGGCTGGAGCGCCACCGGGAGGCGGTCGCCCAGCTGGCCACCGTCGACGGGCTGGCCCTGCCCAAGGAGGTCGTGGCCTACCTCGACCACCTGCGGGAGCTGGGCTTCAGCGAGCTCCTCGTCGCCTACGAGCGGGACGCCTGGATCCTGCTCGGCGTCCAGGTCCCCGACGAGATCTCGTGGTGGATCGAGGGCAAGCTCGCCACCTTCGACGACCCCGACGTGCTGGCCGGCTACCGGGCCATCGACGCCGCCCTGGGCTGGGATGCCGACGACCCCCGGCTGGAGGAGGTGGCCGACCTGCTCGACGGCCTGTTCGCCCGGCAGCTGGAGGAGCAGGGCGGCCGGACCCCGTCCTCCGTCGACGAGACCACCGTCGCCCTGCTCGACGCCGAGTCGGCCCACGCCTCGCCGGCCTGGCGCCGGATCACCGAGCTGCTGGAGGCCAAGGGCTGGCGGGGCTGGAACGACACGACCCCCCGACGCGAGACAGGCCCCCGACGCGAGACCGGCCCGCCGTCCCCCTGAGGGGGCG
>JBQGCF010000077.1:0-1980 GCA_052038315.1 Iamia sp.
CCCGGTGGGTACCCGCCGCAGCCGGGGGCGCCCGCGCCGGGTGGCTACCCGCCGCCCGGGGGCACGCCGGCCCCTCCGCCTCCCGGCGGCTACCCGCCACCCGTCCAGCCGGCGCAGCCGGGGACGCCGCCGCCGTTCCCGTCCTCGCCGGTCCCCCAGGCCCCGCCCCCGCCGCAGCGCGGCACGCCGCCGCCCCCCGGGGCCACGCCGCCGCCCGGCACCGGCTTCCCCGGCCCGACCCCGGGGCCGAAGAAGAAGAGCAACCTGCCGCTGTTCCTGGTGCTCGGCGTGGTCGCCGTCCTGGCCCTGGCCACGATCGCCTTCTTCGCCGTCGGGGCCCTCGGCGGTGA
This sequence comes from Iamia sp., assembly GCA_052038315.1. Classification (GTDB taxonomy): domain Bacteria; phylum Actinomycetota; class Acidimicrobiia; order Acidimicrobiales; family Iamiaceae; genus Iamia. The sequence goes on from JBQGCF010000077.1 coordinate 351, forward strand.
CGACGAGGACGAGCCCAGCACCGACCCGGGCACCGAGACCACCGAGGGCGACGGCGGTGACGACGGCGACGACCTCGCCACCGCCCAGGAGGACCTGGCCGTCGCCATCGGCGACCGCGACGCCGAGGCCGTGGCCACGCTGGTCGCCGACCAGCCGGCCCTCGTCGAGGACGTGGTCGAGGCCACCATCGGCGAGGAGGTCGACGCCGCCTTCAACCCGGCCGGCTACGCCGTGCTGGCCTTCGAGGCCTCGTCCGGCTCGGCCTACACCGTCGCCACCGAGGACGACGTGGCCACCGCCCTCCTGCCCCCCGACGGCGCCGATCCGGTCGTCCCGGCCCGGGCCATCGACGCCGAGGCCGACGGCACCCACCTCCTGGTCGTCGTGGGCGAGCCCGATGCCGAGCTGCCGGTGACGATCGGCGAGGTCGAGATCATCCCCGTCGTGCTCGACGAGCCCGGGGCCGTCGACGGCGAGCTGGTCGACGAGGCCTCGGCCGTCGCCTACGAGCACGAGGCCATCGCCGGCGCCCACTACGTCGTCGACATCGACGACACCGACCTGACCGTCACGGTCACCGGGCCCGACGGGGTGACGGTGCCCACCGAGCCCGACTCCGACACCGGCGACCCCCGCTACATCGCCGAGCAGGACGGCCCCTACCGGGTGACGATCAGCGGCGGCCCGGCCACCTACGCCATCGAGATCTACGAGTTGGCCCGCTACTACTTCTACTACGCCGGCGAATCGGTCCCGGGGCTGACCCTGGAGCCCACCACCGAGGAGTTCCAGGCCCCGATCGACCAGGAGGCCCAGCGGGCCCACTTCTGCCTGTTCCTCCGGCAGGGCGTGACCATGGAGCTCACGATCCGGGTCACCAGCGCCGAGCTCGACATGGGCATCGACGTCTTCGACGAGACCGATGCCGGCGACCTGATCGCCCGGGTGAACGTCAGCGGCCCCGGGGTGAGCGAGCAGTGGGCGGTCACCGCCGAGCAGGACGTCGTCCGCTGCTTCCAGCTGTGGGCCGTCGACTACACCGGCGGCGAGTTCCTCGTGACCTTCGAGACCGAGGGCTGACCCCAGGGAGGGGGAGACCATGAGCGATCTGCCACCGGGCGAGCAACCGCCCACGCCCGCCTGGCCCACGCCGCGCCGTCCCGGAGGCCCGACGCCGCCACCCCCTCCCGCGTCCCCTCCCCCGCCGCCCTACGGCGCCCCGACCGCGCCGCCTCCCCCGCCGCCCCCCTACGGCGGCGGCACCCCGGCGTCGCCACCGCCACCGCCTCCCCCGCCGCCACCGGGTGGGGGGTACGGCCCGCCCCCCGGGCAGCCGTCGCCCCCGCCCGGGGGCGCGCCGGCGGCCGGCCCCGAGCGCTCCCGCCGGGGCCTGGCCCTGGCCATCGTCGCCGTGGGTGTCCTGGCCGTGGCCGCCGTCGGGTTCCTCGCCCTGCGCGCCGTCACCGGTGGCGGGGGCGGTGCGTCCAGCCCCGAGGCCGCCGTCGAGCAGCTGGCCGAGGCCCTGGAGGCCGAGGACCCGATCGCCGCCCTCGAGGTCATGGAGCCGGGCGAGGTCGAGGCCCTGACCGATGTGGTCGAGTCGGGCGGGGGGCGCCCCGCCGGGCGGGG
>JBQGCF010000078.1:0-23361 GCA_052038315.1 Iamia sp.
TGGATGACGCGCGGCGGGCCGAGCTTCTTGCGGAGGTACGACACGTAGGTCTCGACCACGTTGGGGTCGCCGCCGAACTCGTACTGCCAGATGTGCTGGGCGATCTGGGCCTTGCTCAGCACGATGTCGGGGTTGAGCAGCAGGTAGCGGAGGAGCTTGAACTCGGTGGGCGCCAGCGCCACCTGGACGCCGGCCCGCCAGACCCGGTGGGCGGCCTCGTCCATCTCGATGTCGCCGAAGACGAGCCGGCCCGCGGTGTCGGGAGCCGCGGCCCCGGCCCGGCGCAGGACGGCGTCGATCCGGGCGATCAGGACCTGGAGGTGGAACGGCTTGGCCAGGTGGTCGTCGGCCCCGGCGGCCAGCCCCTCGACGATGTCGCGGGGCGCGTCCCGGGCGGTGAGGAAGACGATCGGCGTGGCGTCGCCGTCGGCCCGCAGCCGGCGGCACACCTCGAGCCCGTCGAGGTGGGGCATGTTGACGTCGAGGACGATCAGGTCGGGGACGAAGGTGGGCACCGCGGCCAGGGCCTCCAGCCCGTCGGCGGCGGTGGCGACCTCGTGGCCGACGAACTCGAGGGCCGTGGTCACGAGGTCGCGCAGGGACTCCTCGTCGTCGACCACCAGGATCCGCATCCGAAGAGGATCGCACGGGGCGTGCCCGATGCCACGCTCCTCGCGGCCGCTCTACGGCGCGGGCCAGGGCGTTCCCAGGTTCCCCCAAGGTTCGGGCGGCTCCATCGGGGCATGTCCAAGATCCTGTACCGCCTGGGCCACTGGTCGGTCCGCCACCGACGCTGGGTGCTCGGCGTCTGGCTCGCCCTCGTGATCGGAGCCGGCGCCCTGTCCGGCGCCCTCGGGGGCACGACCAGCGACGCCTTCACCATCCCCGGCACCGAGTCCCAGAAGGCCATGGACCTGCTCGAGGAGCGGTTCCCGGAGCAGTCGGGCTCGTCGGCCCGCCTGGTCTTCGCGTCCGACGACGACACCCCGCTGACCGACCCGGCCAAGCAGGCCGGGATCGAGGCGGCCCTGGCCGCGGCGGCCGAGGCCCCCGAGGTGGTCGCCGTGTCGGACCCGTTCACCACCGGGTCGGTGTCGCCCGAGGGCACGATCGCCTTCGCCGACGTCTCCTACGCCAGCCCCGCCAACGAGGTGTCCCACGAGGCCGCCACCGCCCTGGAGGAGGTCGGCGCCCCGGCCGAGGAGGCCGGCGTGCGGATGGAGATCGGCGGCGACGTCGGTCCGCAGGAGGAGCTGGGCCACACGTCCGAGCTGATCGGCCTGGGCGTCGCCGTGGTGGTGCTCCTGCTGTCGTTCGGCTCGCTGGTGGCCATGGGCCTGCCCATCCTCACCGCCCTGATCGGGGTGGGCGTGGGCATCAGCGGCATCGGCGTCCTGTCGGCCTTCACCGACCTCTCGTCGACCGCCCCGATCCTCGCCACCATGATCGGCCTGGCCGTGGGCATCGACTACGCCCTCTTCATCGTCACCCGCCACCGCCAGAACCTGGCCGACGGGCACGACGTCGAGGAGTCGGCGGCCCGGGCCAACGCCACCGCTGGCGGTGCGGTCGTCTTCGCCGGCATCACGGTGGTCATCGCCCTGGCCGGGCTGGCCGTCGTCGGCATCCCGTTCCTCACCGTGATGGGGCTGGGCGCGGCCTTCACCGTGCTCCTGTCGGTCGCCATCGCCGTCACCCTGCTGCCGGCCCTGCTCGGCTTCTCGGGCACCAACATCGACCGCTGGCGGATCGGCCGGGCCCGCACCGGGTCGGCGGCCGAGTCCCACGACACCTTCAGCGCCCGCTGGTCCCGCAAGGTCGTGGCCCGCCCCGGCGTCGCTCTGCTCGGCGGGCTGGCCTTCATGCTCGTCCTCGCCATCCCCATGCTGTCGATGCGGATGGGCATGCCCGACGCCGGCTCCGACCCGCCCGGCAGCACCCGCCGTCAGGCCTACGACCTGCTGGCCGAGGGCTTCGGCCCCGGCTTCAACGGCCCGCTCACGCTGGTGGTCGACACCTCGGGCGTCGACGACCCCCAGGCCGTGCTCGACGAGGTGACCGCAGCGGTGGCGGCCGATCCCGGTGTCCGCCTCGTCGCCCCGGCGTCGCCCAACGAGGCCGGCGACACCGCCATCATCCCGGTGATCCCGACGACCGGGCCGTCCTCGGCCGACACCACGGCGCTGGTCCACCACCTCCGCCACGACGTGCTCGACCCGCTCGACGCCGAGACCGGGGCCGAGGTCTCGGTGGCCGGCTCGACCGCCCTGATGATCGACGTCTCCGACAAGCTGTCGTCGGCCCTGCCGGTCTTCATGGGCCTGGTGATCGGGCTGACGATGATCCTGCTGCTGGCCGTGTTCCGGTCGCTGCTCGTGCCGATCAAGGCGGCCATCGCCATCCTGCTCAGCATCGGGTCGAGCTTCGGCGTGCTCGTCGCCATCTTCCAGTGGGGCTGGCTCCAGCAGCTGGTCGGGCTGGAGGAGTCGGTGCCGATCATCAGCTTCCTGCCCATGCTGATGTTCGCCGTCCTCTTCGGCCTGTCGATGGACTACGAGGTCTTCATCCTCAGCCGCATCCGGGAGGACTACGTCCGCACCGGCAAGGCCAAGGCCAGCGTGCTGTCCGGCCTGACCAGCTCGGCCCGGGTGATCACCGCGGCGGCCCTGATCATGATCAGCGTCTTCGCCAGCTTCGCCCTGACCGACGACCCCACCACCAAGATGATGGGCATCGGCTTCTCGATGGCCGTGCTGCTCGACGCCACAGTCGTCCGGATGGTGATCGTGCCGGCGACCATGGCCCTGTTCGGCGACCGGGCCTGGTGGCTGCCGGGCTGGCTCGACCGGCTCCTGCCCGACCTCGACGTCGAGGGCGAGCACCTGATCGAGCAGCTCGAGGAGGCCGACGCCGAGGAGGCCGCCGAGCGGGAGCTGGTGGGCGTCTGACCTTCGACCTCAGGTCGAGGGCGCCTCGTCCCGCTCCAGCCGGAGCGAGGCCGAGTTCATGCAGTAGCGATCGCCGGTGGGCTGCGGACCATCGGGGAACAGGTGACCGAGGTGCGCTCCGCAGTTCGCGCAGCGCACCTCGGTCCTGCTCATGAACAGCTTGCGGTCCTCGTGGAGGGTGACCTTGGCCAGGTCGATGGCCTCCCAGAACGAGGGCCAGCCGGTGCCCGAGTCGTACTTGACCTCGGACCGGAAGAGCGGCTGGTCGCAGACGACGCAGCGGTAGGTGCCCGGGTCCTTGGTGTCCCAGTACTCGCCGCTGAAGGCCCGCTCGGTGCCCTCGTGCTGGGTCACCTCGTACTGGAGCGGCGTCAGCTTCGCCCGCAGCTCCTCGTCGCTCGGCAGGGCGGGATCGGTGGGTGATGCGTGGTCGGCCATGGCCCCAGCATGCCGTCACCATGACGGGAACGACATGGCGCCGCCACAGGACTGCGCGGGGATCGCAACCTGTCCGGCCTTGCCAGGGCGGCCCGGTCCTGCGACGATGCCGCCGCCACGTCGCGGGAGACGTGGATCTACGGAGGGGTCGGGGGACCTCTCGCGTCTGACCGAAAGGCCCCACCGTGCCCATCGCGCGCTCATCGACCCGCTTCGCCGCGGCTCTGCTCGCCCTGCTCACCGGACTGGCCGCCCTGGCCGGCCCGGCAGCACCCGTCTCGGCGCAGGCGGCGCCGACCGACCCGGCCCCGGAGGTCCGGGCGGCCAACGACGGCCGCATCATCGGCGGTGAGAAGGCCCCCGCCGGGGCCTGGCCGTCGCAGGCCGCCATCTACGTCACCTACCGCGAGGGCTCCTGGTCGGAGACCTTCTTCAACTGCGGGGCCACCGTCATCGACCCGACGTGGGTGCTCACCGCCGCCCACTGCGTGTCCGACGGCCCCGGCTGGGTCATGGACCCGTGGGACGTCAAGGTCAAGGTCGGGACCCAGGACCTGGCCAGCGGCGGCCGCTTCATCCAGGCCGCCCGGATCGTCGTCCGGCCCGACTACAACCCGTACGACATCTCCAACGACGTCGCCCTCATCCAGCTGCAGCAGCCCACCGACGTGCCCCGCAACCTGGAGATCGCCTCGCCCACCGACATCCCGTGGGGCAACGCCACCCTGACCACCGCCGGCTGGGGCCAGACCGACACGCCCGGCGACTTCTCGCCCAACCAGCTCCGCCAGGTCCAGGTGCCGGCGCTGAGCGGGGCGGACTGCAAGGACGCCCTCGACGGCGCCGCCGACGAGTTCGGCACGCCGGCGTACCACTCCTCGCACCTGTGCACCGGACCGCTCGGCTCCGGCGGCCGGGGCCCGTGCTACGGCGACAGCGGTGGCCCGCTGGTCTGGGAGACCGGTGGCCGCAAGATCCTCGTCGGCATCGTCAGCTGGGGCGCCTACTGCGCCAGCCCCGAGACGCCGTCGGTCTTCTCCAAGGTCGCCTCGGCCAGCCGCTGGATCGCCCAGACCATCCAGTACGGCCCGCACTGGAACAACCGTGACTTCGGCTGGGCCGTGATCGACTCCTACATGGACTACACGTACGTCGACGACTGGGGCTTCGAGATCCCGACGCCCAACCCCGGTGAGCCGGGCGCCTACATCGCCTCGTTCCACGACAAGCCGATCGTCACCAAGCGCGACGCCACCATCGTGCGGCTCTACCAGGCCATCCTCGGCCGCCCGGCCGAGAACTACGGCTACTGGTACTGGCGCCAGCGGATGCTGTTCGACCGGATGAGCACCGTCCGTGTCGCCGAGATCATGGCCCGCTCGGTCGAGTTCAAGGCCGAGTACGGCGACGACCTCACCGACCAGCAGTTCGTCGAGCGGCTCTACGACAACATCCTCGGCCGGCCCGGCTCGGGTGACGACATCGACTACTGGACCGGCCGGCTCGCCAACGGCGCCAGCCGGGGCCAGGTGGCCGCCCTCATCGCCGAGTCGCCGGAGAACAAGGCCCGCACCAAGGCCGTGGTCGACGTGCAGGTCATGTTCATGAACCTGTTGTACCGGGCCCCGGCCTCGTGGGAGGTCGCCCAGTGGAAGGACAAGCCGCTGGCGGACACGGCCCGGTTCCTCGTCCACAGCGTCGCCTACGCCCGGCGCTGGGGTGGCTACTACGGCTACGAGGAGTTCTCGGCCCGTCTCCAGCAGCGGGTCGCCGCCCACGCCTGATCATCCGCTGATCACCGGCTGATCGCCGGGCACCGATGCCGGCCCCGGTTCCAGACGACCCGTCAGGAACCCGGGCCGGCGTAGTTCCCCACCCCAACGCTTGTCCGCCATGCCCGAGTACTCCGCACCCCTCGACGACATCCGCTTCGCCCTCGACGGGCTCGTCGACCTGGACGGGCTGACCAAGCTCGAGCCCTACGCCGAGGTCGACGCCGACAGCGTCTTCGGCGTCCTCGAGGAGTTCGGCCGGCTGATGTCCGAGGTGTGGGCGCCGACCAACCAGGTCGGTGACGAGCAGACCACCAAGCTGGTCGACGGCGCGGTCGTCGTGCCCGACGGCTTCGACGCCGCCTACCAGGCCTACGCCGAGGCCGGCTGGGGCGCCGTGCCCTTCGACCCCGCCTACGGCGGCGGCGGCTTCCCGTGGGCGGTCGGCATCGCCATGCAGGAGATGCTCAACAGCGCCAACATGGCCCTGGCCATGGCCCCGCTGCTCACCCAGGGCGCCATCGACGCCCTGCTCCACCACGGCAGCGAGGAGCAGCGCGAGGTCTACCTCAAGAAGATGGTCTCGGGGGAGTGGACGGGGTCGATGAACCTCACCGAGCCCGACGCCGGCTCCGACGTCGGCGCCCTGCGCACCAAGGCCGTGAAGCAGGACGACGGCAGCTACCGCATCACCGGGAACAAGATCTTCATCACCTGGGGCGAGCACACCTTCACCGACAACATCGTCCACCTGGTCCTGGCCCGCACGCCCGACGCGCCGGCCGGCACCAAGGGCATCAGCTGCTTCATCGTCCCCAAGTTCCTGGTGAACGATGACGGCAGCCTGGGCGAGCGCAACGACGTCGTCGTCACCTCGCTCGAGCACAAGATGGGCATCCGGGCCAGCGCCACCTGCTCGCTGAGCTTCGTCGACGAGGGCGAGGGCGCCGTCGGGTACCTGATCGGCGAGGAGAACGCCGGCATGCGGTACATGTTCACGATGATGAACAACGCCCGCCTCGGCGTCGGCGTCGAGGGCCTGGGCCTGGCCGAGCGCAGCTACCAGCAGGCCGTCGCCTACGCCAAGGAGCGCAAGCAGGGCTTCGCTCCCGGTGCGCCCCGGGGCGAGAAGAGCTTCATCGTCGACCACCCCGACGTGCGCCGGAACCTGCTCACCATGCGGTCGATCACCGAGGCCATGCGGGCCATCTGCTTCCTCGTGGCCGAGAAGATCGACGTGGCCAAGTTCGCCGCCGACGAGGCCGTCCGGGCCGAGGCCCAGGAGATGGTCGACCTGCTGATCCCGCTGGCCAAGAGCTGGTGCACCGACGAGGCCGAGCGGGTCACGTCGATCGGCGTCCAGGTCCACGGCGGCATGGGCTTCATCGAGGAGACCGGCGCCGCCCAGCACTACCGCGACGCCAAGATCACCCAGATCTACGAGGGCACCAACGGCATCCAGGCCATGGACTTGGTCGGCCGCAAGATGCCGATGCGGGCCGGCGGGGTGTTCGCCGACCAGATCGCCCGCATGCGGGCTACGGTCGCCGAGCTGGAGGGGAACGAGGAGCTGGCATCGATCCGCGAGCAGCTCGCCGCTGCCGTCGATGCCGCCGATGCCGCCGGGCAGCAGCTGATGGCCGACGGCCTGGCCGACCCGGTCGTGGCCCTCTCGGTCGCCACCCCGTTCCAGCGCCTGCTCTCGCTGACGGTCGCCGGCTGGCTGATGGCCCGCCAGGCCCAGCTGGCCGCCCAGCGCCTGGCCGCCGGCGACGGCGACGCCGCCTTCCTGACCCAGAAGCTGGTCACCGCCCGCTTCTTCGCCGGCAACGTCCTGCCCGAGGTCCACGGCCTGGTCGGCCCGGCCACCAGCGGCAAGGCCGACCTCGAGGCCGCCGTCTTCTAGGCGTAGACCGTCCTCGTCACCCACTCGGCGACGAGGGCGGGCTTCTCCTCGCCCTCGATCTCGATCGTGAAGCTGCGGGTGGTGTCGATGGCGTTGCCCTTGAGCTGCACGTCGGCGGTGACGGCGCGCGCCCGGATGCGCGACCCCACCTTGACCGGGTTGATGAAGCGGACCTTGTTGAAGCCGTAGTTGATCCCCATGAGGATCCCCTCGAACCTCGCCGGGTCGGGCTCGTTCGCGCTGGCCCCGGCGGCCAGGTGGGTCAGCATCGACAGGGTCAGGAAGCCGTGGGCGATGGTGGTGCCGAAGGGCGTGTCCTTGGCCCGCTCCGGGTCGACGTGGATGAACTGGTGGTCCTGGGTGACGTCGGCGAAGGCGTCGATCTGGTCCTGGGTCACCTCGAACCAGTCGCCCACCCCCTCGTCGTTCCCGATGTCGACCTTGATCAGCTCGTAGGCGGCAGCTGCGTTCTCGCTCATGGCCGGGGACCCTAGGAGCCCGTGACCGTGGGTGCCGACAGCCAGTCACGGGTGGCGGGGAAGCCGCTGTCGCCGCCGGCGCGGGGCCGGACGGCGAGGACCTGGTGGATCGAGATGCGGCCGGCGTCGAAGGCGACCGCCGAGCCGGCCATGTAGAGCCGCCAGGTCCGGGCCCGGGCCGGCCCGACCAGCATCTGGGCCTCGTCCCACCGGCCCTGCAGGTTGGCGACCCACGCCCGCAGGGTGCGGGCGTAGTGCTCCCGCAGCGACTCGACGTCGCGCACCTCGAGCCCGGCCCGCTGGAGGGTCGAGACGACGTGGCCGACCTCGTGGAGGGCCGAGTCGGGGAAGACGTAGCGGCCGATGAAGCTGCGGTCGTCGACGCCGGCGTCGTCGTCGGGGTCCGACCGGGAGATGGCGTGGTTGAGCAGCCGCCCGCCCGGGGCGAGGAGGCGGTGGACGGCGGCCGCGTAGGTGTCGGCCTCGTCCGCCCCCACGTGCTCGAACATGCCCACGCTGGCGATGGCCGGGAAGGCCGGCTCGTCGAGGTCCCGGTAGTCCTGGACCCGGATCTCGACCCGGTCCTCCAGGCCCTCGTCGGCCACCCGCTGCCGGGCCATCGCGGCCTGCTCGGGCGAGAGGGTCACCCCGAGGGCGCGGGCCCCGTGGTGCTTGGCCGCGTGGATCACGAACGACCCCCAGCCGCAGCCGATGTCGAGGACCCGCATCCCCGGCTGCAGCGCCAGCTTGCGGCAGACCAGCTCGTGCTTGGCCGCCTGGGCGTCCTCGAGGGTCGTCTCCGGCGTGGCCCAGAAGGCGCACGAGTAGGTCATCGCCGGCCCCAGCACCAGCGCGTAGAAGTCGTTGCTCACGTCGTAGTGGTGGCGGACCGACGCCGAGTCGCGCCGCCTGGTGTGGCGGCGGCCCCGGGTCCGGGCCTCCTCGGGGGGCGGGGGCAGCGGCCGGCCCAGCGCCCCGAGCGAGCGGGCCGAGCGCAGCAGCGGGCCGACGTCGGCCAGCCGGGGTCCGACCCGGACGTGGTCGGTGGCCCCGCCCAGCACGTCGCGCACGGCGAGCAGGTCGAAGATGTCGCCGTCGACGTCGATGTCGCCCACGATGTGGGCCCGGGCCAGCCCCAGCTCGCCGGGGGCGAACAGGATGCGGCGCAGGGCGTCGGGGGAGCGGACGATCACGGTGACCGGACCCCGCTCGGCGGCGGTGGCGGCCCGGGCCCCGACCGGCTCGTCGGCCTCGACCCGGGACCCGTCCCACGCCTCCAGCGCGAAGGGGAGGGCGCCGCCGAGCAGGCGACGGACGATGGGGGCGAGCTGCGCAGCGGCGTCGGCCATGGGGACCTCCTGGCCGGAGCGCGCCATCCCTGGACGGGCCCGGCGTCGTCGTGCAACGCCTCACCCGGCCGTGTGATTCCCGACACGGAAGACCTGGTGGTAGCCCCGGGGGCGGATGGGTAGGTAGGTCGACCATGTGCGGAGTCGCAGGAGAGGTCCGTCTCGACGGTGCCCGGCCGGATGTGGCCGCGGTGGCGGCCATGGCCGATGCCATGGAGCGACGAGGACCCGACGCCACCGGGACGTGGGCGCAGGGCCGGGTGGCCCTGGGCCACCGCCGGCTGCGGATCATCGACCTGAGCGACGCCGGCGCCCAGCCCATGGTCGACCCCGAGCTGGGTCTGGCCGTCTGCTTCAACGGCTGCATCTACAACTACGAGGAGCTGCGCCGGGAGCTGATCGGCCACGGCTACCGCTTCTTCTCCCACAGCGACACCGAGGTCCTGATCAAGGGCTACCACCGCTGGGGCGACCGCTTCGTCGAGCGCCTCCACGGCATGTTCGCCTTCGCCATCGTCGAGCGGGACAGCGGCCGGGTCCTGCTCGGCCGGGACCGGCTGGGCATCAAGCCGCTCTACCTGAGCGAGACGGCCGGCCGGGTCCGCTTCGCCTCGTCGCTGCCCGCCCTGCTGGCCGGGGGCGACGTCGACACCCGGATCGACCCCGTCGCCCTCCACCACTACCTCTCGTTCCACTCGGTGGTGCCGGCCCCCCTCACGATCCTCGACGGGGTCAAGAAGGTCCCGCCGGGCACGCTCGTCGCCCTCGAGCCGGACGGCCGTCGCACCGAGGACGTGTGGTGGCGGCCCGACTTCAGCCGGCACGCCGACCGGGCCGGCTGGTCCGAGCAGGACTGGGAGGACGCCGTCCTCGACGCCCTGCGCCTCGCCGTCGAGCGCCGGCTGGTGGCCGACGTGCCGGTCGGCTGCCTGCTCAGCGGGGGCGTCGACTCCAGTCTGATCGTCGGGTTGCTGGCCGAGGCCGGCCAGCACGGGCTGCAGACGTTCTCGATCGGCTTCGAGTCGGTCAACGGCGTGGCCGGCGACGAGTTCCGCTACAGCGACATCGTCGCCGAGCGCTTCGCCACCGACCACCACCAGATGCGCATCGGCGCGGACCGCATGCTCCCCGCCCTGGCCGAGGCGATCGGGGCCATGAGCGAGCCGATGGTCAGCCACGACTGCGTCGCCTTCTACCTGCTCAGCCAGGAGGTCTCGAAGCACGTCAAGGTCGTGCAGTCGGGCCAGGGCGCCGACGAGGTCTTCGCCGGCTACCACTGGTACCCGCCGATGATGTCGCCCGAGGCGGCCTCGATCGAGGGGAGCGTGGCCGCCTACCGGGCCGCCTTCTTCGACCGGGACCCCGACGCCCTGCGGCTGCTGGCCGGTGAGGGCCACGTCCCGCACGACGACCCGAGCGGTCGCTTCGTGACCGAGCACTTCGCCGCGACCGGGGCGGCCACCGGGATCGATCGGGCCCTGCGGCTCGACACGACGGTGATGCTGGTCGACGACCCGGTGAAGCGGGTCGACAACATGACGATGGCCTGGGGCCTGGAGGGGCGGGTGCCGTTCCTCGACCACGAGCTGGTCGAGCTGGCCGCCACCTGCCCGCCCGAGCTCAAGACCGCCCACGGGGGCAAGGGGGTGCTCAAGCAGGCGGCCCGCAAGGTGATCCCGTCCGAGGTGATCGACCGGCCCAAGGGCTACTTCCCGGTGCCGGCCCTGACCCACCTGGAGGGCCCGTACCTGGACCTGGTGCGCGACGCCCTCTACGCGCCCGAGGCCAAGGAGCGGGGCCTCTTCCGCACCGACGCGGTCGACGCCCTGCTGGCCGACCCCAACGGCCGGCTGACCCCGCTGCGGGGCAACGAGCTGTGGCAGATCGGGTTGCTGGAGCTGTGGCTCCAGGGGCACGGCATCACCGGTCCGGCGGCGTGAGCGTGGCCTCTTGGTCCTCTGCCGCCGCCGGTCCTCCCGACGAGGAGCTGCCGGCGGCGGACCCGAGCGCCGAGGCGGGCGGGCCCCGCCGGGTGCGGGACACGTGGACCCACGCCGAGTCGATCACCACCACGCCGTGGGACACGCCCCCGCAGCACATCCAGGACGCCATGGACCCCGAGGTCGTGCTGGACATGGGCTGGGGCCGGCTCGTCTTCGGCCAGACCTTCAGCGACCACGACCGCCTGGCCGAGGTGCTCGACCACGAGGCCGCCGGCCGCCGGGACATCTGCCTCTACCCCCGTGACCCCCACGTGCTGGTGGCCCAGCACCCCCACGAGCTGTTCATCGACCCCAGCTACACCTACCGGCTCCGGTTCAGCCGCGAGCGGGAGGTGCGCAACGACGCCCCCGGGGTCGCCGTCCGGCCGATCACCGGCGAGCCCGACGCCGAGGCGATCAACCGCATCTACGTCCGCTGCGGCATGGTCCCCGCCCCGGTCGACCTGATCTGGCGCAACCACGCCGAGACCCGTCACGTCGTCTACCTGGTCGCCGTCCGGCCCGACACCGGGGCGATCCTCGGCACCGTCACCGGCGTCGACCACCAGCGGCTGTTCTCCGACCCCGAGCTGGGCTCGTCGCTGTGGTGCCTGGCCGTCGACCCCGACTGCTCGGTGCCCGGCGTCGGGGCCGCCCTGGTCGGCGCCCTGGCCGACGTGATGCGGGACCGGGGCCGGGCCTACATGGACCTCTCGGTCGTCCACGACAACGCCGCCGCCATCGGGCTCTACGAGAAGCTGGGCTTCGAGCGGGTCCCGGTCTTCGGCGTCAAGCGCAAGAACGCCATCAACGAGCGGCTCTTCACCGGGGCGCCCGAGACGATCGACGACCTCAACCCCTACGCCCGGATCATCGCCGACGAGGCGATCCGACGGGGGATCCGGGTCGACGTCCTCGACGCCGAGGCCGGCGAGCTCCGCCTCACCCACGGCGCCCGCAGCGTCGTCACCCGGGAATCGCTGTCCGAGCTGACCACGGCGGTGGCCATGAGCCGCTGCGACGACAAGCGGCTGACCCGGCGGATCGTCTCCGAGGCCGGGATCACCGTCCCCCGGGGTCGGTTGGCCACGTTCGACGAGGGGGACACCGCGTTCCTCGACGACGTAGGCGACGTGGTGGTCAAGCCGGTGCGGGGCGAGCAGGGCCAGGGGATCACCGTCGGCGTCTCGTCGGAGCCCGACCTGCGGCTGGCCCTCGACCGGGCCCGGCAGCACTGCCCCGACGTCCTGATCGAGGAGCGGGCGCCGGGCGACGACCTCCGGCTGATCGTGATCGACGGAACGGTCGTGGCCGCCGCCGTCCGGCGCCCGGCCGAGGTGGTCGGCACCGGCGAGCACACCGTCCGCGACCTCGTCGTGGCCCAGAGCCGGCGGCGGTCGGCCAGCACCGGCGGCGAGGCCCGCATCCCCGTCGACGAGCTGACCGAGGCCACCGTGCGGGAGGGCGGCTGGGAGCTCGACGACGTCCTCCCCGAGGGCACCCGGCTGCGGGTGCGGCGCACCGCCAACCTCCACACCGGCGGCACGATCCACGACGTCACCGCCGAGGTCCACCCCGACCTCCGCCGGGTCGCCGTCGTGGCCGCCGAGGCCATCGGCATCCCCGTCACGGGCATCGACCTGCTCGTGCCCGACGTGACCGCCCCCGACTACGTCTTCATCGAGGCCAACGAGCGCCCCGGGCTGGCCAACCACGAGCCCCAGCCCACCGCGGCCGCCTTCGTCGACCTCCTGTTCCCCACCAGCGCCGGGCTCCCGTGGGCCTGGACCCCGGAAGGAGCCCGGACCCCATGACGGACCTCCCGTCGCCGCCCGTCGTCGAGCCGCTGCCGTTCGACGAGAAGTGGACGATCGAGCTGCTGCTCGAGCTGTTGCGCACGCCCTCGCCCTCGGGCCGGACCGACGCCGTGATGCAGCTCGTCGGCGACACCCTCGACGACCTGGGCCTGGAGTTCTCGCTGACCCGCCGCGGGTCGCTGCTGGCCGAGCTGCCGGGGCGGTCGGCGGGCGTCGACCGGGCCCTGGTCGTCCACGCCGACACGATCGGGTGCATGGTCAGGGACCTCAAGGACAACGGCCGGCTGGAGCTGGTCCAGGTGGGCACGTTCAGCGCCCGCTTCGCCGAGGGGGCCCGGGTCAAGATCCTGGGCGACGACCCCGGGCGGACCTACACGGGCACGATCCTGCCGCTCAAGGCCAGCGGCCACGCCTTCGGCGACGAGGTCGACACGCAGGGCGTGGGCTGGGAGCACATCGAGGTGCGGGTCGACGAGGAGGTCTCCTCGGCCGAGGACCTGGCCGCCCTCGGGATCAGGGTCGGCGACTTCGTCGCCCTGGAGGCCCACCCCGAGGTCACCCCGTCCGGCTTCGTCGTCAGCCGCCACCTCGACGGCAAGGCCGGTGTCGCCGCCGCCCTGGCCGCGGCGCGGGCCGTCGTCAGCGGTGCCGTGGTGCTGCCCCACCGGGCGTCGCTGCTCGTCACCATCGCCGAGGAGATCGGCCAGGGCGCCAGCCACGGGCTCGACGCCGACGTGGCCGAGATGATCTCGGTCGACAACGCGGTGTGCGCCCCCGGCCAGCACTCGATCGAGGACGGCGTCACCATCCCGATGGCCGACATGACCGGGCCCTTCGACTACCACCTGACCCGGCGGCTGTGCCGGCTGTGCGAGGACCACGGGATCCCCTTCGCCCGCGACATCTTCAAGTGGTACCGCTCCGACGTGGCCGCCGCCCTGGAGGCCGGCGCCGGCACCCGGGCCGCCCTGGTCGCCTTCGGGCTCGACGGCAGCCACGGCTGGGAGCGCACCCACGTCCGCTCGATCCAGGCCGTGGCCGACCTGCTCACCGTCTGGCTCCAGACCCCGCTGACCTTCGCCCGCTGGGACGCCAGCCCCACCGGCGCCCTGGAGGACTTCCCCAGCAGCCGCCAGCCCGCCCCCACCGAGCAGTGGGGCCGCCTCGACGGCTAGGCCGGGGTGGCCTGGTCCGGCAGGCCGGACTGCTCCCGTCTGGGTCGCGGCAGAGCCTGACTGCGACGGGTTACCCTCTCCCGCCCATGGCTGCGGACGGAAGGCGCCCCTGGTTGGCGGCAATCCGACCCTCGGCCACCGATGTGGCGGCCTTCGTCGTCGGTGTGATCCTCCTCGGCGCAAGCTGGGCGGCCCGCAACGAGGCCGAGGCGTACGCGGCCCTGCTGGCGGCCGGAGGTCTGCTCCTGGTGATCCTCGCGCTCTACAACGGCATCACGAAGTCAGCGTCGCTGGGACCCGGTGGGGTCTCGTTCGAGCGGCGAGAGCAGGACGCCTCGGCCGAGCTGGCCGAGGCGGCCGCCGACGACGTCGAAGCCATCGCCGGCGAGCTCGACAGCGACGACGACGGCCCGCCTTCAGGAACGTCGGAGGACCCGAACGTGCTCGGCAGCCTCAGCTACGTCGCCGGCAGCAAGGCGGTGCGCGCCATCTTGGACGAGCTGGTCTCCGACGGCGCACTGCACGGCTGCGACGTCCGTCTGTACCTCTACGACGCCGCCCTCGATGCCCTCGCCCCCGTCTTCAGCTCCGTCCCGTCGGTGACGACCTGGCCGCCGGGCCGGGGCGCGACCGGTGTGGCGTGGTCGACCGGCGACTACGTCGTCGCCGAGGGTGATGCCGTCCACGACTCCACCTACGGTCTGACGGAGGTCCAGGCCTCCCGCTACGTCCACCTCGCCGCTGTCGCCGCCGCCCCCGTCTACAACGCCGGCGGACGGGTGATCGCCGTGCTCACCGCATCGACGACGGCCCGGGACCACAGCCTCCGCGACGGCGGGATCCAGTTCTTCCAGCTCAACTCGGCGTCCCTGCTCGTCAGCCGGGTCCTCGTCGACCTCCTCAAATGGGACGACGACTCCCCTTGACCTCGCGCTGTCACACCCCCCACGTACACTCCCCGCATCGAACATCGCTCGAAGGAGGACCGGCAGATGGCTGAGCAGACGAGCAACGGCCTGACCACCAAGAAGCTCACCCGGTCCGACGTGCGCAAGGCGACGATCTACGCCGTGCGGCAGGCCAAGGCCGACCCGCGCAGCCTCAAGCTGACCGCCGGCCAGCGACGCCACATCTCCGCACAGGCTCGCCGCGCCTCGTAGACCCGGTCCGGTCGATGCCGTCCGCGGGACGGTGATGGTGCGACCCGAGACCGTTGCCAGCGCAACGAGCCCGACAGGCGAGCGCCTCGACGGCTAGGCGGGGGTGGCCTGGTTCATGCGGTCCATGCGGTCGAGGTGCGAGTCGCCGATGAGCATGGCGTGGAGGCGCCGGTAGGGGTGGCGCACGTCGAGGTGGGCGGGGCCGACCGTCGGGGGGTAGGCGAGCAGCTCCTCGACGTCCCAGGCGATGGCGAACAGCCGGCAGCGGTCGAGCTGCTCGGGGGCCGAGAACAGCTCCGGGTAGTCCTCGGCCAGCCAGTAGGGGACCTCGGCGTAGTCCTCGGCGTGGGTCTGGCCGGCGTAGCTGGCCGGGACGTGGAGGTCCGGGTAGGCGCAGAAGCGGAGGAAGACGTCGAGGTCGAGGTCGCGGGGCGCGCCCCGGGCCCACTCGAAGTCGAGGATGGCCTCCAGGCGCCGGCGGCGGGGGTCGTAGAGGACGTTCTCGAAGCTCAGGTCGCCGTGGATCAGGGTCCGCGAGGTGAACGGCTCCAGGCACCAGGCCAGGCCCTGGACCATGGCGCTCAGGTCCTCGGCGAAGCGCCGGTCGACGTGCTCGAGCCGCCCGACCCGGTCGATCGAGACGATCAGCCGGGCCACCGCCATCGTCCCCGACGGCGCCGGGTCGAGGAGCTGGGGGAGGTGGCGCAGCGGGGCGAGGGCCGGGACCTCGGTGGTGTGGATCAGCTTGAGCCGCTCGGCCAGGTCGCCGATGGCGGCCCGTCGCTCGTCCCGGCTGAGCGACGGCCACACCCGGCTCAGCGGGAACCCGGGGAGCCGCCCGAGCACCAGCCACTCGCTGCCCATCTCGGCGCCGTAGCCGAGGACCGGCGGGTAGCCGACGGCGTTGGGGAGGATCTGCGAGAGCTGGGCCTCCCGGCGCAGCCGCTGGTCGGGGCGGCAGCTGACCCGGACGACGAGGTCGTCGGTCATCCAGACCTCGTTGTTGACGCTCTCGACGGCCTCCAGGGGGACGTCCGGCCTCAGGCCGACGCCGGCCAGGGCCCGACGGGCGCGCAGCTCCGGCAGCACCTCAGATCGACCCCTCGGGACGCATGGGGGTCCATCGGCCCTCCGCCAGCCTCGATGAGGATTTCAGCCACGCAGTGTGGCGAAATGGTCTCTCAGGGTGATTGCTGGAGGACGGCGGCTGACAGGGCGGGCCAGAGGGGCTTGGCCCAGGCCTCGAACTCCCGGTCGGTGAGCACGACGAGGCCCAGGTCACGGGTGGGATCGACCCAGACGAAGGTCCCGCTCCGGCCGAAGTGGCCGAAGGTGGCCGGGTGGCCGTCGGGGGCCGTCCAGTGGGGGTCCTTGGTGCCCTTGATCTCGAAGCCGAGGCCCCAGTCGTTGGGCGTCTGCTTGCCGTAGCCGGGGACCAGGCCGTCGAGCCCCGGGAAGGCCACCGCGCGGGCCGCCTCCAGGGTCGCCGGGGCCAGCAGCGTCGGCCGGAGCAGCTCCCCCACCCAGCGGGCCAGGTCGGTGGCGGTGCTGGTGGCGCCGCTGGCCGGCGACCCGTCCAGGCTGGTGGCGGTCATCCCCAGGGGGGCGAGGACCGCCTCGTCGAGGTAGGTCCCCGGCGCCAGGTCGCAGGCCCCGGCCAGGACCTGGCCGAGCAGGTTGAACCCGGCGTTGCTGTAGATGCGGCGGCGCCCGGGCTTGGCGATCTCGCCACCGTCGAGGCCCAGCCCCGAGGCGTGGGCGAGGAGGTGGCGGACGGTCGAGCCCTCGGGCCCGGCCGGGTCGTCGAGGGCGAGGCTCTCCTCCTCGACCGCCACCAGGACGGCCGTGGCGAACAGCGGCTTGGTGACCGAGGCCAGCCAGAAGGGCCGGTCGAGGTCGCCGTAGCCGTCCCGGACCCCGTCCGGGCCGACGACGACGGCGGCGGCGTTGGCGACCGGCCAGTCGGCGATCACGTCCAGGGGCGAGGCCACCGTCAGCCGTCGCTCTCTGGGGCGCTCGGCTTCGCCTCGCCGCCCATCCGGTCGAAGAGGGTGGCCGGCCGGTCGCCGGTGGGCTCGTCGAGGAGCAGCACGGCGGGGTCGTGCTTGTCGATGTGGCCGATCAGGCCCCGGTAGACCCCGAAGCCGCACAGCTTCCGCAGCGCGGGGGAGAAGGTCCGGGCCACGTCGAGCGGGATGCCCAGCTGCTGGTTCTCCTGCTGGCGGATCCATCCGGCGCAGTAGTTCATGGCGAGCCCCATCCGCCGCCCGTCGGTGGTGTTGGCCCCGCCGCCGTGCCAGGTCGAACCGGGCCAGATCAGCACCGAGCCCCGCTCCATCGAGGCGGCGACGGTCTCGATGTCGCCGAAGGGGTCGGGCTGGGTCTCGGACCGGTGCGAGCCGGGGACGACCCGGGTGGCGCCGTTGGCCTCGGTGAAGTCGGTCAGCGCCCACATCGAGTTGCAGATCACCGGGACGTGGGGGCGGGGGAGGGGGATGACGGCGTCGTCGACGTGCAGCGGCTGGGCCACCTCGCCCGGGTCGATAGCGATCGACGACAGCGACGACACCAGGCAGCCCCGCCCGATCACCCCCTCGACGACCGGCAGCACCGAGGAGTGGACGGGCACCTCCTGGAAGACCGGGTCGAGGGCCAGGAGGTTGTAGATCCGGACCGTCGTACGGCCCTCGAAGGTGTTGTCGGCGGGGACGGCGTCGAGGTCGCGCTCGAGCCGGGCGAGGGTCTCGTCGAGCCGGTCGAGCAGGTCGGGCTCGATGGCGTCGGGGACGATCGTGTAGCCGTCGGCCTCGATGGCGGCCAGGTGGTCGGCCAGCCTGGGGTCGGCCGGCCGGGGGTCGGCCGGCTGCCCTTCGCCGGGTGTCATCGCTCCTCCGCGGGCAGCCGCACCAGGACGTCGTCGGCCCCGTCGGCGGTGAACGCCAGGCGCAGCAGGTGGTCGGCCACGAAGGTGGCGCTGTTGAACGCCTCGTCGGCCTTGAGCCGGACGAACTGCTGGTGCCGGGGGAAGGCCTCCGGGGACGAGGCCCGGATGGCCGACTGCATCCCGGTGTCGACCACGCCGGGGGCGACGGCCAGGACCCGGAGCCCGGCGTCCGCCTCCTCCTCGGCCAGGGCCAGGCAGAGGGCGTCGACGGCGGCCTTGGAGGCGGCGTAGGGGGCCCAGCCGGCGGTCGGGTTGCGACCGGCGCCCGACGAGATGGCGAGGAAGGCGGCCGGGCCGGAGCGGCCCCGGCTGCGGACGTGGCGGGCGTAGGCGGCCGCGGTGTGGGCCACGCCCTCGACGTTGGTGCGGAAGGTGGCGGCCACCTCGGCGGGGTCGTCGTCACGCAGGGGCCCGAGCGGGCCGAGGAGGCCGGCGTTGGCCACGCAGAGGTCGATCGGCCCCACCTCGGTGGCGGCCCGCTCGACGAAGGCGGCGACGGCGGCCGCGTCGGTGACGTCGACGCTGGCGGTGACGCCCTCGGCCCCGGCGGGCAGGGTCGGCTCGGTCCGGGCGCAGAGGGCGAGGCGCAGCCCGGCGGCGGCGAAGCGCTCGGCCACCCCGGCGCCGATCCCGCCGCTGGCCCCGGTGACCAGCGCGGTGCGACCGGCGACGTCGGGGAGCTCCACGGCTGTCACCCCGCCGACCGTAGGCGAGGATGGCGACGTGAGCCGTCATGCCGCCGATGGGCCCGAGCCCGACCTCCAGCGGGCGATCGACGAGGTGCTGGGGTCGCTGCTGCCGGGCGACGTGGTCACCTACGGCGAGGTGGCCGAGGAGGCGGGGTGGCCCGGGCGGTCCCGGGCCGTCGGCCGGGTCCTGTCGACCAGCGGCGGCGCCTACCCCTGGTGGCGGGTGGTCAACGCCGCCGGGCGCCTCGTCCCCGGTCACGAGGCCGAGCAGGCCCGGCGGCTGGCCGAGGAGGGCGTCGCCGTCGACGTCGAGCGGGGGCGCGTCCTGCCCGTGCGCAGGGCAGACTCCTGACCCATGGCCCTGTACGACCACAGCATCCACACCCTCGACGGCAGCGACGCCGACCTCTCCGCTCTCCGCGGCAAGGCCGTCCTCGCCGTCAACGTCGCCTCCAAGTGCGGCCTCACCCCGCAGTACGCCGGGCTCGAGAAGCTGCAGGCCACCTACGCGGAGCAGGGCTTCACCGTCGTCGGCTTCCCGTGCAACCAGTTCATGGGCCAGGAGCCGGGCACGGCGGAGGAGATCCAGACCTTCTGCTCGACGACCTACGGCATCACCTTCCCGATCATGGAGAAGATCGACGTCAACGGCGACGACCGCCACCCGATCTACGCCGAGCTGACCGCCACCGCCGACGCCGAGGGCCACGACGGCGACATCCGCTGGAACTTCGAGAAGTTCCTGATCGCGCCCGACGGCACCGTGGCGGCCCGCTTCGCCCCGCAGGTCGAGCCCGAGGACCCGACGATCACCGCCGCCATCGAGGGCGCCCTCCCCGGCTGACCCCCGCGGACATCCTGCGGCGTCCAGCGGCGCGAACCCCTGCCAGGTTTGGGGTTTCACAAGCGCGCACCCGTAGGCTGGTCGCCGACATGACGACGACCTTCGAGCAGCTCGGGGTCGATACCGCCCTGGTCAAGGCCCTCTCCGAGAGGGGCATCGACCGGGCGTTCCCGATCCAAGAGCTCACCATCAGCGATGCGCTGGCCGGCCGCGATGTGTGCGGCAAGGCCAAGACCGGTTCCGGCAAGACCCTGGCCTTCGGCCTCCCCACCCTCCAGCGGGTGGCCAAGGCCGAGCCGCGCCGCCCCAAGGCCCTCGTGCTCGTGCCCACCCGCGAGCTGGCCACCCAGGTGTCCGAGGAGCTGATCCCGCTGGGCCAGGCCATCGACCGCCGGGTGGTCGCCATCTACGGCGGCGCCAACATGGGCGGCCAGATCAAGGCCCTGGCCCAGGGGGCTGAGGTCGTGGTGGCCACGCCCGGCCGCATGATCGACATGATCGAGCGGGAGGAGGCCTGGCTCGACGACGTGGAGATCGTGGTGGTCGACGAGGCCGACCGCATGGCCGACATGGGCTTCCTGCCCCAGGTCGAGTGGCTGCTGCGCCACATCAAGGGCACCCACCAGACGCTGCTGTTCTCGGCCACCCTCGACGGTGCGGTCAAGACCCTGGTCACCCGGTACCAGGACGACCCGGTCCGCCACGAGGTGGTCTCGGCCACGGTGACCGTCGACGAGATGACCCACCGGTTCATCGCCGTCCACCAGATGGACAAGTCGAAGGTCATCGCCGCCATCGGCAACGCCTCGAACCGCACGATCGTCTTCACCCGCACCAAGCGCTACGCCGACCGGCTGGTCGACGATCTCAAGGCCGAGGGCGTCAAGGCCGGCGCCATCCACGGCGACCTGCCCCAGAAGCTGCGGGAGCGGGCCCTCGCCGACTTCGCCGCCGGCAAGCTGCCGGTGCTGGTGGCCACCGACGTGGCCGCCCGGGGCATCCACGTCGACGACGTCGACGTGGTGATCCACGGCGACCCGCCCGAGGACCACAAGGCCTACCTGCACCGCTCGGGCCGCACCGCCCGGGCCGGCGAGTCGGGCCTGGTCGTCACCCTCGCCCTGTGGAACGAGGAGCTCGAGGTCAAGCGGCTGCAGAAGCGGCTCGGGCTGGAGCTGCCCATCACCGAGATGTTCTCCAACGACGCCCGCCTCAAGGACCTCACTGCCTGGGATCCCATGGAGAAGGCCGGCTGACCGAGCCGCCTGCGGCGTCGCCGGCGCACCTGTCCGCCGCCGAGCGGCGGGCGCTGGGGGCGTGGTACACGCCGCCGGACGTGGCGGCCGAGCTGGTCGCCTGGGCCGCCGCCGGCTGGGGCGCGCCCGACCGGGTGATCGACCCGGCGTGCGGGGCCGGGGTCTTCCTCCTCGCCGCCCGCTCGGCCTGGCCGGCCGCCGAGCTGGTCGGGCTCGACGTGGACCCGGGGGCGGTCGAGGCGTGCCGGGCCGCGGTGCCGGGCGCCGACGTTCGTCTCGCCGACGGGCTC
This sequence comes from Iamia sp., assembly GCA_052038315.1. Taxonomy (GTDB): domain Bacteria; phylum Actinomycetota; class Acidimicrobiia; order Acidimicrobiales; family Iamiaceae; genus Iamia. Next base: position 21,050 of record JBQGCF010000078.1, read on the forward strand.
GACGCCGGGCCCGAGGGCTTCGACCTGGTCGTGGGGAACCCGCCGTTCCTCGGCCAGCTGGCGTCGGCGACGGCCCGGGACCCCGAGGCGCGGCGCCGGCTCAAGGCCCGGTTCGGGGCCGCCGCGTCGGGCTACGTCGACACCGCGGCGCTGTTCCTCCTCGCCGGGCTGGAGATGGCCCGACCCGGTGGGCGGGTCGTCCTCATCCAGCCCGAGTCGGTCCTGGGCGCGGCGCACACCGGGCCGCTGCGCGCCGCCGTCGCATCGCGGGCCGTCGTCGTCGGCGTCCGCGAGGTCGACCGACGAGCCTTCGCCGCCCACGTCGACACCTGCGCCCTCCTCCTCGAACGCTCGTCGCCCCTGGTCCGACGGCGATTCGCTGTCGATTCGCCGCCGGACGGGGCCCGCCGACGCCCCCGACAGCGATTCGCTGTCGATTCGACGGCGGACGACTCGACGGGCGGTGCGCGCCGATTCGACGGCGATTCGACGACGGACGGGCCCACGTGGTCACCCCTCCTCGCCCGGGCCCGGGGGGTGCCCGAGGTCCGGCTCGACCCGTCCGCCGGGACGATCGGCGACCGGGCCACCGCCACCGCCGGCTTCCGCCAGCACCACTACGCCCTCGCCGCCCAGGTCGTCGAGCACGCCGACGGCCTGGCCCGCATCGCCACCACCGGCCTGGTCGACCCCGGCCACCTGGCGTGGGGCGAGCGCCCGGCCCGCATCGGCGGCCGCACGTGGGCCCGCCCCGCCGCCGACCTCACCGGCGTGGCCGCCGACGACCCGGGCGTCGCGTCCTGGTTCCGGGCCCGCCTCCGCCCCAAGGTCCTCGTCGCCCCCCAGACCCGTGTCGTCGAGGCCGTGGTCGACGCCGACGGCGCCTACCTCCCGGCCACGCCCCTCGTGGCGGTCGAGCCACGGAGCGGCACCGGTGCGGCCGGCGACACCGACGACGAGGACCTGGCACCCTGGCTGATCGCCGCCGCCCTCTCGGCCCCACCGGTCACGGCGTGGGCCCTCGCCCTCACGGCGGGGACGGCCCGCAGCCGCCACGCCCTCAAGCTCTCGGCCCGCCAGGCCCTGACCGTGCCCTTCCCGGTCGACGGGGACCGCTGGCGCTCAGCCGCCGAGGCCCTCCGCCGGGGAGCCCGCCCCGACGAGCTGGCGGTCGACCTCACCGAGGCCTACGGGCTGGGCGCCGACGACCCGGTCGTCGGCTGGTGGCGCGGCCGGCTCCCGGCCCGAGGGGGCTAAGCCCGCCCGAGCGCCCGCTTGGCCTCGGCCACCACACCGGCGACGTCGAGGTTCAGCCGGGCCAGGATGGCATCGGGCTTGCCGTGGGCGAGGTACTCGGTGGGCACGCCCAGCACCCGGACGACGGGCTGCTCGGTCCGGGGCCGGTCGACGGTCAGCTCCTCGACCTGGTCGCGCAGCTGCATGCCGATGCCGCCCTCGCGGTAGCCGTCCTCGATGCAGACGACGGCGGGGTGCCCGGCCGCATCGGCGACCAGCTCGGGGTCCAGGGGGCGGACGACCCGCGGGTCCCACACCGTGGCGGAGATCCCCTCCTCGTCGAGCACGGCGGCGGCCTCGCTGCAGGCGGTCAGCATCTTGCCCACGCCCACCAGGCACACGTCGGTGCCGGAGGCGACCCGGCGGGCCCGGAGCCCGGAGCCGACCTCGCCCTCCTCGACCTGCGGGCAGGCCGTCTTGGGCCAGCGCAGGGCGACCGGCCCGGTGGTGATCTCCAGGGCGTCGTGCAGCTGCTGCTGGAGCTCCTGGTACGACGACGGGGCGAAGATCGTCATCCCCGGCACCTTCGACAGCAGCACCATGTCCAGCACACCGTGGTGCGAGGGGCCGTCGTCACCGGTGATCCCGGCCCGGTCGAGGCAGAAGACCACGGGCTGGCCGTGCAGGCCGACGTCGAGGTTGGCCTGGTCGAAGGCCCGGGTCAGGAACGTCGAGTAGAGGGCGACGACGGGGCGCAGGCCACCCATCGCCATGCCGGCGGCCGACGTGACCGCGTGCTGCTCGGCGATGCCGACGTCGATCATCCGGCCCGGGAAGCGGTCGCCGAAGGGGAGCAGGCCAGTGGAGTCCGGCATGGCGGCGGTGATGGCGACCATCTCGGGCCGGTTCTCACCCTCCTTGATCAGCGCCTCGGTGAAGGCGGCGGTCCAGCTGCCCGGCTTGGCCACACCCGGCCCGAAGTCGTGCATCCGCTTGATCGGGTCGTTCTCGGCCGGGGCGTGGCCCTTGCCCTTGTCGGTGAGGACGTGGACGACGATCGGCTCGTCGAGCTCGGC
>JBQGCF010000079.1:0-17899 GCA_052038315.1 Iamia sp.
CCAACCGCAGCCGGCCTTCGGGCGTGAGGGGAGCGTTACCGTGCAAGACGAGCCTCCTGGGTTCGTGTGATGCCTTCGACAGCTCCACACTCGCCCAGGAGGCCACCTACTCAGCTGTCAACAACGTCCCAGGGCACAACAGCTAGCGGAGGGTGGGCTTGCCGCCCAGGGGGACCTCGTCGACGTAGGTCGCGTCGCCGGAGACGAGGGGGGCGAAGCGGGCCATGTAGGCCTGGGCCTCGGCGCTGGCGAAGACCTCGGCGTGGGCCTCCTCGCTGGTCCAGCCCTCGGTCAGGAAGACGAGGTCGGGGTCGCTGGCGCTGCGGCCGACGAGGAAGACGACGCAGGCGTCGGCGGCGGCCGGGCCGGTCACCGGGCCGCTGAGGAGGAGGTCGACCAGCTCGTCGCCCCGCCCGGGCACGGCGGTCATGGTGGCGTGGAAGCCGTAGCCGACCGGGGTGAGCCGGCGATCGAGCCAGCGGGCGATGCCGGCGAGGGTGGCGGTCGTCTCGGGGAGGTGGGGGAAGAGGGGCCAGACGTGGATCAGGTCGTCCTCGACGACCAGGTCGACCGTCGCCCCGGCGGCGCGGGCCCGGGCGGCGAAGGCCCGGCTGTCGTCGATGAGCATGTCGCCGGTGCCGGTGACGACCAGCAGCGGCGGGAGGGTGCCCAGCTGCTCGTCGGTGGCGAAGACGGGCGAGAGCGACGGCGAGTCCAGGTCTGCGCCGGCCGCGTGCAGCGCGGCGCCGGCGACCAGCACGTCCCGACGCAGGAGGGGGTCGTCGACGGTGGTGGTCGACGGGCCGGCCAGGGTGAGGTCGAGCCACGGGGAGAGGAGGACGGCGGCGGCGGGGCGGGGCGAGCCGGCGGCGGCGAGGGCGAGGAGGGTGGAGACGACCAGGCCGCCGCCGGCCGAGTCGCCGGCCAGGACGAGGCGGGCCGGGTCGTGGCCGTCGGCCAGGAGCGCGTCGACGACGGCGGTGGCGTCCTCGACTCCGGCCGGATGGGGGTGCTCGGGGGCGAGGCGGTGGTCGACGACGACCACGTCGCGCCCGGTGGCGAGGGCGAGCCGGGCGGCCAGCGAGCGGTGGCTGGCCGGCGATCCGGCCACGTGGCCGCCCCCGTGCAGGTACCCGATCGTGCCTGCGGGGTGCGGCGGTGAGACCGGAGGGGTCGAGGCGTCGACGGCCGGCGCGACGTCGAGCGGGCCGCCACCGTGCTCGTGCACGATCGTGCCTGCGGGGTGCGGCGGCGAGTCCGGGGAGGCCGAGGCGTCGGCGGCCGGCGCGACGTCGAGTGGGCCGCCGCCGTGCTCGTGCACGATCGTGCCCGCAGGGTGAGCGGCCGGAGCCGTGGTGCCGGGGGAGGTGACGTGGTGGCGCTCGGCGGGGACGCCGCCGAGGGTGACGGGGGAGACGGTGACGCCGGCGGGGACGGGGGCGCCGGTGCCCATGGCCTCCATGGCGGCACGGAGGTCGGCCACCGAGGGGAGGTCGGGGCTGACGGGGGCGGCGCGCAGGGTGGCGACGAGGTCGGTGTGCTCGGGGCTGGGCATGATCGGTCCTTGGAGAGGTGAGCGGAAGGTGTCCCCATCGGACCCCGGATCAGCCCGCGACCGTGAGACCCATGCGGTCGTGTCCTTGCCTGATCCTGCTCGCGTCCTGCCCGGGCGGGAGCCCGTACTGGCGCCGGTACTCCCGGTTGAACTGCGAGATGCTGTCGTAGCCGACCTGGTGGCCGACCGACGCCACGTCGGGCACGCCCGTCACCAGCAGCAGCCGAGCCCGGTGCAGGCGGACCTGCTTCTGGAACTGGATCGGGCTGAGCCCGGTCACCGAGCGGAACTTCCGGTGGAAGGCCGACACGCTCAGCCCCGACGAGCGGGCCAGGTCCTCGACCCGGAACGGCTCGGCGTGGTGCTCGCTGATCCACCGCACAGCCCGGCCGACATGGGCGGTCGTGCTGTCGGCCAGGCCCAGCTGGCGCAGGCTCGGCCCGAGCGGCCCGGTGAGCAGCCGCCACACGATCTCCCGTTCGAGCAGCGGCGCCAGCACCGCCCGGTCGTCGGGCGCGTCGAGCAGCTCGACCATGCGCACGACGGCGTCGAGCAGTGCCGGTGTCGCCGTGGCGACCCCCAGGGCCGACGGTGCCGGTGACCCCGGGACGAGGGCGCCCCCGGCGTCGAGCAGGACCGAGGCGATCACCTCGGGTCGCAGCTCCAGCCCCACGCCGAGGGCCGGGTCCGACGGGCTGGGGTCGACGAAGTGGCCGGTCACCGGGAGGTCGATCGACGCCACCAGGTACTCGCCGGCCCGGTACTCGTACAGCCGGTCGCCGATCGCCAGCCGCTTGGCCCCCTGGGCGATCAGGGCGAAGACCGTGCCCGACGGCGACGTCCCCGGCTCCCGGGCCTCGGTCACCGACGACACCAGCAGGCCGTCGATGGCCGTGGTGCCGTCGGGCCGGGAGTGGCGGACGATCAGCGATCGCAGGTGGTCGAGCGACATGGCAGGAACGTACCGCCGCACCAGGCCCACGACGGGAGGTCCGGCGCACTCGGAGCAGGATCGGGCAACGATCGGCGCTGATCGCTCTGCCCGCGAGGGACCGACCTGCGGTCCCCTGGACGTCATGAGCACCAGCCCGCACCCCATCGCCGTCGTCACCGGCGCCAGCTCCGGCATCGGCCAGGCCACCGCCGTCCGCCTGGCCGAGCGGGGCGACGACGTGATCCTCACCAACCGGGGCAACCCCGACGGCGCCGCCGCCACCGTGGCCGCCGTCGAGGCGGTCGGCCGCACCGCCGTGGCCCTCCCCCTCGACGTCGGCGACGCGGCGACCTTCCCGGCGTTCGCCGAGCAGGTGGCCCGGGCCCTCGACGAGCGGTGGGGTCGGACGACCTTCGACCACCTCGTCAACAACGCCGGCTTCGGGCTGATGACCCCGTTCGAGGACATGACCGACGAGGCCTACGAGACCGTCCACCGGGCGATCCTCAAGGGCCCCTTCTTCCTGACCCAGGCCCTCCTCCCGCTGCTCGCCGACGGCGGCGCCATCGTCAACACCACCAGCTCGTCGGCCCGCCCGACCGGCATGACCCGGGGCTACGCCGCCTACGCCACCATGAAGGGCGCCCTCGCCGTGCTGACCCGCGCGCTGGCCGGCGAGCTCAGCCCCCGGGGCATCCGGGTCAACGCCGTGGCGCCGGGGGCGACCCGCACCCGCATCGGCGGCGACGCCTTCGCCCACCACCCCGAGGTCATCCCGCCCATCGTCGAGCGCACCGCGCTGGGCCGGCTGGGCGAGCCCGAGGACGTCGGCGCGGTGATCGCCGCCCTGCTGTCGGACGACTTCCGCTGGATGACCGGCGAGGAGGTCGAGGTCTCCGGCGGTTTCGCCCTATAGGGCGGCGGGGCAGGGTGCCCCGATGTCCCGTCCTGACCGCCCCCTGCGCGCCCCGGCGTGGGTCCTCGGGATCGGGCTGGCCCTGATCGCCCTGGCCGCCGGGCTCTGGCTGTTCGCCTGGTGGCGGTACGGCGACGTCCCCGAGTACACGAGCCGGGAGGCGGCCGACGTCCGGAGCCGCTTCGAGGCCGAGGTCGACGTCCCCGGCGAGGCGACCGTCGACCTCGACGACGGCCGGTACCTCGTCTACGTGGTCGTCCCGGGGGAGGACGAGGCGGTGGTGACGGGGCTGACGGCGGAGCTGACCGGCCCCGACGGCGAGATGCTCGCCCCCGCGCCCCCGGACCCGGACGCTGCGTCGACGGACGTCTTCCAGGGCACCGGCACCGACTTCGACCTGGCCCTGATCGCCGAGGTCGAGGTGCGGTCCGGTGGCGAGCACACCCTCCGGATCGAGGGCGACCCGCCGTCCGGCGTCTCCACCGGCGGCATCGTCGAGGCGATCGACCGCCACGAGGGAGCCGACGCCGTCCTGGCCGGCGGTGCGCTGTTCGTCCTCGGGCTGCTCGTCGGCGGCGTCGGCGCCTTCGTCGCCCTGATCGGCGGGCTCTGGCTGGTCGTCAGCGCCGCGACGACAAGAAGGCGCTGACGGCCTCGGCGTGCTCGGGGCTGGCGTAGGCCTCGGCCAGGGCGGCCAGCTCACGCCGCTGGACGTCGCCCAGGTCGGACGAGCAGGCGTTCCGGGTGAGCAGGCGCTTGATCGAGCGGACGGCACCGGGCGGGTTGGTGCCGTAGGAGCGGGCCCGCTCGACGGCGGCCTCCAGCAGCGTGTCGTGGGGGACGACCTCGTCGACCAGGCCCAGGGCGAGGGCCTCGGCCGCCTCGACCATGCGACCCGACAGCATCAGGTCCGACGCCGCCCCGAAGCCGACCCGCTGGGGCAGGAACGACGACGAGGCCAGCTCGGGCACCAACCCCATCTTCACGAACCGCAGCGAGAGCCGGGCCCGGTCGGAGGCGACGATGCGGTCGCAGGGGAGGATCATCGTCAGCCCCACGCCGAGAGCCACGCCGTTGACGGCGGCGACGACGGGCTTGGTCGACCGCAGCAGCGCCACCCAGTCCCGGGCGTCCTCGGGCGCAGCGGCGGTGGCGTCGCCGTCGAGCTGGGCCTGGAACGTCGCCTCGATGTCGGCGCCGGCGCAGAACCCCCGCCCGGCACCGGTGATCACCAGGGCGCCGACGGCGGGGTCGGCCTCGGCGGCGTCGATGGCGGCGACCAGCTCGCCGCTCATGCGGGGCGTCCAGGCGTTGAGCCGCTCGGGGCGGTCCAGCGTCAGCACCTCCACGTCGCCCTGGCGCTCGACGGTGATCTGCTCGTACGTCATGGGTCGTCCTCCGGGGGGATGCCCGCCAGGCGACGGGCGAGGGTCTGGTGCACGGCGATGACGTCGGCCATCGACGGGCCGATCTCGCCGCTGGCGAAGGGCTCGACCAGCGAGCTGCACAGGGTCACGATCGCCCGGGCCGTCTCCCGTGGCTCGCCCACGCCCGTGGCCGCGACCAGCGTCTCGAACAGGTCGAGCAGCCGGGCCCGCTTGGCGTCGATCACGGCCCGGTCGGCCGCCCCCAGGCGCGGGTGCTCGCGGAGGGCGACGTTCGAGGCCCGCTGGGCGAAGTCGTCGTGGAGGTGGGTGGCGATCAGGGTCGCCACCGCCTCGTCGAGCCGGGCGGCGGGGTCGGCCGCGGCCCCGTCGGGGAGGGCGGCGAGCCGGCGCTCGATGCGGGCGAGGGTGATCTCGTGGGCCTCGTCGAGGAACTCCCGGAGCAGGTCCAGCTTCGACGGGAAGTGGTGGTACAGGGCGGCGACGGTGACCCCGGCCCGGGCCGCCATGTCCCGGGTCGAGCTGCCCTCGTAGCCGTCCCGGCCCATCACCTCGACGGCGGCCCGCAGGATCGCCGCCTTCCCCGGTCGGTGGGCCATGCAGCGAAACTAAGCGATCGCTAAGTTCGGTGCCCGATGAGCGACGGGTACACCGAGATCCGGGTCGAGCGGCACGAGCACGTCGAGGTCGTCACCATCGACCGGCCGGCGGCCCGCAACGCCCTGACCTTCACCACCTACGCCGAGCTCCAGCGCGCCGTGGAGACGACGACCGCCCGCTGCCTCGTCGTCACCGGCGCCGATCCCGCCTTCTGCTCGGGTGACGACGTCAAGCAGGTGATGAGCGTCGTCGCCGACGCGCCCGCAGGCAGCCGCGAGCCACGGCTGACCCCGGCGGCCGGCGCCCTGCTGCGGACCGACGTGCCCGTCGTCGCCGCGGTCAACGGCGCCGCGGTGGGCTGGGGCATGGAGCTGGCCCTGATGGCCGACATCCGGGTCCTGTCCGAGCGGGCCCGGCTGGGCGAGCTGTTCGTCAAGCGGGGGCTGTGCTCCGACGTGGCCGGGCTGGGCCGTCTGGTCCAGCTGGTCGGGCGGGAGGCGGCCGCCGAGCTGCTCTTCACCGGGCGCCTGATCGATGCGGCGGAGGCGAGGGAGCTCGGCCTCACCCGACGGGTCGTCCCCCACGAGGACCTCATGGCCACGAGCATCGAGCTGGCCCAGGAGATCGCCGCCAACCCGCCGCTCGCCGTCCGGGCCCTCAAGGCCGGGTTGCGGCGGGCCCTCGACCCCGACTGGGACGATCTCGGCCGCTGGGTGAGCGCCACCCTCGCCGACCTCTTCCGGACCGACGACCACAGGGAGGGCGTGGCCGCCTTCCTCGAGAAGCGATCCCCGACCTACCAAGGAACCTGAACCGTGGACCTCGACCTCCCCCAGGACCTCGTCGACTACCTCGCCGAGCTCGACGACTTCATCGAGCGCGAGATCAAGCCGCTCGAGGAGGCCGACGACAACATCCGCTTCTTCGACCACCGGCGCGAGGACGCCCGCACCGACTGGGACCGCGGCGGCCTCCCGAGCGAGGAGTGGGAGGCGCTGCTGCGCCAGATGCGGGACCGGGCCGACGCCGCCGGCCACTACCGCTACGCCTTCCCGAAGGAGTACGGCGGGAAGGACGGCACCAACCTCGGCATGGCCGTCATCCGCGAGCACCTGGCCCGCAAGGGGCTCGGGCTCCACAACGACCTCCAGAACGAGGCGTCGATCGTCGGCAACAACGTCGGCCTGCTGCTGATGCTCCACCACGGCACCGAGGCCCAGAAGGAGGAGTGGGTGCCCAAGCTGCTGGAGGGCACGAGCGGCTTCGCCTTCGGGATCACCGAGCCGGCCCACGGCTCCGACGCGACCCACATGGAGACGACGGCCGTGCGGGACGGCGACGGGTGGGTGATCAACGGCGAGAAGACGTGGAACACCGGCATCCACAAGGCGCCCTACGACCTGATCTTCGCCCGCACCTCGGGCGAGGCCGGCGACGGGCGGGGCATCACCGCCTTCCTCGTGCCGACGTCGGCCCCCGGCTTCGAGATCGTCGAGTTCCTGTGGACGTTCAACATGCCGACCGACCACGCCCACATCCGCCTGACCGACGTCCGGGTGGGCGACGACGCCATCTTCGGCGGCGAGGGCCGCGGCCTCGGCGTCGTCCAGATGTTCTTCAACGAGAACCGCATCCGCCAGGCGGCCTCGTCGCTCGGCGCCGCCGAGTTCTGCCTCGACCGGGCCATCGAGCACGCCAGGGTCCGGGCCCCGTTCGGCAAGCCGCTGGCCCAGAACCAGGGCGTCCAGTTCCCGATCGTCGAGCTGGTGACCCAGTGCGAGATGCTGCGGGCCCTGATCCGCCAGACGGCGTGGAAGATGGACCGCGACGGCGCCTTCTCGGTCAGCAAGGAGGTCTCGATGTGCAACTACTGGGCCAACCGCCTGTGCTGCGAGGCCGCCGACCGGGCCATGCAGGTCTTCGGCGGGATGGGCTACTCGCGCCACGAGCCGTTCGAGCACATCTACCGGCACCACCGGCGCTACCGCATCACCGAGGGGGCCGAGGAGATCCAGATGCGCCGGGTCGCCGGCTACCTCTTCGGCTTCATGGGCCAGCAGGCGCCCAAGGGGGTCGACGACGTCCGTGGCTGAGCACCCGACCCTCATCTCCACCGTCCTCGACGCCGTCGATGCCCGGGAGCTGGCCGAGTTCTACCGGCAGCTCCTCGGCTACCGGTACCGGACGGGCGACGAGGCCCCGCCGGCCGGCGAGCCCGACCCGCAGGGGAAGGACTGGCTGGTGCTGGAGAACCCGGCGGGCGGCCACCGCCTCGCCTTCCAGCCGGTGCCGTCGCTGCCCGCCTCGACCTGGCCCGACGACGGCGTGCCCCAGCAGCTCCACCTCGACATGGGCGTGCGCACCGAGGAGGAGCTGGCCGCCCAGCACGAGCGCGCCCTCGCCCTCGGGGCCCGGCTCCTCCGGGACGAGTCGAACGACCCCGACGAGCAGCTCTACGTCTACGCCGACCCGGCCGGCCACCCGTTCTGCATCTTCGTCACCGCCGGGGTGTGAGCCGGACCACCGGGAGGGGCCGACCGGCGCGCCGCTCGTAGGTCGCGATCCGGGGCCACACGCCCAGCAGCTCGGACCAGGTCGCGGCGCGCTCGGCGCCGGCCAGCTCGACGGCCCGGACGGCCCGGCGCCGCCGGTCGACGACGGCGACCGCGTCCGGCTCGGCCCGCAGGTTGCGCACCCAGTCGGCGACGACGGTCTGGCCGCCGGCCCCGCCCACGACGAGCAGGTCGTCGCCGTCGCGGTGGTAGGCGAGCGGGGTGGCCCGGGTGGCGCCGGTGCGACGGCCGGTCGTCTCCAGCACGAGCACCGGCGTGCGGAACACGACGCCCAGCCCGCTGCGCCCGAAGCGTCGGATCTCGGCCGCCTCGATCGGCCCGACCAGGCGCCGCAGCGGTCGCAGGCGGTCGGCCACGTTGCCCCTCACGGCGCCACCCTCCCACGGAGGTGCCAGGCTCGTCGCCGTGGAGATCTCGGCGGACCGGGCCCGGCGGATGGCGGTGGCGGCCCAGGGCCTGGCCGACCCCCGCCCGGCGGGACGGGTCGACCGTCGCCACCTGCGCCGGGCCGTCGACCGCATGGGCCTGATCCAGATCGACGCCGTCAACGTCCTGGCCCGCAGCCAGGAGCTGGTGCTGTTCTCCCGGCTCGGCCCCCACCCCAGGACGCTGCTCGACGACGCCGTCGCCCGCGGCGACCTGTTCGAGTGCTGGTCGCACGAGGCCAGCCTGGTGCCGATCGACCAGCTCCCGCTCCACCGCTGGCGCATGGAGGGGCCGTTCCCGTGGCCGAGCTTCCGGCGCCGGGTCGAGGCCCTCGGCCCGCTCGTCGAGCAGGTGTACGAGCGGGTCGCCGCCGAGGGGCCGGTGACGGCGGCGGACCTCGAGGAGCGCACGGGGCCCCGGGGCGAGTGGTGGGACCACAGCGACACCCGGACGGCGTTGAGCGCCCTGTTCCACTCGGGGCGCATCGCCGCCCGGCGCCGGCCCCGCGACCTGGCCCAGGTCTACGACCTGCCCGAGCGGATCCTCCCGGCCGAGGTGCTGGCCCGGCCGGCGCTGGCCGAGCACGACGCCCGCAAGGAGCTGCTGCTCATCGCCGCCCGGGCCCACGGCGTGGCCACCCTCAAGGACCTGGCCGACCACCACCACCTCACGCCCACGCTCTCCGAGGCGCCGCTGGCCGAGCTGGTCGAGGAGGGCCGGCTGCTGCCGGCGACGGTCGAGGGCTGGGACCGGCCCGCGTTCGTCCACCCCGACGCCCGTCATCCCCGCCGGGTCGCGGCCCGGGCCCTGCTCAGCCCGTTCGACCCGCTGGTGTGGACACGGGAGCGGGCCCTGCGGGTGTTCGGCTTCCACTACCGCATCGAGATCTACACCCCGGCGGCGACGCGGGTGCACGGCTACTTCGTCCTGCCGTTCCTCCTCGGTGACCGGCTCGTCGGCCGGGTCGACCTCAAGGCCGATCGGGCCGCCGGCGCCCTCCTCGTCCAGAGCGCCTGGGTCGAGCCCGGAGCCGATCCCGACGAGGTCGCCACCGCCCTCCTCGCCGAGCTGCAGGACATGGCCACCTGGCTCGGCCTGGCCGGGATCACCGTCACCGGCCGGGGCGACCTCGGCCCGGCGCTGGCCGCCCTGGCCAGGGGATCGGTCTAGGCGCGGACGACGGCGGGGTCGCGGCCGAGGAGGGCGACCAGCCGGTCGAGGGCGGGGGCGTCGTCGGGGACGGCGACCGGCGGGCCGAACGGCGAGCGCTCGGGCGGGATCATGCCCAGGGCGACCTGCGAGAAGCCGAGCGCCTCCCCGGCGACGGCGTCGGGGACCTCGAGCGTCTGGCCGGTGGCCACGGCGACGTCCCAGCCGTGGACGAGGGCCTCGGTGGCCCGCAGGTGCAGGGCGACGACGCCGGGCACGTCGCCGAGGGGGACGGCGACCGTGCCGTCGAGGGCGCCGGCGCGGGAGAAGCCGGCGAGCAGGGCGTCGCCGGCCGCCCGCAGCACGGCGCCGGGCCGGGCGTCGTCGGTGCCGCCGGGCGGGGGCCCGCCCAGCGGCCCGGCGAACCCCCAGGTGCCGTCGCGCAGGTGGGCGACCACCGCGGCCACGTCCCAGCCGGCGCCCGGCGTCGGGGCGGTCCACCGGTCGGCGCCGACCCCGTCGCCGGCGGCCGCAGCCACGTCGAGGGCGGTGGCCAGGTGGGTGAGCGGGTCGGTGTCGGTCGTCGTGGACATGTCGAAGATCCTCAACCGATCCACTTGAGAAAAGCAAGTGCTACCCTGTCCACCGTGAAGTCGTACGGCCAGTACTGCGCCATGGCCCGGGGGCTCGACGTGATCGGTGACCGCTGGTCGCTGCTCGTCGTGCGCGACCTGCTCGACGGTCCCCGGCGCTACGGCGAGCTCCGGGAGGGCCTGCCCGGCATCGCCACCAACCTGCTCGGCCAACGGCTCGCCGGGCTGGTCGAGGCCGGGGTGGTCGTCCACGGCGTCGACGGCCGCTACGCCCTGACCCCGTGGGGCGAGGGCCTGCGCGAGGTGCTCTACGCCCTCGGCCGGTGGGCGATGCCCCGGATGGCCGAGCCCCCGGGCGACGACCGCTTCCGCACCGGCTGGCTCCGCCACCTGGTGGCCATGCACCTGGGCGACGTCGACCCGGCGCGCACCGACGGCGTCGTCGAGCTCCGCACCGGCGACGAGCCCATGACCCTGATCGCCCTGGGCGGCAAGGTCCTGGTGGCGGCGGGCACCGTCGGCCAGCCGGCCGACGTGGTGCTCGACGGGCCGCCGGACGGCGTCGGCGGCCTCGTGACCGGCTTCCTCACCGTGGCCCAGGCCGAGGAGCGGGGCGTCACCGTCACCGGCGACCGCTCGATCCTCACCGGTTTGGCGGGCGCCGGCATGCGTGGCGCTCGCACGGGGGTCGGGTAGAACGGGCCGCATGCGGGACGACCGGTTCCATGGCTCGGGGGGCGACGACGACGTCCGCTCGCCGGGCGCCCGGGACCGGGACCGCATCCTCTACTCCCGGGCCCTCCACCGGCTGGCCGGGGTCACCCAGGTGCTGTCGCCGCTCGCGTCGGGCGCGGTCCACAACCGGCTGACCCACTCGCTCAAGGTGGCCCAGATCGCCCGCCGGCTGTCCGAGTCGCTGCAGCGGGCGGCGGCCGGCGACGAGGAGCTGGCCCGGGCCATCGCCGCCCTCGGCGGGCTCGACCCCGAGGTGGCCGAGGCCGGCGGGCTGGCCCACGACATCGGCCACCCGCCCTTCGGGCACCTGGGCGAGCGGACCCTCGACGCCCTGCTGCTCGACGCCGGCGACGACGAGGGCTTCAACGGCAACGCCCAGGCCTTCCGGGTCCTGACCGCCCTCGACCACGACCGGCCCGAGCCCGGCCTCGACCTCACCCGGGCCACCCTCCGGGCCAACCTCAAGTACCCGTGGTTCCGGGGCGAGGGGGCCGACGGCCCCGACGACGCCCGCTGGGTCTCCTGGGGCGCCTTCGCCAGCGAGGTCGAGGCCTTCGCCTTCGCCATGGCCGGGCCCCCGACCACCGGCCGCTCGCTCGAGGCCGAGATCGTCGACTGGGCCGACGACATCTCCTACGCCGTCCACGACGTCGAGGACTTCACCGCCGGCGGAGCCATCCCGCTGCTCGCCCTGGAGCAGGACCCCGACGAGCGGGAGCGCTTCCTCGCCCTGGCCGACCCCGGTCCCGTCGGCCCGGCCGACCTGGCCCACGGCCTGGAGGTGGGGCTCGACTTCAGCCGGGCCCGCCCGTCGACCCTCACCCGCTGGCCGGTCTTCCGCGCCGGGGGGGCCATGCTCGACTTCCTCGTGGGCGAGCTGGTCGTGCGGGCCGAGGGGCCGGGGGGCGAGCCCTGCGCCCCCCCGTCGCCGGTGGCCGCCGCCGCCACCCGGGTGCTCAAGGAGCTGACCGCCGTCTACGTCCTCGACGAGCCGGCGCTGGGCCGGGTCCACGACCTCCAGGCCGAGGTCGTCTCCGACCTGTTCGAGGTGCTGCTCGCCCAGGGCGCCACGCCGCGGGTCGCCGGTGACTTCGTCGCCGGGCTCGACGACCGCGAGGCCCTCCAGCGCCACGCCACGCTGTTCGGGCCCGAGCTGGCCGGCCGCATCGCCACCCTCACGACGCTCCCGCCCACCGACGGCGGCGAGCAGCCCCCGGCCCTGGCCACCGCCCTGGCCGCCGGCCGGGTCGCCCGGCGCCGTGCCGGGACCGCCGCCGGCTAGACCGCCACGCCGACGGTCATCAGCACCGTGCCGACCAGCCCGCCGAGCGTGCGGACGTGGTTGCCGGTGACCCACTCACGGCGGTAGCGGGTCCAGGCCGCCGGGGCGTCCGGGCCGTGGGCGTCGAGCGCGTCGAGGGCCAGGTTGCGGGGGATGTGGAAGGCGACGGTCATCACGGCCGGGACGAAGCCGGCCACCGCACCGGCGACGATCCAGCCGGTGGGATCGGCGACGGCGGCGGCCACCCCGACCAGCGGGCCGCCGAAGAGCGGGAGCATGAAGAGCGGGTGCGGGGCGGTGACGTTGATCCCCTGCATGGCGGTCACGGCGACCGGGACCGGGGCCCGGTCGAGGCCCTGGACCACGAAGGTGGAGAACGCCAGGAAGACCCCGGCGGACAGGCCGCCGAGGGTGGCGGCGATGACGGCGAGGACGACGGCGGTGCTCATGCCGCCCAGTGGACCCCGGGTGCGGTGAGACCGTCCATGGTCGGACGGCTCGTTCGCGTACGGCTGCGTCTCGGTCAGGTCGTGTAGAGGAGGACGCCGGCCTCCTCGCGGACGGTGGCCCGGCCGTGGGTCCGGAGGTGCTCGAGGTGGGCGTAGGTCTCGTCCTCGGCCATGGCGCCCCACGAGCGGGGGGCGAACAGGCGGTGCGAGAGGTCGGCCACGCTCGCCTCGCCCAGCTCGGCGCTGATCGCCAGGAGCTGCTCGAGCCTCTCGTCGTGGTGCTGCTGGATCTCCTTCACCCGGCCCGGGAGGTCGGCGAAGGGGTGGCCGTGGGCCGGCAGCACGGTCGTGATCCCCGGCAGCCGGGCCAGCCGGTCGAGCGAGTCGACGTAGCGGGCCAGCGAGTCGGTGGTCAGGTAGCCCGAGACGTGGGGCGTGATCGTCGGCAGGACCTGGTCGCCGGCGAGGAGGACGCCGTGCTCCTCGTCGTGGAGGCAGAGGTGGTCGTCGGTGTGGCCGGGGGTGAACAGCCCGACCCACTCCCGGCCGCCGAGGGTGATCCGCTGCTCGTCGGCCACCCGCACCGTCGGCTTCGGCGCCTTGAACCAGCGGAAGACCTCGCCGGCCCGCTCCCGCATCTCGGCCAGCCGCTCGGGCGGCGGGCCCAGCGGGGTGCCGCCCCACGGCGAGGGCCGGGGCCGGCGGAACCCGATCGGCACGCCGGCCGCCTCGGGGTCGTCGGCGGTGGCCGGGTCGGCGACCTGGAGCTCGTCCTCGTCGAGGTCGGCCGGGTCGAACAGCGTGCGGAAGCGCTCGAAGGTGACCACGTCGGCCCCGGTCTCCTCCGCCAGCAGTCCGGCGGCCCCGAAGTGGTCGGGGTGGGAGTGGGTGACGACGACGGTGTGGACCCGCCGCAGCGGGATCTCCGCGGTCGCCAGGCGGCTCTGCAGCGCCGCCCAGGACTGCGGGCCCGGGAGCCCGGGGTCGACCAGGGTCACCCCCCGGCCGTCCTCCATGGCGTAGCAGTTGACGTGGCCCAGGCCGGTGAAGTCGATCGGCAGCTGCAGCCGGCGGATGCCGGGCGCCACCTCGACCACCTCCTCGGAGGCGTCCTCCTTCTCCTGCTTCACGCCCCGCAACCTACCTTGACCCACCGGTCAAGGGGCGGGGAGGGCGCCGAGCGGGCCGATCGCCCCGCCGTCGGGGCGCGAGCCCAGCGGGTCGGCGATCCCCCGCGACCGGCCCCGGTGGCCGGGCGGCAGCCCCGGAGGGGCTCGGCGTCAGCGCCAGCCCGAGCCGGCGAGCGCAGCGAGCTTCGGCGGGAAGCGGCCCGGCCCCGAAGCCAGGTCGCAGGCCTGACGGCCTGTGACCTGGCTTCAGGCTTCGTCGGTGGCGAGGATCTCGTAGAGCTTGCGGCGGGTGTCGGTGAGGATCTCGGCCGCCTTGGCCTGCTGGGCGGGGGTGCCGACCCGGAAGACCTGCTTGAGGGCCTGGACGGTGGTGCCCATGGCGTCGCGCAGGTCGATGGCCTCCTCGCCGCCGTCGGCCAGCAGGACCTCCCACGGGGTGGGGCCCTCCCGGCTCTCGGCCTCGGCCTTGCCGGTGTCGGTCAGCCCGAAGCGGCGCTTGCCGTCGGTCTCCTCGGCCACGAGCAGGCCCTCCTCCTCCATCATCTGGAGGGTCGGGTAGACCGAGCCGGGGCTGGGGCGCCAGGCCCCCTCGGTGCGCTGCTCGAGCTCGCCGATGATCTCGTAGCCGTGCATGGGGCGCTCGGTGAGCAGGGCGAGGATGGCGACCCGGACGTCGCCCCGGCGGGCCCGGCGGGGGCCGCCGCGGAAGGGCGGGCCGCCGAAGCCGCCGGGGCCGCCGAAGCCACCCGGGCCGCCCCGTCGGCCTCGCCCGCGCCCGCGGCGCCGGCCGCCGGGGTCGACGGGGGCCCAGGCCTCGAAGGGATGGGGGTGGGACATGTGGTCGTGCATGGTCGTCTCCTCAACGATCGGTTGCGATGCGTTGACGATATATCGCGATCGGCTCGGAAACAACCATTCCGACAGTCGTTACGCCGCCCTCACGGCAGGACGGCCGCCTTGGGGAGGAGGCTCTGGGCGTAGGCGGCCACGCTCTGGCCGCCCTCAAGGGCCTCGACGCCGGCCAGCAGCTCCTCGGCGCCGGGGGAGCGGTCGAGCCACATGAGGTACAGCACGGCGACGGTGACCCGGGCGGCCTGGTCCTCCTTGTACTCGCCGGACTCCGAGAAGCCGACCATCACCTCGCCGCGGCCCCGGCGGCCGGCGTTGATCTCGCCGGTCCAGTAGGTGACGCCGGCCGGCTCGCCCGGGCGGCCGAGGATGTTCTCGTAGATCAGCTCGACGAACTCACGGTTGGTCTTGGTGCCGTAGAGCTCGACGAACTCGCCGCTGCGGGCGAAGAACGCCGAGATCGACACCAGCGAGCGACCGCCCAGGCGCTGGCCGACCCAGTACTCGAGCCCGCCCCTGTCCGGGATGCGGAGGTAGTAGGCGGTGTACAGCCGCGTGACCTGGTCGACGATCGTGCGGTGGTGGGCCGAGCCGCGCAGGCTGGCCACCAGGTCGCCGGGGGTCCTGGTGCCGGTCTGGAGCGGGTTCAGCCACTGGTTGCGCTCGGCGGTGGTGGCCGGCCGGCCCAGCAGCTGGCGGTGCACCTGGTCGATCAGGTGGGTCCACGACGAGTACGGGGAGTACGGCGGACCGGACGGGGTCACGGCGTTCGAGGCCGCCGACAGGGCGCTGGTGCCGGCCGCGTTCACGGCCTGGACCCGGAAGGTGTGAGCCACGCCGTTGGTGAGCCCGGTGACGGTGCGGGTCGTGCTCGTTCCGCTGAAGCCCTGGGCGGCCTGGGCCACGCCGCCCCGGTAGGGCGTGACCCGGTAGCCGGTGATCGGCGATCCCCCGGTCGAGGTCGGTGCCGTCCACGAGACGGTGGCACTGACGTCGCCGGCGACCGCAGTGACGTCGGTGGGCGCACCGGGGGCGGTGGCCGGCGTCAGCGTGGTGATCGGGCCCGACGCCGTCGATGCGCTGCCCGTCCCGACGGCGTTCACCGCTTCGACGCGGAACGTGTAGGTCGTGCCGGGGTTCAGGTTGGCGACCGTCCGGGTCGTCGCCGTGCCGGTGTAGGTGCGCACGGTCTGGGCGGACGCGCCGATGTAGGGCGTGACCCGGTAGCCGGTGATCGGCGAGCCGCCGTTGCTCGTCGGCGCCGTCCAGCTCAGGCTCACGCTGCTGGTGGTGGGGGACGAGGCGGTGACGCCGGTCGGCGCGCCGGGAGCCGTCGCGGTGGCGCCGCTGACGATCGCCGTCGAGGAGTAGGTGTGGGTCGGGACGGTGCCGCCGCTGGAGGTCTCGAGGCCCGAGACGCTGATGTCGAGCTTCACGTCGACGGCGTTGCTGTCCCAGTCGGACGGGAGCGTCGTGTACCAGGTGAGCTGGTTGTTGGTGTCCCGGATCTCGACGGGCAGGCTCGTCGACCCGACCTTCACGGTCACGGAAGCGGCGGAGTAGTCGTAGGACTGGGCCACGTTCCGCAGCGAGAACAGCGACTTGCTCCACCAGGTGTAGGGCCGGACGACCGCCTTGGGCACGAAGCCCTCGTTGGGCCAGGCGATCCAGTCGACACCGGCCGGCAGGGCCCCGCCGGTCTGCATGTCGAGGGCGTTGTAGCTCGACGTCGAGCCGGTGGCGATGGCGGTGCCCCGCGGGTGGAGGATCCAGCTCCGGTGGCCGGCCCAGTCGTTGCTGTCGGCCGGGTCGGTCATGTACAGCTCGACGCCGGCGGCGGCCGGGATCGACGCCAGGTTGTGGGTCTCGGAGGCGTCGTCGCGGGCCTGGGTCCAGCACGTGCACGAGCTGTCGGGGTAGTGGTTCGGGGCCTTGCCCGGGTTGGCGCTCTGGAGCAGGGCGGCCCGCATGGCGTCCGCGTGGTCGGCGCTCTCGGCCAGACCGACGTTGGGCAGCCCGACCAGGCCCCGGAAGAAGTTGACGGCGGCCTGGGTCGCCTGGCGCGACGCGGCCGACTCGGTGCCCTCGGTGCAGCTGCCGGTGCTCCCGGTCCAGCCGGTCGGGACGCCCTTCGCCTCGACCAGGCTCGACTGGTAGGCGTCCCACACCGACGCCCGGTTCGTCGGGTCGACGGTCGGCGTCGGGTCGACGACGGCGCCGGCCGGCGCGGTGGCCACCCCGGGCACCACGCCCACGACGGTGCCGGCGGCCACCACGGCCGCGACGACGAGTGCTTGCAGTCGACCCATCCCGTGGGTCCCCCTTCTGTCGTGCCGATCCCAGCCGGCGCCCCGCCCGGCGGAGGCTACTCGTCCGCCGCCAGCAGGCTGCGGGCCCAGGCCGTCATGCCGTCGGTGGCGCCCATCCGCTCGGTGCAGTACCGGGCGAACATGGCCCTGCTCTCGTCGGCCCCGATCCCGCCGACCACCGCGGGGAGCCGGACGTGGGGGAGGTCGGGCGCCCGCCCCTCGTCCCAGGTCGCGGCCAGGCCGGCGGCACCGTCCCCCGGCGAGCCGAGGGCGAAGACGATCCGGGGCACGCCCGCGGTGGCCGCCGCGGCCAGGCACATCAGGCACGGCTCGAGCGTCGTGTAGAGCGTGGCCCGGAGCCGGTCACGCCCGAGGACCCGGTCGGCGGCGTCGAGGGCGAGCAGCTCGGCGTGGACGAGGAGCCGGCGCTGGGCCCGCTCCTGGGTGTGGGCCGAGGCCACCACGCGGTCGTCGACCACGACGACGGCACCGATCGGCAGCTCGCCGGCGGCCAGCCCCTCGGCGGCCACGGCGAGGGCGGCCGCCATCCCCTCCGCGTCGTCCACCGCGCCAGTCTGGCTCAGGGCGACGGGTGGGCGAGGCGGGCCTGGAGGCCGCGGAGGTCGCCGTGCTCGTCGGTCCAGGTCTCGGTCGTGGCCGCGTCGAAGCCGGCGGCGACGAGGTCCGGGGCGAGGGTGACGTCCTGCTCGGCGCCGACCTCGACGAGCAGCCGGCCGCCGGGGCGCAGCACGCGGGCCGCGGTGCGGACCACCGCCCGGACGAGGTCGAGCCCGTCGGGGCCGCCGTCGAGGGCGAGGCGGGGCTCGTGGCGCTGGACGTCGGCGGGGAGGAGGCGGACGGCGCCGGTCGGGACGTAGGGGGCCACGGCCACCACCACGTCGACCGAGGAGGACCGCACCGGCGCGGTGGCCAGGTCGGCCCGCACGGAGACGACGCCGTTGCCCGCCGCGCAGCGGGCCGCCACCGCCGAGCGGTCGACGCCCACGACCGCCG
>JBQGCF010000080.1:0-2843 GCA_052038315.1 Iamia sp.
CCGGGGCGCCCTGCTGTCGATCTCCGGCCTGGTCACCTTCAAGAGCGCCGACGACATCCGCGAGGCGGTGGCCCTGGCCCCCCTCGACGCCCTCATGGTCGAGACCGACAGCCCGTTCCTCACGCCCGTCCCGCTGCGGGGCAAGCCCAACCTCCCCGGCTACCTGCCGCTGGTCGGTGCCGGCATCGCCACGGTCAAGGACGTGCCGGTGGAGGACGTGGCCACCGCCACCTGGCGGACCGCCGAGACGTTCTACGGCCTGGCGTGACCCTCACCCGGACGCAGGCGGCGGCGCTGCTGGAGCAGCACGGGCTGGCGCCGTCGCGGGCGCTGGGCCAGAACTTCGTCGTCGACCCCAACACGGTCCGGCGGATCGCCCGGCTGGCCGAGGTCGGCCCCGGGGACCACGTCGTCGAGATCGGTGCCGGGCTGGGCTCGCTGACCCTCGCCCTGGCCGACACCGGGGCGACGGTGACCGCGGTCGAGGTCGATCGCCACGTCCTCCCGGTGCTGCGGGACGTGGTCGCCGATCGGGACGTCACCGTCGTCGAGGGCGATGCCCTGGAGCTCGACTGGTCGGCGGTGCTGGCCGGCGCCGACCGCTGGGTGCTGGTGGCCAACCTGCCCTACAACGTGGCCACGCCGCTGGTCCTCGACCTGCTCGACGGCGTGCCGGCCATCCAGCGGATGCTGGTGATGGTGCAGCGGGAGGCGGGGGAGCGGCTGGCCGCGAATGTCGGCGACCCGGCCTACGGCATCCCGTCGGTCAAGGTCCGCTACTGGGCCACGGCCCGGCTGGCGGGCAAGGTCGGGCCCGACGTCTTCCTGCCCCGGCCCAAGGTCGACTCCGCCCTCGTCGCCGTCGAGCGCCGGCCGGCCCCGGCCACCGACGCCGACCCGGAGCGGCTGTTCGCCCTGGTCCGGGCCGGCTTCGGCCAGCGCCGGAAGATGCTGCGCCGCTCGCTGTCCGGCCTGGTCGAGCCGGCCGCCTTCGCCACCGCCGAGGTCCGTCCCGAGGCCCGGGCCGAGGAGCTGTCCGTCGAGGACTGGGGCCGCCTGGCCACCGCCTCGTCCGCCTGAGGCGCACACACGTTCGCTATCCTCGGCGGCCATGCCGGTGCCCGAGACGCTCAGCCGGGCCCAGGCCCGCCGCATCGCCCTGGCCGCCCAGGGGTTCACCGATCCCCGGCTCGGGGTGCAGGGCAAGCGGGTCGACCGGCGCCACGTCCACCGGGTGCTCGACCGGGTCGACCTCGTGCAGATCGACTCGATCAACGTCTGCGTCCGCAGCCAGGAGATGCCGCTGTTCTCCCGGCTCGGCCCCCACCCGCGCGACCTCTGGCACCGGATGGGCCAGGCCGGAGAGGTGTTCGAGTACTGGGCCCACGAGGCCTCGCTGCTGCCGGTCGACCACTGGCCGCTGCTGCGCTGGTCGATGGAGAAGGGCCGGATGTGGGGCGGGTCGTGGAACCTGTGGGAGACCCGGCCCGAGTACGTCGAGGACGTCTTCCAGCAGGTGGTCGACCGGGGCCCGCTCACCGCCGGCCAGCTGGAGGACGCCGGCACCAAGAAGACCGGCATGTGGGAGCGCTCCGACGGCAAGAAGGCGCTCGAGTACCTCTTCGGCATCGGGCGCATCACCGGCCGCCGCCACCCGACCACCTTCGCCCGGCTCTACGACACCCTCGAGCGGTCGATCCCGGCCGAGGTGCTGGCCCGCCCGGCCCTGTCCGAGCCCGACGCCCGACGGGAGCTGATCGACCGGGCGGCCCGGGCCAACGGGATCGCCACCGAGCGCTGCCTCACCGACTACCACCGGCTCAACGGGCCCAAGACCCGGCCGCACATCGCCGAGCTGGTCGAGGAGGGCCGGCTGATCCCGGTCCGGGTCGAGGGCTGGGACCGGACCACCTACCTCCACGTCGACGCCACCCTGCCCCGGTGGGTGCGGGCCCGGGCCCTGCTGACGCCGTTCGACGCGCTGGTGTGGGAGCGCCGCCGGCTGGAGGAGCTGTTCGACGTCTTCTACCGGATCGAGATCTACGTGAAGCCGGAGGACCGGGTCCACGGCTACTACGTGATGCCGTTCCTGCTCGGCGATCGCATCGTGGCCCGGGTGGACCTGAAGGCCGATCGGGCCCGGTCGACCCTGCTCGTGCGGTCGGCCTTCCGGGAGCCGGGCACCGTCGAGGCCGACGTGGCCGAGGCCCTGGCCGACGAGCTGGAGCTGATGGCCGGCTGGCTGGGGCTGGAGCACGTGGCCGTCGAGGCCAGGGGCGACCTGGCCCCGGCGCTGCGGGCGGCCTCGCTCAGCGCGTCCCGCCGCAGCGCTGGTTGAACCAGTAGACGACGTCGGCCCGGGCCGGCGCGTCCCAGGCCGCGGTGGCCGAGGTGCGGTAGGCGGAGGCCAGGGCGGTGAACGACGGGACGATGGCGGCCGGGGCCCGGTCGGCGGCGTCGTCCAGCCCGGTGGCCGAGCGCTCGCGGGAGGCGGCGTCGCTCCCGACCACGGCCAGGTCGACCCGCTGGAGCGCCTCGCACGTCGACCGCTCCTCCGGCGCCACGGGGGAGCGGGCCTCCTCCGGCCCCGGCCCCACCGGCCCGGCGGCCCCCGAGCACCCCGTCAGGGCCGCGGCGACCAGGACCGTCGTCAGAGCGAGCGCACGCACGTCGGCCGACGGTGCCCGATCCCCCCTTGCCATCCATGCGCGCCCGAACCTTGTACGCGATCTAACCCGCAGGGGGAGATCGCGGCAAAAGTTAGGGGAGGCGGCGGCGGGCGCGCTTCTGCATGCTCGTCCGGGGGCGGGCGGGGCGGACGACGACGGCCCCGGGGAGCTTGT
>JBQGCF010000081.1:0-5361 GCA_052038315.1 Iamia sp.
CCCCCGGCGACCCGGGCCGGGGGGCGGGCGCCCGCGGGGCCGCGGTCGGCCGGGCCTCAGCGGGCTCAGGCCGCGGGGCGGCGGGCGCCGGCCCGGGCGGCCGCCGCGCTGCGGGGGCGCTCGGCCCCGTCGGTGGCGTCGACCACCTCGTCCGGCGCCGCCTCGGGGGGGCCGGAGCCGTTGCCGTCTCCGTTGCCGTTGGGCGAGCCGGGGTGCGGGGCACCGACGTGGGCCACGTCGGCCGGCAGGGCCTCGGCCTTCTTGGTGGCGTAGTGGTTGACGTACTCCTGGCCGGACAGCTCCCGGATGGAGAACATCACCTCGTCGATGATCTGCCGCAGCACGAGCCGGTCGTTGGCCCGGCCCGCGAAGCGGTCCATCGTCACCGGTGCGCCGAAGCGGATCACGACCGGGCGGAACGGCGTGGGGTACTTGGCCTCCGGGGGCATGACCTCGCGGGCACCGCGGATGCCGACCGGGATGATCGGCGCCCCGGTGCGCAGCGCCAGCCGGGCCGGCCCGGTGTGGCCCTTGTAGAGGACGCCGTCGCGGCTGCGGGTGCCCTCGGGGTAGATGCCGAACAGCTCGCCTCGCTCCAGCACCCGCTGCGCCGCAGCGAGGGCCCGCTCGGAGGCGGAGCCGCCGCCCCGGTCGATCGGGATCATGCCCATGGCCGGGAACAGGTGCTTGGTCTTCCAGCTGTCCATGTACTCGGCCTTGCCCACGTAGGTGATGCGCCGGGGCAGGACGGCCGGGACGAAGAAGGAGTCGAGGACCGAGGTGTGGTTGGGGCAGATGATCGCCGGCCCGTCGGAGGGCACGTTCTCGGCGCCCTCGACGTGGAACCGCCAGGCGAAGGAGAACAGCGGCTTGATGACGGCCTTGGCGACCGGGTACAGCTGCCCTGCTTCGCGCTCAGCCATCGATGGTCCTCACGGGGGGCATGCTGCCACAGGGCTGCCCTCGTGGGGCGCGGGTCACACCAAGAGGTCGATGCCCAGGAGCGCAGCGGCGGCCGAGACGCCCTCGCCCCGGGTCGCGGCGGCGTCGATCGCGGCGATGGCGGCGTCGGTCCGCAGGTCGTCGTCGAGGGCGGCACGGACGTCCTCCAGGGCCGCCTGTCCCTCCCCCGCGGCCAGCCAGGCCTCCAGCCGGGCCTCGGCCTCGGGCATCACCGTGTCGTCCCACTCCCACTCGTACCGGTAGTGGTGGCTGACGACGGCGAGGCGGATCGCCCGGGCGTCGTGGGTCTTGCGCAGGTCGCTGACGAAGACCAGGTTGCCCAGCGACTTCGACATCTTCTCGCCGTCCATCCGCACCATGGCCTGGTGCATCCAGTGGCGGACGAAGGGCTCGCCGGTGGCCGCCTCGGACTGGGCGGCCTCGCACTCGTGGTGGGGGAAGACGAGGTCGCCACCGCCGCCGTGCAGGTCGATGGTGGTGCCCAGCTCCCGCAGGGCCAGGGCCGAGCACTCGATGTGCCAGCCGGGCCGGCCCGGGCCCCACAGGGAGTCCCACGCCGGCTCGTCGTCGGCCGAGGGCTGCCACAGGACGAAGTCGAGCGGGTCGCGCTTGTTGGGGTCGTCGGGGTTGCCGCCCCGCTCGGCGGCCAGGGCCAGCATCGTCTCCCGGTCGAAGCCCGAGAGGCTGCCGAACCGGGGCGACGAGGAGACGTCGAAGTAGACGGCGCCGCCGGCCACGTAGGCGTGGCCCTGGTCGATCACCATGCCGATGAAGCCCCGGATGTCGGGGATGGCCGAGGTGGCGCGGGGCTCGGACCACACCGGCAGCTGGCCGAGGGCCTCCATGTCGTCGTCGAACCGGGCCACCTCGGATGCGGCCAGGTCGAGGTAGTGGACGCCGATCTCCCGGGCCTTCTGCAGGATCGAGTCGTCGACGTCGGTGATGTTCCGGACGCACTTGGTCTCGTGGCCGCGGTCGCGCAGCCGGCGCTGGAGCACGTCGTAGGCGATGTAGACGGCGGCGTGGCCGATGTGGGTGGCGTCGTAGGGCGTGATGCCGCACGTGTACATGGTGACGACGTCGCCCGGCTCGAAGGGGACGACCTCCCGCTTGGCGGTGTCGTAGAGCCGCATGGGGCCGGTCGACTCACTCACCACCGGCCACCTTGTCGTCGTCGAGACCGGTGAAGCGCAGGGCGACCCGGGTCTTGTAGCGGACGTTGACCTGGAGCAGGACGGCGGCGAAGGCCTCGATCGGCGCCGCGTTCGACAGCTCGCCGGAGTCGAGGGCCCGCAGGTTCGGGAGCTTGGAGACGATGCCGATCGTCGTCTCGGTGGCGCTCGGGTGGTCGGAGCAGACCAGCACGTCGGACTCGATGGGGTGGGCGATGTCGCCCAGCTCCTTGGCCGGCACGTGGTGGAAGGCGGCGGCCACGTGCGAGCGGGGCACCTTGGCCTGGACGCTGGCGGCGACCGAGCCCCGGGGCGGGACCAGCGGCTGGAACTCGCTGCCCACCTTGGCCAGGGCGTTGGCCATCGAGATGACGACCTTGCCGGCCAGGGCGTCCTGGACCGACTCGGCGGTGGCGGCCGCCGCGTCCCACGGCGTGGCGATGACGACCACGTCGGCCTGGGCGGCCCCCTCGTTGTCGGCCGCCTCGATGACCAGCTCCCGGTCGGACCACCGCTCGCAGAGCTTGTCGGCGACCTCCATGGCCCGGTACTTCGAGCGGGATCCGATGACGACCTCGTAGCCGACCGAGGCCAGCCGGACGGCGAGGCCGCTCCCGGCCGGGCCCGTGGCCCCCAGCACTCCGATGCGCATGCCGGAGACCCTAGGGCCGCGCCCTCGCCCCCACGCAGAACCCACCAACTTTGAGCGTTTCATCCACACATGTGGGGACGAATCGCTCAAAGTTCGGTGGGTGGGGCAGGCTCCCGGGCCGTGGCCGGTGCCGACGTCCTCGCCCCCTTCCTCTACGGGACCGCCAAGCGGGCCCGGTTCTCGGTGCGGCCGCCGACGCCGCCGGCCCTCGACCCGGTCGAGGGGCTGCTGGCCGGGGTGGCCGAGGTCGACATCACCCCGCCGCCCGGGCTGCCCAAGGCCGGCTACTCGGCCAACGCCCACGACGGGGCCGGCTTCCGCACCCGCCTCCGGGCCCGGGTCCTGCACCTCCGGGCCGGGCGGTCCTCGCTGGCCGTCGTCGCCTGCGACCTGCTCGGCGGCTCGGCCGTCGTCCAGCACCTGGTGGCCGACGCCGTGGCCGCCACCACCGACGTGCCCCTCGCCGGGCTGATGATCGGGGCCACCCACACCCACGCCGGTCCCGGCCAGTTCCTGGGCACCGACTTCTACAACCGCTTCGCCTCCAACCGCAGCGGCTTCGACCCGGCGTGGACGGCGTTCCTCGTCGAGCGGATCGCCGGGGGCGTCGAGCAGGCGGTGGCCACCCGGGCCCCGGCCCGCCTCGCCGTGGGCTCGGCCGACGTGTGGGGGCTGACCCGCAACCGCTCGATCGACCCCCACGTGCAGAACGACGAGGTCGACGACAAGCGCACCGACCCGCACCGCCGCTACGTCAACGTCAACCCGCGCCTCCACATGGTCCGGGTCGATGCGGACGGGCCGCTGGCCGCCCTGATCGTCTTCTCCGTGCACGGCACCGGCATCTCGATGCACGCGCCCGAGTACAACGCCGACCTGTGGGCCTACCTGGTGGGCGAGACCAGGGACCGGATCGAGGCCGCCACCGGCACCCGGCCGGTCGTCGGGGCCGTCGAGGGCACCCACGCGGACGTCGCCCCCGCCCTGCGCCCGGGGATGGCCGGCCACGTCGAGGCCCGCCGGGTCGGCCGGGCGATCGGGGCCGAGGCGGCCGCCCTCCACGCCTCGCTGGCCTCCGGGCTCACCGACGACGTCGCCCTGGGCACGGCGCTGCGCGAGGTCGACCTCGACCGCCCCGAGCACCACACCGTCGGCGGGACGACGCTCCCCGACCGGCCCGCGGTCGGCGCCGCCCTCGTCGCCGGCGCCTTTGAGAACACCACGCCGGTCATCCACCGCATCCCCCCGTTCAAGGCCGGCTCGCCCAAGCGCAGCGGCGACCCGAAGTGGGTCATCGGCAGCCGCTGGCTCCAGCCCCTCGCCCTGCCCAAGAGGGGCTTCCCCCGGGTGCTGCCCCTCCAGGTGCTGCGGATCGGGCCGGCGGCGATCGTCGGCATCCCCTTCGAGGTCACCGTCGGCTCGGGCCGGGCCATCGCCGCAGCGGTCGCACCAGCGGTGGGCGGCGCCGAGGTGATCGTCTCGTCGGTGGCCAACGAGTACTCGGGCTACGTGGCCACGCCGGCGGAGTACGCCCGCCAGCACTACGAGGGCGGCCACACCCTCTACGGCCCCGAGACGCTCCCCTTCCTCGCCGCCCACGCCGGTCGGCTGGCCACCGAGCTGGGCAGCGACCCCGTGCTGGCCGACGTCCGCGCCGAGCGGGCCTTCGACCTGAAGGTCACCCGCTACCTGCCGGCGGCGACGGGTGCGGCGCCGACCGTCGAGATCCCCGGCTCGGCCCGCTTCACCGACACCACCGCCCGGGTCGACGCCGCCTGGGAGGTCGGCTGGACCGGTCCCCCGCCCGGCGACCTGGCCTGGCACGAGCCCCTCGTCCACGTCGAGCGATCCGACGACGACGGCCCCTGGGAGCGGGCCGCGGACGACCAGGGGTGGGACGTGGCCGTGCTGGCGGTGGGGCCGGCCGAGGGCGACCCGACCCGGCACCGCTACGTCACCCGCTGGTACCTGCCCGACCTGCGGGCCGGCCGCCGCCACCGGTTCGTCGTCCTGGGCGTCCCGTCGGAGCCGTTCGATTGAGCGCCCTGGAGGTCACCGACGTCGCCGTCGTCCGCTCCGGCCGGGCCCTGCTCGACGGGGTGTCCTGGACCGTCGGGCCGGGCGAGCGCTGGGTCCTCCTCGGCCCCAACGGCAGCGGCAAGACGACGCTCCTCCGGGTGGCCGGGCTCTGGCTGCGCCCGACCCGGGGCACGGTGGCGGTCGACGGGGAGACGTCGGGGCGGACCGACGTCCGGGTCCTGCGGGCCCGCATCGGCTTCACCAGCATCGCCCTGTCCGACTCGCTGCGGGCCGACATCGACGCCCTCGACGTGGTCATGACCGGCCGGCGGGCCCAGCTGGAGGCCTGGTGGGCGACCTGGACCGACGAGGACCGGGAGGCGGCCCGGGTCGAGCTGGAGCGGGTCGGCGCCGCCCACCTCGCCGGGCGCACCTTCGGCACGCTGTCGGCCGGCGAGCGCCAGCGGGTGCTCCTCGCCCGGGCGCTGGCCGGCGAGCCCGCCCTGCTGCTCCTCGACGAGCCGGCCGCCGGGCTCGACCTCGGCGCTCGCGAGG
>JBQGCF010000082.1:0-14589 GCA_052038315.1 Iamia sp.
CCAACCGCAGCCGGCCTTCGGGCGTGAGGGGAGCGTTACCGTGCAAGACGAGCCTCCTGGGTTCGTGTGATGCCTTCGACAGCTCCACACTCGCCCAGGAGGCCACCTACTCAGCTGTCAACAACGTCCCAGGGCACAACACCTAGGCGAGGTTCAGACCTCGGCGTCCAGCTGGTTGGACGACAGGATCAGCAGCACCCCGTCGTCGACCCGCTCGGCCCGGCCCCGCGTGTCCCGGTACACCCAGTCGGGGTTGACCAGGTACCACTCGTCGGCCGTCGGGCCCCGGCGCAGGAGGGCGACGGTGATGGCCGCGACCCGCGACCGCCCGTCCTCCCGGGCCACGAACTCCGGGCTCCGGGAGAAGAGGTGGATCATGTGGGTGCGGGCCAGCCCGGCGCGGAGCCGGTCGATCCAGTACTGCCGCTCCTTGCCGGTCGGGTAGCGGTTGAGGGTCCGCACGTAGGCCATCTCGACCGCGTCGGTGACGTTGGCCGCGCCGAAGGTCCGGCGGAACTCCGGGGTGCGGCCGAAGGCCTCGGCGATGGCCGACATCGACCCCGTGCGCTCCAGCTCCTGCTCCCAGTAGACGAGGCCCGCGCCGTCGGGCTGGCGGCCGAGGGCGGCGGTGTAGAGGCGGGTGATCTCGGCCAGCCGGCGGGCGTCGCTGCGCCCGGCCAGGTCGAGGAGCAGCCGGTAGCCGGTGATCGAGCGGTCGGTCAGCCCGGCGATGGCGGCCGAGCGCTCGGAGGCGGTCGCCGGCCGACCCAGCAGCGCCGGGTAGGCGGCGGCCACGAAGGCGGCGGCCGACGGGTACGGCGCCCACTCGGGCAGCCAGGCCACGTCGGCCACGTTCGAGTGCGGCGCCCCGTCCTGCTCGAGGGCGAAGGAGCAGTCGGCCACCGCGCAGTCGATCCGCCCCTCGTCGGTGTCCCACATCCGGGGCATCGACCCGACGGCATCGGTCGCCCGGCCCTGGGCGTCAACCGAGACGCGACCGGTGAACTTGAACGTCGCCCCCGAGCTGCCCGGCACCAGGGTCGGTCGTGAGACGTAGCGCTCGCAGCCGGCCCAGCCGCTGGGCGGTGGGGTGCAGACGGCGATGTAGGCGGCGTTGCTGGTGACCGACCCGGCCAGGCTGATCGGGATGCCCGGTGCATCGATGGCGGTCGCCTCGAACCAGGGCAGGTAGCCGGCGCCCTGCCACCGCACCGTGCCGCCGTTGGCCCGCCATCGGGACCCGAGGGTCAGGGCGAGGGTGGCGTCGGGCACCGTGGCCGTGCCGGTCGGCTCGAAGTCGATGGCCGTCCTGGTGACCTCCGTGTTGTCGCTCCGGCGCAGCACGGCGATGGCGCAGGCGCCGGTCGAGCAGTCCACGTCGCCGCCCTCCAGCTCCAGGACCCGGGGCAGCCGGAGGTGGGCCCTCATCGTCCCGCTGCCGGTGGTCGTGACGAAGGCGCCGTTGGTGTTGACGGGCGGGTCGAGGGCGCAGCCGGCCGGCGCCGCCCCGGCGCACTGGGTCACCAGGTACTGGGCGTCGACGCTCAGCCCGGTGCCCTCGACCGTGACGATCGACCGGTCGAGCAGCCCGGTCGACGGGGTGACCGTGAGCGCCGGCGCGGCGGCGACCGGTGGCGCCGCCAGCCCCATCCCGGTGGCCACGACCGCCGATCCGACGAGGAGGCGCAGCGCGCCGAAGTACCGCTTCATGAGATCCCCTTGAGGTGTTCCGCCGCCGGCGAGGAGCCCCCGCCGGACGACGGTCACCCTACGCCACCACCGGGTGGCCGGCCAGGGGTCGCGGCTAGGAGAACTGGTCGAGCAGCAGCCGGGTGGCGTTGCTGATCTCGGCGCTGACGTCGGTGGTGCCGGACCACCCGTTGACCCACCCCAGCAGGGCGCCGTACCAGACGAAGTTGAGGACGCGGGCCACGTCGGCCCGCACCGCGGGGTCGAGGTCCTCGGGCATGGCCCGGTCCATGACCCGGGCGAAGGCACCGGCCACCTCGCCCTGGCAGGAGGCCGCGCCCTGGTCCGGGGACGAGATGGCGAGGATCACCGCCTCGGTCAGCTGGGGCTGGCGCTCCATGGCCTCGGTGGCCCGCCGGAGCACGTCGCCCACCCGTTCGGCGGGCGTCTCGCCCTTGGGGGGGCGCCGGGCGATGCGGCGCTCGAGGTCGTTGGTCCAGGTCACCAGCGAGGCCGCCAGCAGGTGGTCCTTCGACGAGAAGGAGCGGTAGATCGTGCCCAGGGCGACCTCGGACCGGGCGGCCACGTCGCGCATCTGGACGGCGTCGTAGCCCCCCTCGGCGGCCAGGTCGAGGGCGGCCCGGATGACGCGCTCGCGGCGCGCCGCCTGGGCGACGGTCAGGGTGCTGGTGTCGGTGGCCGAGGGGGCTGGCGGGGCCATCGGGCGAGGCTACCGGCGCCCGGACAGCAGCTCGCGGAACGGCACGTCATCGACCGCCGCCTCGCGGGGCAGGCCGAGGACCCGCTCGCCGATGATGTTGCGCTGCACCTCGTTGGAGCCGCCGGCGATCCCGATGGCCGGGGCGTGGAGGAAGCGGGCCTGCCAAGCGCCGTCGGCGGGCCCCGCCCCGGCGAGCATCCCGTCGGGGCCGAGCAGCTCGAGGGCGGTGTCGCCCAGCCGCTTCAGGTACTGGGCGGCGAACAGCTTCATCACCGACACCTCGGGTCCGGGCTGGCGGCCCTGGCTCAGCGCCGTCTGCAGCCGGTAGCCGTGGTAGGTCTGGATCCGCTGCCGGATCCAGCAGTCGACCAGCTTCTGGCGCAGCACCGGGTCGTCGCCCCGCCCGAGCTTGGTCGCCAGCACGCACAGGGCGGCGGCGTCGGAGGCCTTGTTGCCCCCGGCGATCAGCCCCCGCTCGTTGGCCAGCGTGGTCTGGGTGACGGCCCAGCCCTGGTTCGGCTCGCCCAGCACGTTCTCGTCGGGGATGCGGACGCCGTCGAGGAAGACCTCGCTGAAGTGGCTCGACCCGGTCATCTGCTTGAGGGGGCGGATCTCGATCCCCGGCGAGCGCATGTCGACCAGGAAGTAGGTGATGCCCTTGCGCTTGGTGGCGTCGGGGTCGGTGCGGGCGAGGAGGATGCCCCAGTCGGCGTGGTCGGCCGACGACGTCCACACCTTCTGCCCGTCGACGACCCAGTCGTCGCCGTCGCGCACGGCGCGGGTGCGCAGGGCGGCCAGGTCGCTGCCGGCCTCGGGCTCGCTGAACAGCTGGCACCACATCTCCTCGCCCCGCAGCATCGGGCGGAGGAAGCGCTCCTTCTGGGCGTCGGTGCCGTGGCGGAGGATCGTCGGCCCGGCCATGCCGATGCCGACGGCGAAGGGGCCGACGGTCACGCCGTAGCGGGCCATCTCGGCGTTCCAGATCGACGACTCCAGGGAGCCCAGGCCCTTGCCGCCGTGCTCGGTCGGCCAGGTGATGCCGGCCCAGCCCTCGTCGAAGAGGAGCTGCTGCCACGCCTTGGCCCGGGCGATGTGGGTGGCGGCGTCGGCCGTTCCTTCGAGGTAGCCACCCGAGAAGTCCTCGGGGCTGCCCTTGGCCGGGGCGTGGGCGTCCAGCCACGCCCGGGCCTCCGAGCGAAAGGAGGCTTCGCGAGAGGTATCGTCGAAGTCCACGGGGTGAGATTAGAACACGTTCTAGGTTTCGAGGGCATCTGATGGAGCGACTCAGCGGGCTGGATGCGGCGTTCCTCTACCTGGAGACGCCGACCCACCACATGCACGTGGCCATGACGATGGTCCTCGACCCGTCGACCATGCCCGGCGGCTACTCCTTCCAGGCGATCAAGGACTTCATCGCCTCCCGCACCGACCGCATCGCCCCGTTCCGCCGGCGGCTGGTGTCGGTGCCGCTCAACCTCCACCACCCGGTGTGGGTCGAGGACCCCGAGTTCGACATCGACTACCACATCCGCCGCATCGGGGCGCCGGCCCCCGGTGGCCGCCGGGAGCTGGGCGAGATGGCGGCCCAGATCGCCAGCGTCCCGCTCGACCGGTCCCGGCCGCTGTGGGAGATGTGGGTCGTCGAGGGGCTCAAGCAGGACCGCATCGCGGTGGTCTCCAAGGTCCACCACTGCGCCATCGACGGGGCCAGCGGCGCCGAGCTGATGGTCCACCTGTTCGACCTCGACCCGGCCGACTCCGTCGTCACCGGGCCGCCGCCCGAGCTGCCGTCGGAGCGCATCCCGTCCGACGTCGAGCTGCTCGGCCACGCCTTCACCTCGCGGGTCAAGCGCACGATGGGGCTGGCCGGGCTGGTCGGCGAGACGGCCCGCTCGATCTCCCGGGTGGCCAAGGCCCGCCGCGACCCCGAGGGCCTGGTGGGCGCGGTGCCCCTGACCGCGCCCCGCGTGCCGTGGAACGGGCCCACGTCGGGGCGGCGCGACGTCGGCTTCGCCCGGGTCCCGCTGGCCACGATCAAGGAGCTCAAGACCGCCCTCGACTGCACGGTCAACGACGTCGTCCTCGCCCTCTGCGCCGGCACCCTCCGCCGTTACCTGGAGGCCCACGACGCCCTGCCCGGAGACCCGCTGGTGGCCGTCTGCCCGGTGTCGGTGCGGACCGAGGAGGACACGCCGGGGTCGAACAAGGTGTCCGCCCTGTTCACCAACCTGGCCACCGAGCTCGACGACCCGATCGAGCGGCTCGAGGCGATCCGCACCACCACCCGCGGCGCCAAGGAGGAGCACAACGCCGTCGGCGCCCAGATGCTCCAGAACTGGGCCGAGTTCGCCGGGCCCAACGTCTTCAACCTGGCCTCCCGCCTCTACTCGGGCATGAACCTGGCCAACGTCCACCGCCCGGTCCACAACCTGATCGTCTCCAACGTGCCCGGCCCGCCGTTCCCCCTCTACTTCGCCGGGGCCCAAGCCGTCGCCGCCTACCCGATGGGGCCGGTGATGGAGGGCTGCGGGCTCAACGTCACCGTCATGAGCTACATGGACTCGGTCGACGTCGGCTTCATGGTCGACAAGGAGCTGGTGCCCGACGTGTGGGCCATGGCCGAGGCCGTCGAGCCGGCGCTGGCCGAGCTGGTCGCCGCCGCCGGGATCGGCCCGAGGAAGGGCCGGAAGCGGGCGGCCGGCGCCGCCTAGGACGTGGTGCCGGCCAGGACCACGATGATCAGCAGGGCGATCAGCCCGAGGACGAGCAGCCCGGTGCCGATCCAGCCGACGATCACGCCGGCCAGGGCCAGGCCCTTGCCGCCCTTGTGGCCCTCCTCGATGCGGCGCAGGGCGACGTGGCCCATCACCGCACCCACCGGGCAGGCGAAGATCGGCACGTAGCAGAAGAAGGCGGTGGCCAGGCCGACGATCGACGTGATCAGCGACCCGACGGCCAGCGTCTCGACCAGCGGCTGGGGCTGGAAGCCCGGGTAGCCGTAGGGCGCGTAGGGCACCCCGCCGCCGTAGCCGGGCGGCGGCGGGTAGGGCGGCAGGTAGCCGGGCGGCGGGCCGGGGGCCTCGGCGCCGCCGGGCGGACCCGGGGGCACCCCGAAGAGCCCCGGTGGCGGACCGGGCGGGGGGCCGTAGCCCGGCGGGGCCCAGCCCGGGCCGTACCCGGGTGGCGGTCCGGTGGGCGGGCCGTACCCCGGCGGGCCGGCGTCGTAGCCGGGCGGGCCGGTCGGCGGGACCCAGCCCGGGGCGGGGGCGAAGGGGCCGGTGGTGCCGTCGTCGGCTCCCGGCTTGCCCAGGTCGACCGCCTCGACGCGGGTCACGTCCTCGGGCCCCTCCTCCAGGGCGCCACCGCAGCGCGGGCAGACCACGTCGGCGGCGCCGGCGGGCGAGGAGCAGAGCATGCAGCGCGCCATGTGGTCGAGACGCTACCCCACGACGAAAACGAGAACGTGTTCTAGTTGCTCTGGTAGAACACGGACATGGCGTTCAACATCGCTGACCTCTTCGAGCGCACGGTCGACGTCGTGGGGGATCGGCCCGCGCTGATCGTGGGCGACGACCGGCTCACCTACGCGGACGTCGAGGAGCGGGCCAACCGCCTCGCCCACCACCTGGCCGACCACGGCGTCGGCGCCGGCGACCACATCGGGATCCACGGGCAGAACTCCACCGAGTGGATGGTGTCGATGATCGCCGCCTTCAAGCTGCGGGCGGTCCCGATCAACATCAACTTCCGCTACGTCGAGGACGAGCTGGCCTACCTGTTCGACAACGCCGACCTGGTCGCCCTCGTCCACGACGTCGCCTACGCCCCCCGGGTCGCCGCCGTCGCCCCCCGCATCGACCACCTGCGCCACTTCGTCGCCATGCCCGGACCGCCCGATGCCGAGTCGACGGCGGCCGCCTCCGATCCCGACGTCGTCGCCGCCCTGGCCCAGCTCGGCTCGATCCCCTTCGCCGACGCCCTGGCCTCCGGCTCGCCCGACCGGGACTTCGGCGAGCGCTCCCCCGACGACCACTACGTCCTCTACACCGGCGGCACCACCGGCATGCCCAAGGGCGTGGTGTGGCGCCACGAGGACGTCTTCTACGCCCTCGGCGGCGGCATCGACGCCTACACCCAGGAGCGGGTCGCGTCCGACACCCAGCTGGCCGAGAAGGCCGCCGCCACCGAGAACCCGATGGTCACCCTGTCGGCCCCGCCCCTCATGCACGGCGCCGCCCAGTGGTCGACGCTGCGGTTCTGGTTCGAGGGCGGCACCGTCGTGTTCGTCCCCCGCTTCACGCCCCACGGCGTGTGGGAGACCATGGCCCGCGAGAAGGTCAACACGGTGATGATCACCGGCGACGCCATGGCCCGCCCGATGATCGAGGCCCTGGAGGAGGACCCCTCCCGCTACGACCTGACGTCGCTGTTCGTCGTCTCGTCCAGCGCCGCCGTCTTCTCCCCGACGGTCAAGGACCGCTACCTCGAGCTGCTGCCCAACGCCATGATCATCGACTCGATCGGGTCGAGCGAGGGCGGCATGAACGGCATGACGATGGTCCAGAAGGGCCAGACCGAGATGAAGGGCGGCGGGCCCACCGTGAACCCGTCCCGGGACGCGGTGGTGCTCGACGACGACCTGAAGCCGGTCGAGCCCGGCTCCGGCGTGATCGGCCGGGTGGCCCGGGGCGGCAACATCCCCGTCGGCTACTACAAGGACGAGGCCAAGACGGCGGCGACGTTCATCACCGCCGCCGACGGCCGGCGCTACGTCGTGCCCGGCGACTTCGCCACCGTCGAGGAGGACGGCTCGATCACCCTGCTCGGCCGGGGCTCGGTCTGCATCAACTCGGGGGGCGAGAAGATCTTCCCCGAGGAGGTCGAGGCCGCCCTCAAGGCCCACCCGTCGGTGTACGACTGCGTGGTGGTCGGCGTGCCCGACGAGCGGTGGGGGTCGACGGTCGCCGCCGTCGTCCAGCCTCGCGACCACGAGGCCCCGCCCACGCTCGACGACCTCGACGCCCACTGCCGGACCCGCATCGCCGGCTACAAGGTCCCCCGCCAGCTGCACCTGGTCGAGGAGATCCTCCGCTCCCCCGCCGGCAAGCCCGACTACCCCTGGGCCCAGCGCCTCGCCGCCGGCACGGCCGGCTAAGAGCTTCCTCCCAGCAGGGCAACCACCTCGTCGACCCGACGGACGTCGCCCACGCTGCGGAAGATCGTCCGCAGGCTGGCCGCGTGGCTGGCGTCGTCGACCCCGGCGCAGGCGTCGCCGACGACGATCGTGCGGTAGGCGAGGGTGGCCGCGTCCCGGGCCGTGGCCTCGACGCAGACGTTGGTGACCGTGCCGGCGACCAGCACAGTGTCGATCCCCCGCGCCCGCAGCAGCCCGTCGAGCGGTGAGCGGCCGGGGAACAGGGCGCTGGCCGCGGTCTTCTCGACCCGCAGGTCGCCCGGCTCCGGGTCGAGCCCGGGCGCCAGCCGGGCATCGGCGCCGGCGTAGGCCTCGGCCACGGCGTCGCCGTAGAACCCGCGGGCCCAGGCGGTGGGCGGGCCCGGCGCCGGCGTCACCCAGGCCACCGTCCCGCCCGTCGCCCGGACCACCTCGGCCAGGCGGCGGACCGGCCCGACGATGCCGCCGGCGTAGGTCGTCGTCCCGACGAAGAAGGCGGTGAGGTCGACCACGACGAGGGCGGTGCGGGCCGGCTCGAGGCGCTCGTAGGCGTGCCGGCGCCCGCGCCGATCGACGTGGCGCTGCACGTCCCGCTCGGGGATCTCCCACTCGTGGGTCGGCTCGATCGGCCTAGCGTCCCACGCCATGACGACGGTGGCGGTGAAGGACTGGTGCCTCGACGCCCGGGACCCCGAGCGGGTCGGGCGGTTCTGGGCCGAGGCGCTGGGGCTCGAGTGGCGGTGGCACAGCCGGCCGGGCGTGGTGTTCGTGGGGCGGGGCGACGAGGTCACCCTGTGGATCAACCAGGTCGACCACGACAAGGTCGTGAAGGACCGGGTGCACCCCGACCTCCACGTCCCCGACGTCGACCGGCTCCTCGCCCTCGGCGCCACCGTGCACTCCGAGCAGGACGGCTTCACCGTGCTGGCCGACCCCGAGGGCCACGAGATGTGCGCCTTCCCCCCGCCGGTCGGTGCGCCGTCGGGCCCGCCGGCCACGATCTTCGCCTGGTGCACCGACAGCGAGCGGCCGGCGGAGATCGCCGCCTGGTGGGCGGCCCGCACCGGTGCCCGCATCGGCCCCGGACCGGACGGCACGCCCCGCTACCTCCACGACGTCCCCGGCCTGGGCGACCTGATCTGGAAGTTCGTCCCCGTGACCGACGAGCGGGTCGTCGAGAACCGGGTCCACTGGGACGTCGAGGGCGACTGGGCCGCCCTGGAGGCCGCCGGCGCCACCGTCGTCCGCCCCCACGACGGCGACATCCACTGGACCGTCATGCACGACCCCGACGCCAACATCTTCTGCGCCTTCGTGCCCTGACCCCTCCCCCTCCCCTCCCCCAGCCCGAACTTTGAGCGCCTGACATCGAATAGCGGGGTGAGGCGCTCAAAGCTCGGCGTTGGACCGGTCCGTCCGGGGCGACGGGTGGGGTGGGCGGGCGTAGGGTCGCCCTCGTGGAGGCGGTGGCCGACCCGACCGTGACGGTGCCGGACGATGCCGTGCCGGACGATGCCGTGCTGGTGGAGGCGCGGCGGGCCCTGGTGCGGATGCTGCAGGACGCCCATGCCGGGGAGCTGGCCGCCGCCCACGCCTACCGGGGCCACTCCCGCTCGCTGCGCCGCCGGCACCCGGGCCAGGCCCACGAGATCCAGGTGATCGAGGCGGCCGAGTGGCACCACCGCAACCGGGTCGCCGAGCTGCTGGAGGACCTGGGCGAGGCCCCCCGCCCCGGCCGGGAGCTGCTGATGGGGACGATCGGCCGGTTCTTCGGCTCGCTCTGCTGGGTCGGCGGCTGGTTCGGCCCCATGTACGCCGCCGGCCGTCTGGAGGCGATGAACGTCGGCCAGTACGCCACCGCCCGGGCCGACGCGACGACGCTCGGCCTCGCCGCCATGGTCCCCGCGCTGGAGGCGATGCAGGCCGAGGAGCAGCGCCACGAGGACTGGTTCGCCGACCGCGTCAGCGGCCACCCCCTCCTCCCCCTCGCCGCCAAGGTCCTCGGCTGGCGCCCCAGCCCCGGGAGAGCGGCTACTCGCCGGTGAAGACGGGGGGGCGCTTCTCGGCGAAGGCGCGGGGGCCCTCCTTGGCGTCCTTGGTGTTGAAGATGATCGGCTCGCCGATGGTCATCTCGTGGGCCAGGGCCTCGGCGATGGGCATGTCGGCGGTCTCCCGCATCGACTTCAGCACCGCCTTCACGGCGAGCGGTCCGTTGGCGGCGATCAGGTCGGCCAGCTCACGAGCCTTGTCCAGCGCCGAACCGGCCGGGACGACGTGGCCGATCAGGCCGATCCGCAGAGCCTCCTCGGCGCTGATGCGACGACCGGTCAGCAGCAGGTCGGCGGCGTTGGTGAAGCCGATCTGGCGCTGGAGCCGGACGGTCGAGCCGCCGAGCGGGAACAGCCCCCGCTGGACCTCGGCGATGGCGAACTCGGCGGTGTCGCCGGCGACCCGGATCTCGGTGGCCTGGAGGATCTCGGTCCCGCCGGCCACGCAGTAGCCCTCGACGGCGGCGATGATCGGCTTGGACGGGCGGAAGTGCCGCAGCAGGGCCTTCCAGTGCATGTCCGGGTCCTC
Source organism: Iamia sp. (assembly GCA_052038315.1). Classification (GTDB taxonomy): domain Bacteria; phylum Actinomycetota; class Acidimicrobiia; order Acidimicrobiales; family Iamiaceae; genus Iamia. Next base: position 10,161 of record JBQGCF010000082.1, read on the forward strand.
GCTCCACCGGGCCTGCACGTCGTCGGGCATGCCGGCGGCCAGCGCCTTCAGGTCCATCCCCGAGCAGAACGTCCCTCCGGCGCCGGTGAGGATGCCGACCCGCAGCTCGGGGTCCTCGTCGAGCAGCTTCCAGGCGTCGGCCGCCCGGACGAGCATGTCGGGGCTGAAGGCGTTGCGCGCCTCCGGTCGGTTGAGCGTGACGGTCAGGACGTGGCCGTCCCGCTCGACGATCAGATCGGGCAACTCACTTCTCCAGGGGTTCGGCTCGGAGCGGCTCGCGCCGCACGCGGTGGGTGTCGTAGGACGAGGAGGGTCCGGCGCCGTCGGAGGTGACGTCGACGGCCGGGGCGGGGGCCGGCGCGGACGCCGCCGCGGCCGGGCCACCGGAGGCCGCGCCGCCGGCCAGCAGCGCCTCGATCCGCTCGAGGGCGTCGACGGTGCGGTCGGTCTGGACCTGGTGCTCGTGGAGCATCCGGGCCAGCCAGAACCGGAACAGCCGGGCCAGCGAGAAGCGGGTGATCAGGGCGCAGCCGAGCACGATCAGGCCCAGCCCGAGGGCGCCACCGGAGAGGGCGTAGGGGATCTGCTCGGCCGGGGAGCGCGTGCCCGAGGCCCCCCAGTAGCCGATCAGCACGGCGACGATGCCCACGGCGACCAGCACGCCGCCGGCGATCAGCATCATGCGCTCGCGGTCGGCGTTGGGCTCGGGGACGTGGATCTGGTTGACGCGGTCGGCGAGGCCGGCAGGACCGGAGTTCGTCGGATCGGTCATGAGGTGGCTCCCAGGTAGGCGGCGGACAGCTCGGACTCGATGGTGGTGGGATCGCCCACGGAGGTGATGCGGCCGTGGGCCATGATGGCGGCGACGTCGGCGACGCCGAGGACGGTGCGGGCGAACTGCTCGACCACCAGCACCGACACGCCGTGGCGGGTGATGCGCTGCACCTGCTGGTACAGCTCGTCGACGATGATCGGCGCCAGCCCCATCGACAGCTCGTCGAGGAGGAGGACCGCGGGGTCGGTCACCAGGGCCCGGGCCAGCGACAGCATCTGCTGCTCGCCGCCGGACATGGTGCCGGCCAGCTGGTCCCGGCGGGCGCCGAGCCGGGGGAAGATGCCGTAGGCCTTGTCCTCGACGTCGGACAGCTTGACGCCCCGGTAGGTCGCCATGCGCAGGTTCTCGCGCACGGTCAGCGACCGGAAGACGCCTCGTCCCTCGGGCACGGTGCACAGGCCGATGGCGGCCAGCGCCTGCGGGGCCGCCCCGGTGACCCGCCGGCCGGCGACGTAGACGTCGCCCGCGGTGGGGCACATCTGGCCGCTGGCCACGCAGAGCGTGGTGGTCTTGCCCGCGCCGTTGGGCCCGAGCAGGGCGACGACCTTCCCGGCCGGCACCACCAGGTCGACCCCGTGGAGGACCTCGATCTTCCCGTAGGCGGCCTTGACGCCCCGCAGCTCCAACGCCGGCGGCGCGTCGGACGCCACGACCGGCGTCGCCGCCCCGTCGTCGGCCAGCAGCGACGTGACGTCGATCCCGTCGACCGCGTCGTACACCGCGTCGGCGTCGGTGCCCGCCGGGGACTTGGACAGATCCGGACTCATCCGGCCACCTCCCCGACCGGGGCGGCGCCCAGGTAGGCCTCGATCACGCGGGGGTCGGCCTGGACCTCGGCGGGGGTGCCGTGGGCCAGCACGCTCCCGAGGTCGAGGACGAAGACCTCCGACACCAGCCGCATCACCAGCGGCACGTCGTGCTCGACGAGGAGGATGCCGAGGCCGTGGTCGGCCAGCTCCTCCAACACCGAGGCGAAGTGCTCGGTCTCGGACTCGTCGAGGCCCGACGCCGGCTCGTCGAGGAGCAGCAGCCGGGGCCGGGTGGCGAGGGCCCGGGCCAGCTCGACCATGCGGGCCGTGCCGGTGGGCAGCTCCTCGGCCCGCACGTCGGCCAGGTCGCCCAGCCCGAGGTGCTCGAGCAGCAGGGCCGCCTCCTCGACGGCGCTGGTGGACGTCGTCGCCCCCGGCACGCGGGGGGTGCGCCCGCTCCCGCCCTGGCGCCGCAGCAGCTCGCCGGCCAGCAGCACGTTCTCGGCCACCGACAGCGAGCCGAACAGCTCCAACCGCTGGAAGGTCCGGCCCATGCCGAGCCGGGCCCGCTTGTGCGCCGACAGCCCGCTGATGTCCTGGCCGTCCCAGAGCACCAGCCCCGACGACGGCCGCTGGAGCCCGGTGATGACGTTGAAGGTGGTGGTCTTGCCGGCGCCGTTGGGACCGATCAGGCCGGTGATGCGGCCCTCCTCGGCGGTGAGGCTGGCGTCGGACACGGCCACGTTGCCGCCGAAGCGGACGGTGACCGAGCGCAGCTCCAGGAGGCTCATGCGTCCCTCCCCCACGAGAGGCCCAGGACGTGGTCGAGGTGGGCCACGTCCTCCTCGCTCATCCGGCCGGCGACCATCTGCTCGGGCGAGCGACCCGCCGGGGCCGACGCCGCCGCGCCCTCCCCGGAGGACGACGCCCGCAGCCGGGCGATGGCCTCGGCCACGTCGGAGGCGCCGTCGGCGATCTGGCGGACGGCGCCGTCGGGCGACTGGGCCAGGCCGATGCCGGCCAGCCCGGGCGCCACGTTCATCACGCTCTTGAGCCAGCTGACCTTGCTGCCGAGCAGCGGCATGCCCACGAACAGGAAGGCGCCGAAGGCTGCGCCGAACACCGAGGTGATGCCGCCGATCACCGCCACCAGCACGAGCGGCAGGCCGCCGAGGGCACCGCCCTCCAGCAGGGCGTACTGCGAGAGCCCGACGTTGGTCGAGTTCCACATGGCCAGCATCCCGCCGCCGAAGCCGGCGATGCCGGAGGCCAGCACGAACACCTGCAGCTTGGTGGCGGTCAGGTCCATCCCGAGGGTGGCGCAGGCGTCGGGCGAGTCCTTCATGGCCGCCAGCCGCCGTCCGAACGGACCGTTGCGGATGACGGTGAGGCCGACGGCGATCAGGGCGAAGGACACGGCCAGGGCGATCATGAACGCCTTGTCGCTCTCCAGGAACCCGGGGCGATCGGCCCGGGCGCCACCGGTGGCGAAGGGGCGGAGGGCGGAGAAGATCGTGTTGTTGCCGTAGACCACCGTCTCCATCAGGAGGGCGAAGGCCATGGTGGTGAGGGCGAGGTACAGGCTCCGCATCCGCAGCGCGGGGAGGGCGACGAGGGCGCCCACCACGGCGCAGATCGCCACCCCGGCGACCAGCCCGACGACCGGTCCCAGCTTCCACACCGCGCAGGCGGCCAGCCCCGACAGCCCGAGCTGGGCCAGCGAGACCTGCCCCGCCCACCCGGTCAGCAGCACCAGCGAGAGGATGACGATCCCGAGGGCCAGGCCCTTGCCGTAGTTGAGCCGGGTGGTGACGGTGAACCACTCCAGCTGGGCCATGAGCCCGACGAGCAGGACGAGCCCGCCCATCCCCAGCGCCACCGTCCGCACCGAGGGCCGGGGCACCCGGAAGTTGAGCTTCTCCGAGCGCAGCCCGCCCCGGTCCTCCCTGATGAAGATCAGGACGCCGAGCAGGAGCAGCACCGGCACCGCCGAGGACAGCGTCCCGAGCTTGCCGCTGATGTCCTCGCCGAAGACGTCCTTCACATCGATCAGGGCCAGGACCTGCTCGATCTCGGCCAGGATCAGGGCGCCGAGGAACGTCAGCGGGAGGCTCCGGAGCCGGCCGACCATGGCCGCCGCGTAGGCCTGGATGACGAGCAGCGTCAGGGCGATGGCCGTGAACTGCGACAGGTTGGGGGCGATGAGGATGCCGGCCAGCCCGGCCAGCGAGCAGCCCAGCATCCACGCCACCGACGACACCCGGTCCGGCGAGGCACCGTTGAGGGCGGTGAGGTCACGGCTGTCGACCACCGCCCGCATGGCCACGCCCAGCCGGGTGTTGTAGAGCAGCGCCCGCAGCCCGAAGGCCACGGCGATGGCGATCACCAGCGACAGTGCCCGGTGGTAGGTCACGTTCACCGAGAACAGCTCGAAGCTCTTGCCCGGGAAGAAGCCGGGGAGGCTGTAGCTCTGGTCCTGGGGCCAGAGGATCCCGGCGATCTGGACCAGGGCGAAGAGCAGGCCGATCGTGGCCACGATCCCGGCGATGGTCGACGCCCCCGCCAGGCGTCGCATCAGCAGCCGGTCGAGCACCCAGCCCACGGCCGGAGCCACCACGAACAGGCACAGCACCAGGGACACCCACGGGTTCCAGCCGCGGCCGGCGCCGAAGACCGCATCCCCGCCGCCCAGGTCGGGGTCCGCGGTCATCTGCCAGTACGCGAACGCCACCACCATGCCGATGGCGCCGTGGGCGAAGTTGAAGATGCCCGAGGTCGTGTACGTCACGACCAGCCCGCTGGCGGCGATGGCGTAGATCGCCGCCGACTGCAGGGCGAAGATGAC
>JBQGCF010000083.1:0-2700 GCA_052038315.1 Iamia sp.
AGAACTTGGCGACCTGCGAGAAGTCGAGCTCGACCGGGGTCTCGCGGCCGAAGATGTCGACGAGCACCTTGACCTTGAGCTGGTCCTCGTTGATCTCGACGATCTCGCCGGAGAAGTTGGCGAACGGGCCTTCCTTGACCCGCACGGTCTCGCCCAGCTCGTGCTCGAGACGGGCCCGGCCCTTCTTGGTCTGGACCTCGATGTCCTCGTCCTTGACGGCGAGGAAGGTCTCGACGTCACGGCGGGGCAGGGGCGACGGCTTGTTGCCGGCGCCGACGAAGCCGGTGACGCCCGGGGTGTTGCGGATCACGTACCAGGAGTCGTCGTCGAGGAAGCAGCGCACCAGCAGGTAGCCGGGGAACATCTTCTTCTGGACGACCTGCTTCTTGCCGCCCCGGATCTCGACGACGTCCTCCATGGGGATGACGACCTCGTGGATCCGCCCCTCCATGTTCATCGAGGAGGTCCGGGCCTCCAGGTTCTGCTTGACCTTCTTCTCGTAGCCCGACTGGGTGTGGACCACGAACCAGCGGCCGGGCCGGTCGTAGGGGCTCTCGACGGGAGTCGCCGCCTCCTCGACCAGGTCCTCGGCGTCGATCACCTCGGGGGCCTCGCCGGCGTCGCCGCTCTCGGCGATCACCTCGCCCGTCTCGGGATCGATGCCGGCCGGGGTCTCGGACGCCTCGTCGGTCGTCTCGTCGACGACCTCCTCGGTCTCCTCGGTCTCGTCGGTGGTGGGGGCTTCGGGTTCCAGGAAGGTCATGCGTCGTAGATCCAGAGGACGGCCTTGGCCAGTCCGAAGTCGACACCGGCGATCAGCGCGGTGAGCACCACGATGGTGACGAACACGATGATCGAGTAGTTCGTCGTCTCGGCGCGCGTGGGCCAGTTGACCTTGCGCATCTCGGCCCGGACCTCGCGCAGGAACTGGCGCGGCTTGGTGCGCTGCTCCTTGGGGCGGGGCGCGGACGGCGCCCGGCGCTCGGCCTTGGGCTGCCCATCGGCATCGATCGCGCCCTGCTTCTGCAGCAGACGCTTCTGTTCGCGGTTCATCGCCATCGGTGGTACCTGACGAAAGGGGTTGGATGGAGCAGGGCAGGAGGGAGTCGAACCCCCAACCGCCGGTTTTGGAGACCGGTGCTCTGCCAGTTGAGCTACTGCCCTCTGTTCGCGCTCCTGGGAGCACGGACCGGTCGAGACTAGCAACCGGTCAGCCGAAGTCCCACTCGCTCCGACCCGGCTGCAATCGAACCGCTACCCAGCCAGCGGGAGCCGCCGAGCCCGGGTCCGGGTGACCAGCACCACCGCCCCGGCGGCCCCGGCGGCGGCCGTCGCCGCGGCCAGCCCACCGATGTAGGCGGCCCGGCGACCGGTGAGCAGCGAGCGGATGGCGTGGCGCTCGCCCGCCTCCTCGATGTGGGCCAGCACCTCGGTGACCAGGCCCGGAGCCGGCTCGAGGACGTCCTCCCGCAGCGATCGCAGGGCCCGCAGGACCCGCCGGTGCTGGACCAGGTCGGCCTGGCAGCGCAAGCAGCCCTGCACGTGGCGCCGGGCCGTCCGGTCCAGGGCGCCGGGATCGCCGCCCGAGGCGGCCAGCTGGTCGCCCAGGTCGACACACGCAACCGTCATGACACGTCCTCCCCCGAGGCGTCGTCGCCCTCGGTGCGGGGCGGGAACAGGTGGTCCTTGAGCTTGCGACGGGCCCGGTGCAGCCGCACCTTGGCCGCCGACTCGGAGATCCCCAGCTCGGCGGCGATGGCCTCGTGGGGCAGGTCGTAGACGTCCCGGAGGACCACGACGGCCCGCAGCTTGGGCGGCAGCTCGTCGAGCGCCACCACCAGGCGGCTCCGCAGGTCGGAGGCGTCGGCCTGCGCCACCGGGTCGAGCTCGGGCCGGGTGTCGACCACGACCATGTCGTCGACCAGCTCGTCGTGGCGGTGCTTGCGCCGCTTGCCGACGTAGGTCGAGGCGCAGTTGGCCGTGATCCGGTACATCCAGGTGGTGAAGCGGGCCTCGCCGCGGAACCGGCCGATCGACCGGTACGCCCGCAGGTACGCCTCCTGGACGACGTCGCGGGCGTCGTCGTCGCTGCCGGTCAACCGCCGGGCCAGCGTGTAGGTCTCGGCGTGGGTGGCGGTCACGAGCTCCTCGAAGGCCTGGTCGTCACCGGCCTGGGCCCGGGCGACGAGGGCGGCCATCGCCTCCGGGTGGGAGCGGGGGTCGCCGTCGGAGCCGAGCCGGGGGACGGCGGCAGCGGACAGCATCGGGGGCTCGGACCCCGGCGCCGCAGGCGTCGTTACGCGCGACGACGCACCGGCGGGCTCGGTGCCCCCCTGGTGCGTCGTCTCGGACATGTGCGCTCCCGGCCGGGAGGACCCGCTAGCGGGTCTCCTTGTGGACGGTGTGCGACCGCTCCCACTGGCAGTACTTCTTCATCTCGATGCGCTCACGATCGTTGATCTTGTTCTTCGTCGTGATGTAGTTGCGTCGCTTGCACGACGTGCACTCGAGGGTGACGGCGATGCGCTTCTCGTTGCGGGCCATGGCCTTCTCTTCTCGCTACTTGTTGATCTTGGTGACGCGGCCGGAGCCGACGGTGCGGCCACCCTCACGGATGGCGAAGCGGAGGCCCTCCTCCATGGCGATGGGAGCGATCAGCTCCACGCTCATGGAGGTGTTGTCACCCGGCATGGCCATCTC
>JBQGCF010000084.1:0-2752 GCA_052038315.1 Iamia sp.
CCTCTGCAGAGATTGGCAGGACGGCTCGTGGGAGGGCGCAGGGGAGGATGCGGCTTGAGCGAACGGCTCCCGGGCACGTCGCTGAATCCGCCTAGAGCGCGTCCAGGGCGTCGTTTGTTTTGTGGGCCACACACCAAACGCAGTGCCCGCCGTCCAGGGGCTGAGCGAGGAGGCGGCCGTCGAGTCGCTCCGGGCCCAGGGCTGGGAGGTCGACGTCGAGCGGGTCCGGGAGGACGACACCGAGGCCGGCCAGGTCCTGCGCACCCGGCCCCAGCAGGGCACCCAGCTGGCCGAGGGGGACCCGATCACGCTGGTCGTGTCCGAGGGCGCCACCCTCGTCGACCTGCCCGAGATCACCCGGGGCATGACCCAGCAGGAGGCCGACGACCTGCTGCGGTTCTCGGCCCTCGTCCCCGTCTTCACGCCCCGGTTCGACGAGGAGGTCGAGGCCGAGCACGTCATCGAGGTGGCGGGCGACCCGCCGGCCCGGATCGAGAAGGGCACCGAGGTCGAGGTCGTCGTGTCGCAGGGGCCCGAGCCCCGGACCCTCCCCGGCGACCTGCCCGGGCGCAGCCAGGAGGACGTGGTCGCGGTGCTGGAGGGGCTGGGCCTGGTGCCCGACGTGCAGGAGGAGTTCAGCGACGACGTCGAGGCCGGCATCGTGATCGGCACCGAGCCCGGCGCCGGGGCCGAGGCGCCCCGGGACAGCACCGTGGTCGTGGTGGTGTCGAAGGGGCCGGACCTGGTCACCGTGCCCGACGTCAGCACCGTGGGCAGCCTGGCCGAGGCCGTCGCCCTGCTCGAGGAGGCCGGCCTGGTCGCCGGTGACGTCCAGGGCCCGGCCGCCGGCCGCCCCTCCAGCTCCTCGCCCGGGGCCGGCGAGCAGGTCCGCCGCGGCTCCGAGGTCGACATCATCCTGCGCCGCGACAGATGATGGATTGACCCGCGGGTCAAGTACCGTGGCCCCACGATGGACGTGGGTGCGGTCGACGACGACGAACCCGCCCTGCGCGCCGATCGGTCACCCCGGACGATCCTCACCGTCCTGCTGATCGGGCTATTCTCGGTCAACGTCACGGTCACGATCCTGGCCGTCTCGATCCCCCGCATCTCCGACGACCTGGGCGCCTCGCAGAGCACCCTGACCTGGGTCGTCAGCGGGCCGATCCTCGCCTTCGGCATCATCGGCCCGGCCGTCGGCAAGCTCGGCGACATGTGGGGCCAGCGCCGGGTCTTCATGCTCGGGCTGATCGGCGCCAGCATCAGCGCGGCGGCCAGCGCAGCGGCGTGGAGCGCCGGGTCGCTGATCGCCTTCCGGGTCCTCGCCGCCGCCCAGGGCGCGGCGACCGGCCCGGCCAGCTTCGCCCTGATCGCCCTGGTGTTCCCGCGCTCGCAGCGGGTGAAGGCGCTCGGCTGGTGGGCGATGGTGGCCGCCGGCGGGCCCGTCATCGGCGTGGTCATCGGCGGCCCGCTCGTCTCGGCCCTCGGGTGGCGGGCGATCTTCGCCGGCCAGGTGCCGCTGATCCTCGGCGCACTCGTCGTCGCCTCCCGGACCCTCCCCGAGACGCCGCGCCAGGAGGCCACCCGCTTCGACTGGGGCGGCGCCGTCCTCCTCGCCCTGTCGGCCACGCCGCTGCTGCTGGCCCTCAACCTGGCGCCGAACCGGGGCTGGACCGACCCCTTCGTGCTGGGCGGCCTGCTCCTCGCCCCGCTGGCCACGCTGCTGTTCCTCCGCCACGAGGGGCGCACGCCCAACCCGCTGCTGCCGCCCCGGTACCTCCGGCGCCGCAACTTCAGCCTCCCGATCCTGATGCTCGGGCTGATGAACGCCACCTACATGGGCAGCTTCGTCCTCACCCCGCTGCTGATGCAGAACGTCCTCGACTTCGACGAGACCAAGACCGGCCTGGTGTCGACCGCCCGGCCGATCGCCTTCGCCATCGCCGGCCCGCTGGCCGCCATGGCGGTGGCCCGGCTGGGCGAGCGGGTGGCGGGCATGGCCGGCGCCGCCGCCATCGTCGCCTCGATGCTGTGGATGGCGACGATCCGGGTGGGCACCCCGCCGCTGGTGATCGTCGGTGGCCTGGCCCTGGCCGGCATCGCCATGGGCATCTCCAACCCGGCCATGTCGTCGACCATCGCCCACGCCGTCGACCAGTCCGACCTGGGCATCGCCGGCGCCGCCCAGCAGATGATCGTCCAGGTCGGCGTGACCTTCGGGATCCAGCTGATGCAGACCGTCCAGCAGGTGCGGGAGGCCCCGGCCGGCCTGGAGGGCAGCTACTCCCAGGCCTACCTGGCCGCGGCGGTGATCGCCGGCCTCTGCGTGGTGGCCGCCGCGGGCGTCCGCCGCTCCAGCCACGCCGAGGAGCCGGACGTCGAGGAGCCGATGGACGTCGAGGCCGAGCTCGAAGGCGTCCCCGTCCCCACCACCAGCACCCTCACCGACTGACCCAGAACGCGAAACTGCGACCCTGAGCGGGCGTGGAGCCCGCTCAGGGTCGCAGTTTCGAAGAGCTTGATGGGGGAGGACGTCAGATCAGTCGGTGATGGCCTTGATCTTGGCGGCGATCTCGGCCTGGACCGGGTCGACGGCGCCGGACTGCATGGCCATCAGCTTGGTCATGTCACCGGTGACCTGGATCTGGCCCGACATGAAGGCCTGCATGCCGGCCTGCGGGTTGCCGTCGACGAGGATCGCCTTGGCGGTGTCGTAGGGGATGGTGACGGTGAGCTGGGGCTCGTCGATGTG
>JBQGCF010000085.1:0-24766 GCA_052038315.1 Iamia sp.
GGAGTTGGTGGCCTGGAACGCCGGAGCGCTGGGCGAGTCCATGGTGACGCCGGTCGTGGCGCTGGCCGTGTTGCCCGGGTCGCCGAGCGTCAGGGCCTGGCCGTGGCCGGCGGCGCCGGCGGGCGGGGCTCCGGCCACGACGGCGGCGGCCCCGCCGGCGGCCAGGCCGGCCAGGCCGAGGATCGCCTTCCGCCGGCCCGGCACGGGAACGGGAGCGGGATCGGTCGTGGTCATGACGACACCTCCTGGATGTGGTCGGTGGAGAGGAAGGCGCGGCGGAGCGCCGGGGACAGCCCGTCGAAGGGCGAGGCCTGGCTGCGGTGGCAGGCGATGGCCGCCTCGCGCACGGCGAGGAGGGCGCTGGTGTCGACGGCGACCAGCTCGGCGTCGGGCCGGCCCAGGCCGTCGAGGTCGAGCTCCAGGTAGACGGTGTCGGAGCCGGCCCTCTCCTCGGCCCAGCGCCGCATCAGGCTGTTGGCCAGGCTCGAGTGGACGAGGCGGGGGCGGCGACCGGCGATCGGCACCAGCCCGTCGATGGCCAGGGCCACGGCGTCGCGGAGGTGGACGTGGTCGCGGTGCCCGTCCGATCCGTCGAGGGTCAGCACGACGTCGGGCCGGAGGTCGGCGAGGCGGGCCGTCAGGTCCCGGGCCACCTCGGCGAGCGGGGCGGCGACGAGGGACTGGCGGTGCGCCGGCCCGTCGAAGCCCGAGTCCCGGTAGCCGAGGAGGGTGACGTCGTCGATGCCCAGCACCCGCGCCGCCTGGACCAGCTCGACCTCGCGGACGAGGCCGAGGGGCCAGCAGTCGGTGATCGGGTCGGGCACCCGCTCCCCCGCCCCGCCCCGGGTGGCGCACAGGACGGTGACCCGGGCACCGGCAGCGCTCGACTGGGCGATGAGCGATCCGCACCCGAAGGTCTCGTCGTCGGGGTGGGCGACGATCACGACGAGGTGCTCGCCGGCGACGGCAAGGGGCGCGGTCCGCATCGGCACGGCCGGAGCCTCGGCGACCGGCGGCGGCGGGGTGAGCGTCGGGCTCACGACGGGGCTCCGGCCAGGGCCTGGGCGATGATCTCGTCGAGGACGGGCTGGCCCGGCGTCGGGTCGGGCGTGGCCGCCGGGACCTCGTGGAGCAGGGTGAAGGCCCGGTCGACGTCGCCACCGGTGATGGCGGGGCCGTGGCACGAGGCGATGGTGCCGACGCCGGCCCGGGCCAGGGCGTCGACCGAGTCGTGGTAGCGGCGCTCGTCGACCATGAAGACCCACGGGCTGTTGGCCAGCTGCATCTGGATGGTGCCGTGGCGCCAGGCCTCGGCGTCGAGCTCGGAGACGTCGGGCGTCCCCTTGGGCACCGGGCAGGCGAAGCAGTCGCTGGCCCAGTAGACGCCGGTGGCCGTGTCGAGCAGGCCCATCGTGGTGGGCGAGTCGTACAGCGGCGGCCGGATGGCGGCGTAGGTGCGGCCGTTGGCGGCGAAGGTCTCGCCGTCGGTCAGCCAGCGCATCCGCCACGGCGGGAGGAACGGCAGGTTGCCCATCCGCTCCCACATGAACCAGGAGGTCAGCAGGGTGGCGTTGGGGCAGGCCCCCATGATCGCCTCGAGGTTGCCGACGTGATCGACGTCGTCGTGGCTGATGAAGACCCAGCGGACGTCCTCCGGCTCGACGAGCGAGAACATGTCCTCGAGGTAGCGGTCCCCGAGGGTGGGGACGCCGGTGTCGACGATGATCGGCTCGGAGCCCTGGATCACCATGGCGTTCAGGTGGACGGCGACCGGTGCCATGCCCTCGCCCTGCGTCGCCTGGATCACGTAGGTGTCCGGGGCGATCTGGTGCGGGGCGTGGCGCGGCGGGGGCGGCGGGCCGGCGGGAGCGGCGGCGGGGGCGGGCGTGGGGGCGGTGGTGGTGCTCATGGCGGGTGGTGTGTCCTTCGGTGGTGCGGCGCCTGAGCGCTGCTGTCGGGGGGCGACGTCGGCACGGTCGCACCGACGGCTTGGAGATGGCTCGCGTCCGACTTGGAAGCGGACGGGGGTGGTGGGGCGGGCGGCGTCCAGCGGGCGTCAAGCCGGGGATCGGGCGCCGGGTCGGGGGCCGGTCAGGCGATGGCCAGGCCGTCGATCTCGACGACCATCCCGGGTCGGGACAGCCGGCTGACCTGGACCAGCGCCGCCGGCGGGGTGGCGCCCAGCGAGCCCAGGTGCTCGGTGACGGTGTCCCAGACGGCGAGGGTGGCATCGATGTCGGTCGTGTAGGTGCGGAGCATGGCCACGTCGGCGAAGGTCATCCCGGCCTCGGCCAGGACGCCGGCCACGTTGGCCAGGGTCAGGGCCAGCTGGGCGGCCACGTCGCCCTCGTGGAGCAGGACGCCGTCGGCGTCGACCGGGCCCTGGCCGGCGATGGTCAGGACCGACGTGACGCCGGTGCGCAGCTGGCCCTGGTCGAAGCCGAGGGGCTCGGCCCAGCGGACCGGGTTGACGCGCTCCAGCGTCACCGACTCGGGGGTGGGGATCTCGGTGGTGGTCATGGCCGGCATGATCCGGACCAGCGGGCGGTGCCACCATCCCGGGCCCGTGGGTGATCCGCCGCCGGCACCCTCGGGGGGTGGCCATCCCCCAGACCTCTGGGATGGTCAGACGACCGGATCGGGTGCACACTCCTCGCCATGACAGGGACGGGGTTGACGGCCGAGCGGGTGCGGCGCGACGTCGAGGTCGTGGCCCGGGCCGGGCTCGGTGTCGAGGAGCTGCTCGTCGAGATCGACGACTCGCTGCAGCGAGCGGTGCCGTACCGGGCGCTGTGCGCGGCCCTGTTCGACCCGGCCACCCAGCTCTGCACCCGGACCTACAAGCTGGGCGAGCTGCGCTCCGACCCCGAGGCCGACATGCAGTGGGGGGCGATCGAGTACGGCTCGACCGACCCCACCCGCTTCTCCTGCCTCTCCCGGCGCGACCTCCCCGCCGCCGCGATCCGGCTCGAGGGGCGCAGCGACGGGAACGCCACCTTCCGCCACGACGAGTTCCTCCGCCCCCAGTACGGCTTCTCCGACGAGCTGCGGGTCGCGGCCCGGGTCGACGGCCGCACCTGGGGCGGCTTCGCCCTCCACCGGCGCGAGGGCGATCCCGAGTTCGACGAGACCGACGTGGCCTTCGTCGGCTCCCTCTCGGCCACCATCGCCGTCGGGATGCGGGCCGCCATCCTGGTCGGGCGGGCCGCGCCGGCTGCGGTCCACGACCACGGGCCCGGGGTGATCATCGTCCAGGGCGACGGCCAGATCGCCCAGACCAACCCCAGCGCCGACGCCTGGCTCGACGAGCTGGGCGTGCACGAGTACGACCATCGGGCCTCGTCGGCCATCGCCGCCCTGGTCCAGGCGGCCCGCCACTTCGCGTCGGGCGTCGAGCGGGTCCCGCCCCGGCTGCGGGTCCGGGGCGCCACCGGTCGCTGGATCGTCCTCCACGCCTCGCCCCTCTCGGGCACCGGCGCCAGCGGCGGCGACGTCGTCGTCACCATCGAGGAGGCCCGCCCGCCGGAGATCGTCCCCCTCGTCGTCGCCGCCTTCGAGCTGACGCCGCGGGAGCGCGACGTCACCCAGCTCGTGCTCCAGGGCGTCGAGACCAAGGAGATCGCCGCCACCCTCCACATGTCGGCCTACACCGTGCAGGACCACCTGAAGTCGGTGTTCGAGAAGGCGGGCGTGCGCAGCCGGCGGGAGCTGACGGCCAAGGTCTACTTCGACCAGTACGTGCCCCGGATGGGCGCCGACCTGGCCCCGAGCGGCTGGTTCGCCGAGCCGGCGCCGGCCTAGCCGTTCCCGCCGGGGCTGTCGCCGCCACCGCCGTCGTCGCCGCCGTCGGGGAGCATCGAGCGCACGCCGGCCCGGAAGCTGGGGCACTCCAGCACCTGCTCGTGCTCGCACTCCAGGGCGTGGCCGAGGTGCTCCCGGGCCACCTCCATGGCGGCGATGCGGGCATCGATCTCGGCCACCTTGGCGGCGATCCGGTCCCGCACCTCGCGGCCGTCGCCCTCGAGCATGGCCATGATCTCGGCCAGGCTGAACCCGGTCGACTGGGCGGCCAGGACCACGGCCAGCCGGTCGACGGACGTCGGGGGCGTAGGTCCGGCGCAACCCGTTCCGCCCGACCGGCTCGATCAGCCCCCGGCGCTCGTAGTACCGCAGCGCGGAGGGGGCGACGCCGGTACGCCGGGCGACCTCGCCGATGTCGAGCGCGACGGCGGTCAGCGCTTCAGGCACAGCGCCGTCTCCCCGAAGGTGTGGGTCAGCCAGCGGGCGGGGTCGACCAGGTCGTCGGTCAGCGCCCGCTCGGGGCCGAGGATCAGGTTGCCGACGACGAGCACCCCGCCGGGGCGGAGCCGGTCCCGCAGCCGGTCGACGACCTCCCGGGTCGGCGTGAACCCGTCGAACAGGGCCAGGTCGTAGACGCCCTCGTCGAGGGTCGTCAGCACCTCCTCGGCCCGACCCTCGTGCACCGTGACCCGATCGGCCAGGTCCCGCTCCTCGGCGTGGCGGCGGGCCAGCCGGCAGTGCTCCCCGTCCATCTCGACGGTGTCGACCGTGGCCCCGGGCGCCGCGGTGGCCATGCTCAGCGCCGTGTAGCCCAGGGCGGTGCCGACCTCGACCACCCGGGTCGCCCCGACCGCGGCGGCCAGCACCGCCGGGAGGCTGGCGTCGGCGTAGGTGACCGCCCCGCAGCGGTGCTGCTTGCGGTGGCGCCGCGTCGCCGCCTGCACGTCGGCCAGCGGATCGACCGTCCGCAGCGGCCGCCGCACCGCGGCGACGAGGGCGAGCAGCACCGGGGCGATCCGTCCGTACACCCGGCCGAGCCTCCCACTTGAACCAAGGTTCCGGTCAAGGGCCGATCAGAGGGGTGGAAGGGGGGTGTCCCAGGCGTCGAGGTAGGCGATGTCGGTGACGGGCTTGCGCTTGGGGGCGGCCCAGCGGCCGAGGGGGTGGCCGACCGGGATCATGCACCAGCTGCTCACGTCGGCCGGGATGCCGAGGATCGACCGCACGGTGTCCTCCTCGAAGCGGTGGACGGTGGTCAGGGTCGTGCCCAGGCCCAGCGCCCGGCCGGCGAGGAAGAGGTTCTGCACGCCGGGGAAGATGCTCGACTCGACCTGGCCGGGCTCGCCTTTGGAGCACGGGAGGAGGATGACGGGCGCCTCGCCCATGTGGTCGCCGAGGTGGTCGGCGGACCGCAGCAGCCGGGCGACGCGGGGGTCGTCCTCCCGCTCGGCGTACATGGGCCGGACCAGCCGCCAGCACCGGCCGTAGACCTCGCCCAGCGCCGCCCGCCTCTCGGCGTCCCGCACGACGAGCCAGCGGACGATCTGCATGTTGCCGCCCGAGGCGGCCATGGTCGCCGCCTCCAGCATGGTGTGGATGTCCTCCTCGCTGACCGGGCGCGACGGGTCGAGCCGACGCATGGCCCGGGTGGTGGACATGGCCTCGAAGACGTCCATCCACCCTTCCTAGTACCGTCGCCGCACCGGGCTCGGCACCGGGCCGGGCCGGAGGGGAAGGACCCGCACACCATGGACACCACCACTGCTTCGACGCGCCCGCACGACCGGCGGCTGCTCGTCATCGTCGCCCTCGCCGCCACCCTCGCCGGCGTGCTGCTCGGGCGGGGCTGGCCGGCGCCGGAGCCCGTCGGCGCCGTCGTCACCACCTGGCACGCACCCGCGTTCCTGGCACCCGAGCTGGGCACGATCGGCCCGGCGCCGGCGGGCTACGGGCTCGACGGCGAGGGCTTCGTCCACCTGCGGGGCGTCGTCACCCTCGACGAGGCGACCGTCCAGCGCGGCAGCACGGAGACGACCGGCCCGTGGTCCGTCCACGCCTTCACGCTGCCGTGCGGGATGCGGCCCGAGACCCGGGTCCTGGTCGAGATCGGGGCCGTCGACCCCAACGCCAGCACCGAGTACGAGGGCTACCTCCAGATCAACGAGGATGGTGGCGAGGTCATCATCGGGAGCTGGGACGTGCCGGTGACCCCGGCGGAGGACGAGTTCGCCACGGCCAGCTTCTTCGCCATGCTCGAGACGGTCACGTTCCAGCCCGAGCCCGACTCGCCCGAGTGCGTCGAGGCCACCACGACGACGACCGAGACGACGACCACGACGACCGAGCCCGAGGAGTAGGCCCTACCCTGCGGCGACCGGGCCCGGCACCGGGTCGGGCCGGAGGGGAAGGACATCACCACCATGGACACCACCGCTGTTCCGTCGCGCCCGCGCGACCGGAGGCTGCTCGTCGTCGTCGCCCTCGTCGCCGGCCTGGCCGGGGTGCTGCTCGGCCGGGCCTGGCCGGGGTCGTCGCCCGCCGGCGCCACCGTCGACACCTGGCACACGCCCACGTACGAGGACGAGGCCTTCGAGGAGGGCTTCGAGGACACGCCGCCGGGCTACGGCATCGACGACGAGGAGTTCACCCACCTCAAGGGCGTGCTCGTCGCCACCGAGGTCGACGTGGCCCGGGCCAACGGCACGAGCGGGCCGTGGCTCACCTCGGCCTTCTACCTGCCGTGCGGGTTCCGCCCGACCCAGACCGTCGTGATGGAGGTGGGCGGGGCCGACCACGGCTTCAGCGCCGCGTACCGCGGGATGCTCCACATCACCGTCGACGGCAACGTCTCGGTCGGAGCGTGGGACGTGCCGGTCCAGCCCGTCGAGGACCCGGAGGCCGACTTCCTCGTGCTGCTCGACGGGGTCTCGTTCCAGGCCGCCCCCGACGGACCCGAGTGCGTCGAGCACGAGCCCCCGGTGACGACGACGACCGAGACGACGACCACGACGACCGAGCCCGAGGAGTAGAAGGGACCGCATGCCGTACCTGCTGGAGCCGGTGGGCCTGGGGCCCGACGACAACGACGTGTACCTGGCCCTCGTCGCTCGTCCGCCGGCGACGGCTGCGGCCCTGGCCGAGGCGACCGGGCACCCGGTCGCCTCGGTCGAGGCCGCCCTCCAGCGGCTGGCCGACGCCGGGCTGACGGTCCGCGACGTCCACGACGGGCCTCGCCACCGCGCCATCTCCCCCGACGAGGCCGTCCCCCCGCTGATCGCCCGGCGCCGGGGCGAGCTGCTCGAGCTCCAGCGCTCGGTCGACGCCATGGCCGAGACCGCCCGCATGGCCGCCGGCGAACCCGGGGCGGTGGCCGAGCGGATCCCGCCCGCCGACCTGGTCGACGTGGTGATGGGCCTGCAGGGCGGCGCCCGCCGGGAGCTGCTGATCGTCGCCGCCCCGCCCTCGCTCGACGGGGGCGTCTGGCCCAATGACGGCGAGCTGGCCGCCCTGGCCAGGGGCGTCTCCTACCGGGTCGTGTACCACCCCGACGCCCTGCTCAGCCCGGACGCCATGGCCCACGTCCGCCGGTGCGTCGAGGCCGGCGAGGACGCCCGCATCCTGGCCGAGGCCGGGCCCAAGATGGTGATCGTCGACCGGAGCGTCGCCGTCGTCATCGAGTCGACGGCCGACCCCGATCCCTCCGCCCGCCTGCTCGTCCGGCCCTCGACGCTGCTCGACCTGCTCGTCGACCGGTTCGAGCAGCAGTGGGCCGCCGGCGTGCCGGTCGACGGCGGCGCCTCCACCGAGGAGGCCACCGACGAGCTCTCCGACCGGGACCGGGAGCTGCTCACCCTGCTCGCCGCCGGGCTCAAGGACCGGGCCATCGCCCACACCCTGGGCGTCACCGAGCGCACCATCGGGCGCCGGGTGACCGACCTGATGGAGCGGCTCGACGCCCCGACCCGCTTCCGGGCCGGGGCGCGAGCCGCCCAACGAGGCTGGTTGCCCCCGGACTAGCTGACGTTGCGGCCGAGGGTGTAGGCGCCGGAGCCGGAGTAGGCCACGATCCGGTAGCGGTAGGTGCCGGCCGAGCCGCTGTAGGTGATCGACTCGTCGGCCGCCGTGGTGGTGGCCGAGGCGACCGTGCTCCAGCCGAACAGGCCCGACCTCTGGAGGTAGAGGTCGAAGTCGGAGCCGGTCGGGCCGTCGAGGCAGCCCCGGTGCGTGCCGGCGGCGGCGCTGAAGCTGGGCAGGTTGACCGACCCGCCGCTGGCCAGGGTGCCGGTGCTGACGTTGCCGAGGGCGGCACACGCGCTCCCGCTGCCGCCGGTGACCGTGAGGGTCAGGGTGGCCGAGCGGACCGTCGACCCGGCCGTGGCCCGGAGCGACACGCTGTAGGTGCCGGCCGGGGTGGACGACGAGGTGGCGATGGTGGCCGTCGACGACCCGCCGGCGGTGACCGTGGCCGGGCTGAAGGACGCGGTGGCGCCCGTCGGCAGGCCGGTGGCCGAGAGGGTCAGCGTCTGGGCCGAGCCCGACACGACCGCGGTCGACACCGTCGTCGTGGTCGACGAGCCGGCGGCGACCGTGCGCGACGTCGGGTTGAGCGAGACGCTGTGGTCGTCGCTCGGCGTGCCGCCCCCGCCCAGGGCGGCCACCGCGTCGGCGATGCCGGCCCCGCACCCGCCGCTGCAGGCGCCGGGCAGGGGTCGGGCGGTGGCCTTGATCTGGGTCTCGACCTGGGCCGGCGTCAGCGACGGGGTCCGGGACTGCATCAGGGCGGCGAGCCCGGCGATGTGCGGGGCGGCCATCGACGTGCCCTGGTACGGCTCGTAGTTCTCCGTGGTCGGGCTGGTCGCACCGGCGTTGAGCGTCGACCAGATGCCGTTCTGCGGCGTCGTGATCGTGCCCGGGGTGTCGTTGGCGTTGCGGGTCTCGCCACCGGGGGCGGAGATGTCGACCAGGGCGCCGTAGTTGGAGTAGAAGGTGCGCGCCCCGGCCCGGTTGGTCGCCGCCACCGAGATGACGTTGTTGCACGACGCCGGGGTGAAGCCCGAGACGTTGGCGTTGGAGTTGCCCGCCGCCACCACGACCGTCGTGCCCCGGTTGACGGCCCCGTTGATGGCGTTCTGGTAGGTCGACGAGCAGGCGGACTGGCCACCGAGGCTCATGTTGATCACGTCGGCCGGGGTGGCGTTGGCCGGGACGCCCGACACGGTGCCGCCCGAGGCCCAGGTGATGGCGTCGGCGATGTCGGACGTGGTGCCACCGCACTTGCCCAGCACCCGGACGGGCTGGACCTTGGCGCTGTAGGCGATGCCGGCGATGCCCTTGGCGTTGTTGGTGGCCGCCGCGATCGTGCCGGCCACGTGCGTGCCGTGCCACGACGAGTCGGACGGCGCCGTGTTGGTGCCGCACTCGAAGGCGGCGTAGGCGTCACCGGGGTCGGCGGGGTTGCTGTCCCGCCCGTTCCCGTCGTTGGCCGACGCCGTGTTGGAGATGAAGTCGTAGCCGGCGACGGTCTGGCCGGACAGGTCGGAGTGGGCGACCAGACCGGTGTCGATCACGGCGACGACCTGGCCGCTGCCGGTCGACAGGGGCCAGGCGTTCTCGACGTTCATGCCACCGGTGGGCTCGAACAGGTCCCACTGCCGGGCGTACTCGGTGTCGTTCGGGGCGGCGAAGGCCTGCATCACCAGGTCGGGCTCGACGTAGGCGACCTGCGGGTCGGCCGCGTACTCGTCGATCACGGCGTCGAGCTCGCCCTGCGTCGTGCCCTCGCCCAGGTCGACGAGGACGCCACCCGTCGAGAGGCGGCGCTCGGCGTCGGCCGTGCCGGCATCGGCATCCTCGGCCTTGGCGTCGGCGTCGGCGTCGGCGGCCGCCAGCGAGGTGCTCTCGGGGGCCGACGACCGGTAGCCGACGATGACGCCGGTGGCCTCGGCCGGGGCATCGGACCGGGCCTGCGCCTGGGCCTGGGCCGGCAGCGGGGTCGCCGAGCCGAGGGCGACCAGGCCGCCAGCGGCGAGGAGCGCGGCCGCCAGGGCACGCGCGGGACGGATGGACATCAAGGGGACCTCCTGGGTCGCCCCCCCCATGTGACACTCGCCACCCGCTGGCGGTGACCCTACGACGACCAGGCGTGGCCGCCCAGTGATGTTCCCGACAATGTCCGGAACTGCCCAGCCGTTCTGTGTGCGAAAAGGCGCCGCATAGGGCCGAACCCGCACACGGAACGATGTCAGGCGGTGGATTCGGTCCGGTCCTTGGCGACCTCGTCGTAGGACTCGTAGTCCGAGGCGGTGTCGTCGGCCATCTCGAACTGCATCAACCCGGCCTCGGCCCACGCCTTGCGCAGGTGGCCGTCGTTGGCGTCGAGCAGGCCCAGCTTGCGGACGTTGGGGACGAGCTTGGCGTAGAAGCTGTGCTCGAACCCGGAGTAGACGCTGCCGCCCATCGACGCCGCCGCCTCCTTGAGGGCGGGGACCATCTTCTTGACGTCGACCCCCATCCGGTTCCAGATCTCCGGCGTGGTCGAGCGGGCCCGGTTGCGGATGGTGGCCTCGAGCAGGAAGTCCTGGCGGTCCTTGAGCTCGGCCTCGGACATGTCGGCGTAGTACTCGCTGAGGCTGAGGACGCCGAAGGCCACGTGGCGGGCCTCGTCGCTGATCACGTAGCGGAGCAGCTTCTTCAGCAGCGGCTCACGGGCGGCCCGCATCATCCCGCCGAAGGCGGCCAGGGCCAGGCTCTCGATGACGATCTGCATGCCGAGGTAGGCGATGTCCCAGCGGCTGTCCTCGATGAGGGCCGTGACCTGCTCCTCGAGGAACGGGCTCATCGGGTAGGCCTCGCCCAGCTTGGTGTGGAGGTACTTGGCGAAGACCTCGGTGTGGCGGGCCTCGTCCATCGTCTGGGTGGCGGCGTAGTACTTGGCGTCGATCCAGGGGACGGTCTCGACGATCTTGGCGGCGACCATCATCGCCCCCTGCTCACCGTGCATGAACTGGCTGAGCTGGGCCTTGAGGACCTCGATGCCGAGCTGGGTGAGCTCCTCGTCGCCCCAGCTGGCGATGGGCGAGCCCTTGACCGAGACGGCCCGGCGGGCGATCTCGACGATCGGGTTGGGGTCGGCGGCGGTGCCGACCAGCTGCTCGGGGTCGACCGGCGTGTCCCAGTCGAGGTCGGTGACGGAGTTCCACTGCGACCCCATCGCCTTGTTGTAGAGGGTGACCAGCTGGCCCCGGCTGCGGTCGTAGTCCCAGAGGAAGATGCGGTCGGCGTGGTCCTCGATGACCTTGAGCGTGTCGTCGACGGTGGCCCGGTCCGGGACGGGGGGTGGCGCGGTCGTGCTCACGGGGCCCAACCGTACCGACCGACCGGCCCGGCCGCCGGGGCGTGGCCCCTAGGGCCGGCCACCGTTCTGATGAGCCCTCGTGCCACTTCTGGGCCGCTCACCGATCAGAACCGGGCCGCCACCGTTCTGATCAGCCCTTGTCCCACTTCTGGGCCGCTCACTGATCAGAACGGGGTGGGGGGTGACCGGGCGTCGCTAGGGTCGGGGGCGTGCAGGACGTCGGACCGCCGCGGAAGCGGCCCCTCTACGGCGACGACCTCCACCGCGGCGACCTCTCGGACTGAGCGGCGGGCGTCCCCCGTCCGCATCGCACCGAAGGAACCTCACATGACCGACCTCCTGCCGCTCGCGGCGGGCACCTGGGGTGTGCTCATGGGCCTGGCCCCGCTGCTCCAGATCCGCACGATCCTCCGCCGCCGCTCGTCGGCCGACGTCTCGATCGGCTCGATGGCCGTCCTGTTCGTCGGCTTCTGCCTCTGGCTGGCCTACGGCCTGTCGATCGGCGACGGCGCCCTCATCGCCACCAACGTCACCGCCCTGACGGTCACGGGCACCGCCATCGCCGTCACCCTCGCCTACCGGCGTCCCGTCACGCCGGGCACCAGCGGTCGAGCGCCTGCTCCAGGCTGACCCCGGCGCCCGGCACCAACCCGTCGGCGAGCAGCGTCCCGGCCAGGGCCCAGACGTGGGGCTGGGCGGCCCGGATGTCGGTGGCGACGTGGCCCTCGGCCATCTCCTCCTCGGGGGTCCGGCCGGTGCGGGTCGCGATCCAGCGCACCACCGACAGCAGGGCCAGGCCGCCGCTCCAGGTCGACAGCGGACCGAGGTCGACCTCCACCCGCTCGTGGGGGTGGCGGGCGTAGGCGGCGTTGAGCTCGCCCATGCGCTCGACGCCCGTCCACACCGGGTCGGCGCAGGCGTACCGGACGGCGTCGACCTGGGCGAAGCGGGCCGCCGCCGTGCAGAGGAAGCAGGGCTCGAGGGTGGTCAGCAGGGTGATGCCGGGAGTGCCCCGGGGGACGAGGGCGAGGGCGTTGACCTCGGCGTGGGCGATGGCCGACCCGCTGACCTGGCCGGGGACGGGCTCGGTGTCGGCGGCCCGGTTGCGGCCCTCGGTGATGACCTCGCCACCGGGGCCGAGCACCAGGCACCGACCGCGATCGACCCCTCGGCGAAGGCCTCCCAGGCCAGCTCGGCCGCCCGCCACCACGCCCCGTCGACCCCGTCCCGTCCCATCTCGCCAGCCTGCCACGGGGCCAGCGGCCAGACTGCCGCGGTGGGCGACGACGCGACCGATCCGGCCGACTTCTACACCGGGCTGGTGGCCCGGCTCTACGCACCGCTGCGGTCGGTCGACCCCGATCCGGCACCCTACGCCGCCTTCGTCACCGCCGTGGGCCAGCCGGCCCTCGAGCTCGGGTGCGGCGACGGCGACCCACTGCTCGACCTGGTGGCCCAGGGCCTCGACGTCGAGGGGCTCGACAGCTCGGCCGACATGCTCGACCGGGCCCGGTCCCGGGCCGCCGAGCGGGACCTGGCCGTCACCCTCCACCACGCCCCCATGGAGGCCATGGACCTCGGCCGCCGCTACCGGTCGATCTACCTGGCCGGCCCCACCTTCAACCTGGTGCTCGACGACGCCCTCGTCGCCTCCGCCCTCGCCCGCATCCACGACCACCTGGAGCCGGGCGGCTCGGCCCTGATCCCGCTGTTCGTGCCCGGGGACGAGAGCGACCAGGTCGGCGTGACGACGGAGTCGGGCGCGATGCGCGTCACCCGGGTGTCCTGCGAGCGGGACGAGGCGGCCCGCACCCAGACCGTCGTGCTCCGCTACGAGGACGGCGACGAGTCGGTCGAGCGGCCGTGGACCCTCCACTGGCACGACCAGGAGCAGTTCGCGGCGCTGGCCCGCGGCGCCGGCCTGGAGGTGGCGGCGGTCATGGCCCCCGACGGGCGTGAGGCCGCCCCCGACGCCGACCAGTTCGTCTTCTGGCTGACCCGCCCGGCCTAGGCCTGGACGGGCGAGGGGCGGGTGCCGCGGACGAGGCGGCCGGGGAGGGCGCCGGTGGGCTCGCCCTGCTCGAAGGTGGGGACGCCGGCCTTCACCGTCATCACGTAGCCGGTGGCGTCCTGCACGAGGCGGCGGCCGCCGGCGGGGAGGTCGTGGGCGATGCGGGGCGGGGCGCAGCCGAGGGCGTCGAGGTCGATCAGGTTGACGTCGGCCAGGTGCCCTGGGGCGAGCAGGCCCCGGTCGAGCCAGCCGACGTGCTCGGCGGTGCGCCGGGTGAGGTGGTGGACGACCTGCTGGACCGGCAGCGGCGGACCGTCACGGCGGTCGCGGGCCCAGACGGTGAGGAACGACGTGGTCGACGACGCATCGCAGATCGCCCCGCAGTGCGCGCCGGCGTCGGACAGGCCGAACAGCGACAGCGGCGACGTGATCATCTCGTGGACGTCGGCCAGCGAGCCGTGGGCGAAGTTGAACAGCGGCAGGTACAGCAGCTGGGTGCCGCCCCGGCGCAGCAGCATGTCGTAGACGAAGGAGGCCGGGTCCTCGCCGGCCGCCCGGGCCGATGCGCCGACCGACCAGGAGGCGTCGACCTGGTAGTCGACCGGGTCGGCCATCTCGAAGGTGACGTCGAAGCCGCTGACGATCGACCGGAAGAGCCCGTCGGGCAGCCCGGCGACCATCTCGGCGTGCTCCCGGAGGATCCGCTCCTTGCGCTCCGGCGCCGACAGGGCGGCGACCCGCTCGGCCAGCGGCAGCGACGCGATCTCGTCGAAGCCCTGGGTGAAGAGGAACGGGTTGGCGGTGGCCTCCAGGCCCAGCAGCACGCCGATCGGCCGGGGCGCGACCTGGCCCTTCACGTCGAGCCCCGACGACCGCCACTGCCCGATGCGGCCGAAGAGGTGCCGCCACCGGTCGGGTGAGTGGTACGCCTGCTGGACGGTGAAGCTGAGCGGCCGGCCGGAGGTGCGGGCCATGGCCTCTATGACCGCCAGCTCGCTCTCGGCGAACTCGTCGTCGGGCGACTGGTAGGCGTCGGAGATCAGCTGGATCACGCCGGTGCCGGCATCGGCCAGCGCCCCGCAGATGGCGAGCAGCTCGGCCTCGCCCGACTTCAGCGTGCCGATGTTCTCGCCCGCCTTGGTCCGGTGGACGTCGGTGCGGCTGGTGGCGAAGCCGATGGCGCCGGCGGCGAGGGCCTCCCCGGTGAGCCGGGCCATCTCGGCGATCTCGCCGTCGGTCGGGTGCTGGAGGTGGTCGGCGCCCCGCTCCCCCATCACGTAGGTGCGCAGCGGGGCGTGGGGCACGTGGGCGGCCACGTCCATCGTCCGGTCGGTCCGGGCCAGCACGTCGAGGTACTCGGGGAACGACTCCCAGCCCCACGTCATGCCCTCGGCCAGCGCCGTGCCGGGGATGTCCTCGACCCCTTCGAGCAGGCCGATCAGCCAGTCGTGGCGGTCGGGCCGGGCCGGGGCGAAGCCGACCCCGCAGTTGCCCATGGCCACGGTGGTGACGCCGTGCTGGGACGACGGCGCCAGCACCGGGTCCCACGTCGCCTGCCCGTCGAAGTGGGTGTGGATGTCGACGAAGCCGGGGGTGACGAGCAGCCCGTCGGCGTCGACCTCCCTCGCCCCGGCCGTCGCCTCGACCCGCCCCACCGACACGATGCGCCCGTCCTCGATGCCGACGTCGGCCGTCCGGGGCCGGGCCCCGCTGCCGTCGACGACCGTGCCCCCTCTGATCACCAGGTCCATGGGCGCCGACCGTAGGCGTGCCGCTCCGACCCCGCCACGTGTCCGCGGCGGGGGTACCGTCCGGCTCGTGACCGCTCCCCTCGCGGCAGCCGTCGAGGCGGTGACGCCGCACCCGGTCCGGGCCGTGCGCCGGGCGGTGATGCTCCAGGGCTGGCTCGACCTCACGTCGATCCACTGGCGCTACGACCCCGACGTCGTCCAGCGGCTGCTGCCCGACGGCTTCCGGGTCGACACCTTCGACGGGGCCGCGTGGGTCGGCGTGATCCCGTTCCGCATGGATCGGGTCCGCATCCCCCGCCTGCCCCCGTTCGGCTGGCTCTCGACGTTCCCCGAGACCAACGTCCGCACCTACATCGTCGACCCGGCCGGCCGGCGGGCGGTGTGGTTCTGCAGCCTCGACATCACCCGCCTGGTCCCGGCCCTGGTCGCCCGGGTGACCTACCGGTTGCCCTACTGCTGGGCGGCGATGGCGATCGAGGCCGACGGCGACGAGCGCACCTACACCTCGGCGCGGCGGTGGCCCCGCACGCGGCCGGGCGAGGCGTCGAGCCGCATCCGGGCCCGGATCGGCGAGGTGCTGGCGCCCGACGAGGTCACCGAGCTCGACCACTTCCTCTCCGCCCGCTGGGCCCTGGGGTCGACCGCCCTCGGCCAGCTGCTGTGGGCCGACGTCCACCACGACGTCTGGCCCCTCCACCGGGCCGAGGTCCTGGAGGTCGACCAGACCCTCACCCGCGCCGCCGGCCTCCCCGACCCCGAGGGCGAGCCCTACGGCCTGTACTCACCCGGCGTCGAGGTCCGCATCGCCCGGCCCTCCCGCATCCGTCGGCCACCCGCTCAGTAGGGGCGGTCGGGCATGTGGCCGACGTCGATGCCGTCGGCCCGCATCGTGGCGTAGACGCGGTCGTGCGCCTCGCCGGTGAGGCGCTGCACGTACTCGATGCCGTCGAGGTGGTCGATCTCGTGCTGGCAGATGCGGGCCACCCCCTCGTCGCGGGTCGCCTCGCCGACCTCGCCGTGGAGGGTCCGGCCCCGGACCTGGATGCGCCGGGGCCGGTCGACCCGGGCGCGGGTGCCCTCGACCTCGAGCGAGAGGCAGCCCTCGCTGTAGGTCCAGGTGCCGGCGGTGGCCCGGATGTCGGGATCGACCACCGTCTCGGGCATGGCCCGCTTGTGGACCTGGACGAACAGCCGGACCCCGGCGCCGACCTGGTTGGCGGCCAGGCCCACACCCGGCGCCCGCTGCATGACCTTCACCATGTGCTTGGCCAGGTCGCGGATGGCGGGGGTCACCCGGCCCACCCGCTCGGTCGGCCGGTGGAGCACCGCGGTCTGGACCGGGACGACGCCGATCGCGGCCCGCTCGTCCTGGTCGTCGGCCGGCCACACCCCGTCCATCGTCCACGTCTCGCTGATGCCGGGCTCGACCACGACCGGCCGGCCCGGGTCGATCGGCGGCTCCAGGTGCTCGGCCGCGTCCGGGTGCGTCGTCGGGAAGCGGCGGCCGCACGAGCAGGAGCACCAGTCCTTCACCGGACCGCCCTCGACCGGCCACAGCGTCACCCGGTTCAGCGGCGCGCAGGGCTGGTCGTCGCCCCGCACCGGGCAGGTCGGCGGCAGCGTGACCCGCCCGGCGTGCTCGACGGGGCCACCGGGGCCCTTCCTCTTCCGTGCCATGGGGCCCCGACCGTACCGGGCGACGGGGACCGCTCCCCCCGTCGTGGGCTGGGCCCCGGCCGGTGGCGTGTGCCAGGTTCACCGGCGGCGGCGCCACGTCGGCGTCCGGGGGCACGACGACGGAGACCGAGATGCGACGCATCGCTGCTGCCCTGACCCTGACCGCCCTCGTGCTCGCCGGCTGCGGCGGGGACGACGACGAGCCCACCGCCTCGTCCGACGTGTCGGAGGCCCTGACCGACTCCTCGGGCTCCCCGGCCGACGCCCCGTCCGGGGCATGCCCGTTCGTCGGCCCCGCCCCGCTCGACGAGGCCTTCGCCACGTCCTTCGAGGAGACCTACGGCAACGAGGACGGGTGCAGCTTCATCGACCCGGACGGGCTGTCGGTGCTCGTGACCCGGATCGACATCGCCATCGATCCCGAGCAGTACGCCGAGGAGTCGACCTCCAGCTGCGAGGACGGCTCCGTCGTCGAGGTCGACGCCGGCGACAGCGCCTTCGCCTGCATCGCCATCGGGCCCTCGGCCACCGTGTTCCACGGCGACCAGGCGATCAACCTCGGCGTGCTGGCCGCCGACGACGAGGACGCCGCGGTCGACGCCCTGGCCGCGGCGCTGCCCTCCGTCACGGTCGCCGGATAGGCCGCTACGGTCCGACCCATGCGACGCAGGTGGGTGGCGGTCCTGGCCGTGGTGGGTCTGGGGGCCCTCGGGCTCCTCGGGTGCAGCGACGACGATCCGTCGGCCTCCGACGAGGACCGCCCCACCACCACGACGACCACCGCGCCGGCCGCCACCACCGGGCCCTGCCCCTACGTCTCGACCGAGACGGTGGCCGAGGCCTTCGGGCTGACGGTCGAGCTGGCCGACGGCCAGGAGCACTCCTGCGACTTCATCATCGGCGATGCCGCCACCCTGCTCGTCAGCGGCGGCCTGCCCGACGTCGAGTGCGACCCGGACACGCGGGTCGAGGCCGACTCGGGCGACTGGGCCTGCCTGGTCGACGGCGTGCCCACGGCGATGGTGATCACCAACGAGTACGTCGTCGGCCTGACCGTCACCGGCGAGGTCGCCGCCCCCGAGACCCGCGACGCCCTCGTCCGCCTCCTCCCGAACGTCAACCCCGAAGGCTGATGCGCCCCACCCTCGTCGTCGGCCTCGCCCTCGCCGCCCTCCTCCCCGATCTCACCCCGGCCGGCCGACCTCGACCGCCAGCCGCACCGTGGGGTGCTCGGCCGGGTACGGGTCACGACGGTCGGCGGTGACGACGTCGAGGCCGGCCGCGGTGGCCGCCGCCGTCATCTCGTCCAGCGTCAGCAGGGTGGCGACGAAGGGGACGCCGGCGCCCAGGAAGTCGTCGGTCCCGACCGTCCCCTCGCCCTCGTGGGCGGTGACGAGGGCGCGACCGCCGGGCCGCAGGACCCGGCCGATCTCGGCCCACGCCCGCCCCTGCTCCTCCCGCCGCAGGTGGATCAGCGCGTAGAAGGCCACCACACCGGTCACGCTGCCCGTCCGCACCGGCAGCGCCCGCAGATCCCCGGCCGCCGCGGCGTGGAGCCTGGCCCTGGCCCGCTGCGCCATCGCCGGGCTGAGATCGATCCCCAGCACGGTCCGCCCCAGCGCGGCGCCGACCTGCCCCGGCCCGCACCCGAGGTCGAGGACCGGCCCGTCGGGTGTCGCCGCCGCGAAGGTCGCCAACCGCTCCCGGTCGGCCGGCTTCCCCTCCAGCTCGTCGCCGAACGCCGCCTCGTACCGCCCCGCCACCACGTCGTACGACGACCGCAGGTCCTCCCACCTCACCCCGCCATCCTGACCCCCACCGGTGGTCCCGTCGCGCACCTCCGGCAGGGCTGCGGTGCTGCTGGTCGCCGCCTGCTCGGGCCGCACCGCCGGACACGAGGACCGGACGGTCGCCACCAACGAGACCCAGGCCGAGGGCGGCGGATGGCGCACGCTCGCCCGGATGGCGGAGGAGGTCGAGGGCTTCCCGACCCTCGCCGTCATGGCCCAGATGGCCGACGTCGTCGTGGTCGCCCAGGCCACCGGGATCGCAGGGGGCCTGAGGGCCGAGGGGGTCGACCTCATCCGGATCCGCTTCGCCGTCGTGCGACCGGTCTCGGACTGGGAGGGCCGGTCGATCGTCGTCGAGATCGACCTCTCGGGCTCGACGTCGATGGAGTCCCTGGAGCAGCGGATCGCCGGCTTCCCGCCCACGCTCCTCGCCCTGCGCGAGAAGGGCGATCCGGGCGAGGCGGATCGCTACCGGTTGGTCAGCTCGAAGGCGCTGTGGACCGAGCAGCCCGGCGGCGGCCTGATCGCACCGTTGGCCGAGGACGTCAGCGGGGGACCCGACCTCGCCGCGGAGCTGGCCGAGACGAGGACCTTGGACGACCTCGCCGACCACCTCGAAGCGGCACGAGAGGACTGCGACGGCGAGTGCGGCCTGTCCCAGGCCCCCTGGAACCGTTGAGAGCGCCAGGCGAGGGCCTCGCCTCGGGCTAGGAGGCCTTCTTGTTGAGGTGGTCGACGAGGCGGCCGGCGTCGCCGAAGAGCTCGGTGCGCCACCGCTCCAGCAGCTCGGTGGCGTCGTGGTCGTCGGGGTGGAAGTCGGGGCGGTTGTAGTCCCGGATCCGGGCCCGGACGTCCTTGCTCAGCCAGGGCGAGGACGGGAGCCGGCGCAGCGAGCGGACGAGTCCCTTGGGGTCCTTCCACGTCGCCTTGTCGCGGGCGACGGAGTAGAGCGACCACAGTGCCGAGGTGCCGATGAAGCCGATGGTGATGGCGTTCATCACCCGGGCCCGCAGCTTCGGGTCGCCCACGCAGGCCTGGTACACGTCGAAGGCGACGGCCTTGTGCTCGCTCTCCTCGATGGCGTGCCACATCAGGAGGTGGCGGACCTCGTCCTCGCTGAACATGGCCTGGGCCTCCTCGGAGGCGAGCAGCACCTCGGCGAGGGTGGCGGTGTAGTGCTCGAGGGCGGCGGTGACGGCCAGGCGGACCTTGGGCGGCGAGATGCGCTCGTCGAACTTGAGGCGCTTGCCGGTGAAGCGGTCGATGGCCTTGGTCGGGAACCCCAGCTCGGCGAGGCGGTCGTTGAAGGCCCGGTGCTCCCGGCCGTGGATCGCCTCCTGGCCGATGAACCCGGCGACCTGCTTCTTCAGGACCGGGTCGGTGATCTGGTCGCGGTAGTGGCGGACCGAGCGGACGAAGTAGTCCTCGCCCTCCGGGAACAGCGACGACAGCACGGCGACGATGTGGCTCATCACCAGGTCGCCGTTCATGTAGAGGTGGGGGACGTCGGCCGCATCGCCGTCGAAGAACGAGATGCGGCGGACCGGGAAGGTCTTCTCCGACGAGGCCTGGGTCTCGTCGGTCTGGGTCGGACGATCGGCGACGGCGGTGCTCATGGGAGGTCCTCTCGGGCGGGGGCCGGCTCTCGTTCTGCCCAGATGCTACTGCCGGTAACACCACCGTCCAGAGGGCATCCGTCACAGACCCACCCCCAACCTCTCGTTCTGTCAGTCCTGGTCCCCCGATGCGGGGGATGAGGGTTGACAGAACGGGGGGGCTCAGGCCCAGCGGGTGCCGGTCCGGCTGCGGCGGCGGAGGTAGGCGCCCAGGGCGAGGGCCAGCAGGGCGACCAGGACGAGCGGGAGCAGGGTGGCGCCGGTGCGGGCCAGCCCGCCCGAGCCGGACGACCCTCCGTCCCGCGAGGCGCCACTGCCCAGCGCACCCGAGCCCGAGCCGCCCGAGGCGGCCGGCGGTCGCTCCTCGGTCTCGCCCAGCACGGCGCCGGGGTCGAGGTCGCCGCACGCGACGGTGAAGGTCACGCCCACCGCGACCAGCGCGCTGATCCCGGCGATCTCGGGCACGGTGACGGCGAAGGTCGCCTCGCCGTCGGCATCGGCCACGACGGTGGCGAGGACCTGGCCGAGCAGGGTCAGGTCGACCTCGGCGCCCGCCTCCAGGCCCATGATCGTCCCGGTGACGGTGCCGCCGACCTCGACGCCGGTGTCGTCGACCGAGCAGCTCGGCTCCCCGGGCGGCTCGGTGGGCGGGACGGTCGAGCCGTAGGGGTCCGACGTGGGGGTCTGGGCCCCCGAGGGGGTGCTCATGCCGAGCAGGAGGGTGGCGACGACGAGGGCGGCGGCGGTGGCGAGCAGGACGGTCCGGTGGTGGCGCACGGGGCTCCCTGGGGATCGGCCACGGCGGCGCACGGGCGCGGGCCACCGCGGTTCATCGTGAGGTGGAGGTTCGCCGGTGCTCCTACGATCCCCTGCCGTGTGGCGCGACCGACCCGTCCTCGTCACCGGGGGCACCGGCTTCCTCGGTTCTCACCTGACCCGCCTGCTGGTCGACGCCGGCGCCGCCGTGGTGGTCCTCCGCCGGGACCGGGTGCCGCCGTCGAGCGTCGAGCAGGCGTGGGCCGACCGGGTGACGTGGGTCGAGGGCCGGGTCGAGGACCAGGCCCTGCTGGAGCGGGTGCTGGGCGAGCACGAGATCGCCACCGTCTTCCACCTCGCCGCCCAGACGCAGGTCGGGGTGGCCAACGCCAACGCGGTCAGCACCTTCGAGGCCAACGTCACCGGCACGTGGGCGCTGCTGGAGGCGGTGCGCCGCAGCCCCGGTGTGGGCCAGGTCGTGACGGCGTCGAGCGACAAGGCCTACGGCGCCCAGCCCGTCCTCCCTTACACCGAGGACATGCCGCTGCTGGCCACGCATCCCTACGACGTGTCGAAGGCGTGCTCGGACCTGATCGCGGCGTCGTACCACCAGACCTTCGGCGTCCCCGTCGCCATCACCCGGTGCGGCAACTTCTTCGGCCCCGGCGACCGCAACTGGGAGCGGTTGATCCCGGGCACGGTGCGCAGCATCCTGCGGGGCCGCTCGCCGGTCATCCGCTCCGACGGGACCCTCGTGCGCGACTACCTCTACGTCGTCGACGGCGCCCTCGCCTACCTGCGCCTGGCCGAGGCCATGGTCGACGACCCGGGCCTGGCCGGCGAGGCGTTCAACTTCTCCACCGAGACGCCGCTGAGCGTCCTCGACCTGGTCGGGCGGATCCAGGCCGCGGCCGGCTCCGAGCTGCCCCTCGACGTGCGGGGCGGCGCCGCCCACGAGATCCCGGCCCAGCACCTGTCGGCCGAGAAGGCCAGGAGGGTCCTCGGTTGGGAGCCGACCCGCACCGTCGACGAGGCCCTGGCCGAGACGGTCGACTGGTACCGCGCCGAGCTGTCGTCCTGACGATGGGCCGATGAGGGTCGTCGTCACCGGCGCCGGCGGCTACGTCGGTGGCCGGCTGGTGCAGCACCTGGTCGCCGCGGGTGAGGACGTCGTGCCCGTCGTCCGGCGCAGCACGCCGTGGCTCGTCGGCGCGGAGACCGTCGACCTCCTCCGGGACGAGCTGACGTCGCTGCTCGCCGGCGCCGACGCCGTCGTCCACCTGGCCGGGGCCAACGAGCGGCGCTTCGACGACGAGGCCACCGCCGACGCCGTCTTCGCCGACACCGTGACCGCCACCGAGCGGGTGGCCAGCGCGGCCGAGGAGGCCGGCGTCCCCCGCCTCGTGTTCCTGTCGACCTTCCACGTATACGCCGCGTCGCGCCACGCCGGCGTGATCGACGAGACGGTCGAGCCCGCCCCCGTCGACCGCTACGGACGGTCCCGGTTGGTGGGCGAGCAGCTCGCCGCCGAGCACGGCCCCGCCCACACGGTGAGCCTCCGGCTGACCAACGGCGTCGGGCCGCCGGCCCACCCCGACGTCGACCGGAAGACCCTCGCCGGCCACGTCTTCTCCCGGATGGCCGTCACCGACGGGGTCATCGCCATGCGGGACGACGGCGCCGGGCGCCGGGACTTCGTCGACATGACCGAGGTCTGTCGCGTCGTCACCGCCGCCGCCGCCGGCGCCCTCCCCCGCGGGACCTACGACCTCGGCTCGGGCGTCACCCGCTCGATCCGCGACCTGGCCGAGCTGGTGGCCGACGCCGCCGAGGACGTCCTGGGCCGCCGCCCCGAGATCCGGCCGGGGCCGCCGGGGCCGGGTGGCCCGCCGACGCCGTTCCGGCTCGACACGAGCCGGCTGGCCGCCCACGTCACGCCGCCGGACCCGGACCTGCACGCCGCCCTGGCCGCCACGATCGACCTGCTGAGCAGGGATGGGGGCGGCGCCGGCCAACCGTAGGGGCATGGCCGAGATCCGGGTGCCGACCATCATCCTCTGCGGCGGGCGCGGGACCCGGATCAGCGAGGTGAACCCCCTCGTCCCCAAGCCGCTGCTGCCCATCGGCGAGCGGCCCGTGCTCTGGCACATCATGAAGGTCTACGCCCACCACGGGGCCAGCGACTTCGTCCTCGCCCTGGGCTGGCTGGGCGAGGAGATCCGTCGCTTCTTCCTCGACTACCACGCCCTGACCTGCGACTTCTCCATCGAGCTGGGCAAGCCCGACGACATCGAGTTCCACGGCTCCCACGCCGAGGAGTCGTGGCGGGTCACGTGCGTCGACACCGGCCGGGACAGCCTCACCGCCACCCGGGTGCGGCGGGCGGCCGCCAAGATCCCCGGCGACGGGCCGGTGATGATCACCTACGGCGACAGCGTCGGCGACGTCGACATCGCCGCCCTGCTCGACTTCCACCGGGCCCACGGCAAGCTGGCCACCGTCACCGCGGTCCGCCCGCCGGGCCGCTTCGGCGAGCTGGTCCTCGACGGCCGCACGGTCGAGCGCTTCGACGAGAAGCCGCAGACCAGCGAGGGGTCGATCAACGGCGGCTTCATGGTCTTCGAGCGGGAGGCGATCGAGCGCTTCATCCCGACCGACGCCGACGTCATGCTCGAGCGGGAGCCGATGAGCGGCCTGGCCGCCGCCGGCCAGCTGGAGGCCTTCGCCCACGACGGCTTCTGGCAGCCGATGGACACGCCCCGCGAGCGCGACCTGCTGGAGCGCATGTGGGTCGACGGCACCGCCCCGTGGCGGGTCTGGGCGCGCTGAGGTGGCCTGGATCGAGGGGCTGGTCGTCACCCCCAAGCGCCGCATCCCCGACGAGCGGGGCGCCATCTTCCACATGCTGCGGGAGGACGAGGACGCCTTCGAGCGCTTCGGCGAGATCTACTTCTCGCTCGTCTACCCGGGCGTGGTCAAGGGCTGGCACATCCACCGGGAGATGACCCTCAACTACGCCGTCCCCGTCGGGATGATCAAGCTCGTCTGCTACGACGACCGGGAGGGCTCGCCCACCCGCGGCAACGTGGCCGAGATCCACACCGGCGAGCTCGACTACGCGCTGATCACGATCCCGCCGATGGTCTGGAACGGCTTCAAGGGCACCGGCACCGGTCCCGCCCTCGTCGCCAACTGCTCGACGATCCCCCACCGGCCCGACGAGATCGACCGCCTCGACCCGTTCGACAACGACATCCCCTACGACTGGTCGCTCAAGCATGGCTAGCCCCGCCATCGACGTCGTCGGGGTCAGCAAGCGGTACCGGCGCGGGGGTGCCGTCCACACCGCGGTCGACGGGGTCGACCTGGAGGTCGCGGCGGGCGAGACCGTCGGGATCCTGGGCCACAACGGGGCCGGGAAGACGACGCTGCTGCGGCTGATCGCCGGGGTGACGGCACCGACGTCGGGACGGATCACGACGCGGGGCCGGGTCGTCCCCCTGATCAGCGTCGGCGTCGGCTTCCACGCCGAGCTGTCGGGGCGCGAGAACGTCCGGGTCAACGGCCAGCTGCTCGGCATGACGGTGGCCGAGGTCGAGGCCGCCTACGAGTCGATCGTCGCCTTCGCCGAGCTGGCCGGGCACATGGAGCAGCCGACCAAGCTCTTCTCGACCGGGATGCAGATGCGGCTGGCCTTCGCCGTGGCCATGCACGCCCGCCCCGACGTGCTGCTGCTCGACGAGATCCTCGCCGTGGGCGACACCGCCTTCCAGCTCAAGTGCCTCGACCGCATGACCGAGCTCCAGCGCGAGGGCACGACGATCGTCTTCGTCTCGCACTCGGTCCACGCCGTGCGGCTGCTGTGCCCACGGGCCCTCGAGGTCGAGGACGGCGCCGTCCGCTTCGACGGGGCCTCCGACGCCGCCGTGGGCGGCTACCACCGCCTCCTCGGGACCCGCCCCCCCGCACTCGGGGGAGATGGAGCCGCGACCGCGTCAGCTTGTCCCCCG
>JBQGCF010000086.1:0-11243 GCA_052038315.1 Iamia sp.
CTGCTGGCCGGCTCGGGCAAGAACGCGGCGTCGACCACCACCGCCTTCACCCGCCTGCTCCGGGCCCTGGCCCGCACCGACGGCTTCGGCCGCCGCATCGTGCCGATCATCCCCGACGAGGCCCGCACCTTCGGCATGGACGCCCTCTTCCGCGAGATCGGCATCTACGCCTCGCAGGGCCAGAAGTACGAGCCGGTCGACCACTCGCTGCTGCTCAGCTACACCGAGACGGTCGACGGCCAGCTGCTGGAGGAGGGCATCACCGAGGCCGGCTCGCTGGCGTCGTGGACGGCGGCGGCCACCTCGTACGCCACCCGCGGCGTCCCGATGGTGCCGTTCTTCATCTTCTACTCGATGTTCGGCTTCCAGCGGGTCGGCGACCTGATCTGGCAGGCCGCCGACGCCCGGGCCCGCGGCTTCCTCCTCGGCGCCACCGCCGGGCGGACCACGCTGCTCGGCGAGGGCCTCCAGCACCAGGACGGCCACAGCCACGTCCTCGCCTCGACCGTGCCGGTGTGCCGGGCCTACGACCCGGCCTTCGCCTACGAGGTCGCCGCCCTCGTCCGCCACGGCATCCACGAGATGTACGGACCCGACGGCAAGGACGTCTTCTACTACCTGACGCTCTACAACGAGAACCACCCGATGCCGGCGATGCCCGACGGCGCCGTCGACGGCATCGTCGAGGGCCTGTACCGGTGGCGCTCGGCCCCGGACGATCAGGCCCCGCAGGCGTCGATCCTCTTCTCCGGCACCGCCCACCTGGCCGCCACCGAGGCCCAGGCCGAGCTGGCCGAGCAGCACGGCATCGCCGTCGACCTGTGGAGCGCCCCGGGCTGGAAGCAGCTGCGGGAGGAGGCGCTGGCCGTCGAGCGCTGGAACCGCCTGCACCCGGGCGAGGCGCCGCGGGTGCCCCGGGTGGCCCAGCTGCTCGGCTCGGGCCCGGCGCCCGTCGTCGCCGTCACCGACTACATGGCCGCGGTGCCCGACCAGATCAGCCGCTGGGTGCCCCGCCCGTTCCACTCGCTCGGCACCGACGGCTTCGGCCGCTCCGACACCCGCGAGGCCCTCCGCCGCTTCTTCGAGATCGACACCGGCCACGTCGTCGTCGCCGTCCTCAGCGCCCTGGCCCGGGCCGGGGTCGTCGATGCCGCCGAGCCGGCCAAGGCCGCCGCCCGCCACGGCATCGACCCCGACCTCGCCCCGCCCTGGACCCGGTAGCTACGCCCCCCGCACCGTGACGATGGCGTAGGCGCGGTCGTCGTCGGGGAGGAAGGCGCGGATCTCGGCGGTGGCGGTGCCCTCGCCGATGCGGACGCCGATCAGGGTGATGTCGTCCCGGTGGCGGTCCTCGAGGTCCGGCGGCTCGCCCAGGTCCGAGAACTGCCGCATGTAGCCGTGGAGGACGTCGCGCTCCACGCCGTCGAGCCGCACGACCATCGACCAGCCGCCGGTGTCGCAGGCGCACGGCCCCGGCAGGCCGACGAGCGTGCTGCCCGCCTCGACCGTGCGCATCCGCGAGCCCGGCGCCCGGACGGCCAGGGCCACGTCGAGCGGGTCGGGCACGGGCACCGGGTCGGGCAGGGCGACCGGGGTCAGCGGGGCGGTCGGGGCGACGGCGCCGGTGGTGTCGGAGCCGCCCTCCTCGCTCCCGGGCGGGCGGTAGAGCAGCCCGACGCCGGAGACGACGCCGGTGAGGGGGTCGATCCGGCGGTTGACGGTGACGCTGAGGCTCTCGCCGTCGGCGGCGTCGACGAAGGTGCCCTGGCAGCCGACGAGGGTCTCGGCGCCGAGGCAGCCGCCGGTGCCCTGCATCCCCAGCGACGAGGCCTGGCCGCCCAGGGCGTCGTAGACGGCGACCGGGTCGCCGGTGACCAGCAGCAGGGCCCGGAAGCCCCCGCCGACGAGGTCGGGGAAGGCGGCGCCCTGGAGCAGGGCCCCCTCCGGCACCTCCAGCCCCCCGCCGAGCGGGGTGCCGGGGCCGGCCACGTCCTCGGGCTCGACCTCGGTGAAGGGACCGAGGTCGGCGGTGGTGACCTCGACCCGGTCGCCCGTGGCCGCGGCGGCCGGGTCGGCCGGCTCGGTGGCCTCGTCGCCGTCCCCGTCCGAGCAGGCCCCGGCGAGCAGGGCGACGACGGCCAGGACGGCGATGCCCAGCCGGGCGCGAGGGCGGCGGCGGGCGGGCGCGGGCATCGACCCGACCGTAGGCGACGATCCCCCATCCGCCGCGGCACGCCCTGCTCGCCACCGGTGACCGCTACCGTTCCCGGCGTGCCGACCACCACCTTCCCGGTCACCGGTGACGACGCCGCCGACGCGCTCCTGCTGGCCGACCCCCTCGCCCTCCTGATCGGGATGCTGCTCGACCAGCAGATCCCGATGGAGAAGGCGTTCCGGTCGCCCTACGACCTGGCCGAGCGGATGGGCGGGGCGCCCCTCGACGCCGCCGCCATCGCCGCCGCCGACCCGGAGCAGGTCCTCGCCTGGTTCAAGGGCCCGCCCGCCCTCCACCGCTTCCCGAAGGCCTCCGCCGAGCGGACCCCGGCGGTGTGCGCCGCCATCGTCGAGACCTACGGCGGCCGGGCCGAGGCCATCTGGACCGAGGCCGCCGACGGCGACGACCTCCTCCGCCGGCTCCTCGCCCTCCCCGGCTTCGGGAAGGACAAGGCCCAGATCTTCGTGGCCCTGCTGGCCAAGCGGATCGACGTCCGGCCGACGGGCTGGCAGGAGGCGGCCGGCGAGTTCGGCGACGGGCGGCGTCTCTCGGTGGCCGACGTCGACTCGCGCGAGGCGTTCGACCGGGTGCGGGCCTGGAAGAAGGAGCAGAAGGCGGCGGCCAAGGCGGCTGCCGGGTCGAAGGGCTAGCCCCGTGCGGCTCCGGATGGGGCTGCGGCACCTGGCCGTCCTGGCCTCGGTCGCCGTGGTCACGGCGCTCGTCGCCCTCGGGGTGCTCGGGCCCGTCGCCGGGGCCGAGCGGATCACCGGCTACCAGGTCGTGGCCACCGTCCGCGCCGACGGCTCGGTCCGCATCCGCGAGGTCATCGACTGGGACTTCGGCGCCCTCGCCCTCGACAAGCACGGCATCTACCGGGAGATCCCGATCGGCGAGGCGGGCCAGCCGATCGACGTCTCGGTGTCGTCCCCGACCGCCCCGGCCGACGTCCAGCAGGACCGGATGGGCACCGACCACCGGATCCGCATCGGCGACCCGGGCCGGACCGTCTCCGGTCGCCACCGCTACGTCGTCACCTACACGCTCCCCACCGCGGTGCGGGACGGCTTCGTCGCCCTCGACCTGATCGGGACCGAGTGGGACGTCGACATCGACGACGCCGACGTCCGCATCGTCGGCGCCGAGCTGACCGACGTCGAGTGCTTCACCGGCCGGCAGCGGTCCCGCGACCGGTGCCGGATCGACCAGGTCGACGGGGGCGTCGGCACCACCGCCGAGCACCTCGACGAGCACCGGGGCATCACGATGCAGGGCCGGGTCGGGACGATCGCGGAGGTCGCCCTGCCCACCCCGGCGCCCATCGCCGAGCGGGACGGCGGCGCCAGCGCCCGGTGGGCGGTGATCACCGCCGTGATCGGCCTCGTCGTCGGGCTGGCCACCTACCTCGTGTGCCGGCGCATCGGGCGCAACGAGGTGGCGTCCGGCGGGGCCACCGACGCGGCCTTCGCCACCGGGGCGTACGGCGCCTACGGCGACGAGACGTTCGGCGTGGCCCACGCCATCGGCCCGCCGCCGGGCGGCAGCCGGATGGTGGCCGACGAGCGGATGGGGTCCCTCGCCGGGCTCGCGTTCGTCCCGCCCGGCGGGATCGAGCCGTGGCAGGGCGCGGCGGTCCTGCGGGAGTCGATCGACGACCAGACCGTCGGCGCCTGGTTCTCCTCGCTCGCCGCCCACGAAGTCGTCAGCTTCCAGGGCAACGAGTGGGGCGGCGTCCGCCTGGCCCCCGGCCCGGCTGCCGCCACCGCCGACCCGACCGCGGCGCCGATCCTCAACCGGGCCCTCGCCGGCCGCCCCGCCGTCGACCTCGGGAGCTACGACCCGTCCTTCTCGGAGGCCTGGGAGGACGCGGGCCGGGCCGTCCAGGCCTGGGTCCTCAGCTCGGGCACCTTCCGGCGGCGGCCGCCACGGCGCTCGTCGATCCGGGGTGGCTCCCGGCTCGGGCTGGTGCTGGGCCTGGGCCTCGGGTGCGGCATCCCGGCCGTCGTCGGGCTCTGGTTCCTCGGCCAGGAGGTCGACCTGCTGCTGGCGCCGATCGCCGTCGTCCTCGCCGTGCTCGTGCCCCTCCTCGTCGCCCTGGCCGTGTACTGGAAGCTGGTGCGGAGCCTCAGCTGGCGGGGGTCGGCCATCGCCCTGCGCACCGAGTCGTTCCGCCGCTTCCTCCACGACAGCGAGGCCCAGCACGTCGAGTGGGCCTGGCAGAACGGCGTGCTGCGGGAGTACGCGGCGTGGGCGGTGGCGCTGGGCGAGGCCAAGGCGTGGGGCAAGGCCCTGTCCGCCTCGGCCGTCCCGCCCGTCGAGGCCTCCTACGCCACCGCCGTCATGACCCCGGCCGTCCACGCGTCCACGATCAGCTCCACCCACACCGAGCCCTCCTCCTCCGGCAGCGACGGCGGCGGAGGCTCGTCCGGTGGCGGCGACGGCGGAGGGGGTGGTGGCTCGTGGTGAGGTCGATGCGATGGCGTCACGCCGTGCTCGGGGCGGTGGTCCTGGTGCTGGCCGGGCTGGCCTTCGCCGGCTGCCTCGGTCCCGCCGTCGGGCCCGAGCGGATCGCCGCCTACGACGTGGTGGCCCAGATCCGCCCCGACCGCACCGTCGCCATCCGCGAGGTCATCGACTGGGACTTCGGGGGCGACGAGCGCCACGGCATCTTCCGCACCATCCCGGCCACCGGCGGCGCCCCCGACGCCATCGAGGTGTCCTCCCCCACCGCCCCCGACCAGTTCACCGAGACCTCGATGGGCGGCGAGACCGAGATCAAGATCGGCGACCCCGACCGCACGATCTCGGGCCGCCACCGCTACGTGATCACCTACGTGCTGCCCGCCGTGATCGACGGCGACCTCCTCGCCCTCGACGCCATCGGGGACGAGTGGCCCGTCGGCAGCGACCACGTCACCGTCACCCTGATCGGCGCCCAGCTGGACGACACCGGCTGCTTCACCGGACCGCTCGGGTCCGACGAGGAGTGCGCCATCGAGGAGGTCGACGGCGGTTACCGGGTCGAGGCCGACGACCTGGAGGCCCGCGAGGCGATCACCGTCCAGGGGTTCGTCGGCGAGATCACCGAGGCAGCGGTCCCGCCGGCGCCGCCCTTCGTCGACCGGGACGGGTCGGACCGGATCGGCTGGGCGGGCATCGTCGCCGGGCTCGGGCTGCTGACGGCGGCGGTCGTCTACCTCGGCTGCCGGCTCCTCGGCCGCAACGAGGTGGCCGGCGGGGGCGCCACCGAGGCCGCCTTCGCCACCGGCGCCTTCGGGCCCGACGGGACCCGGCTGGTGCCCGACGACGAGATGGGCGAGCTGGCCGGGCTCGACTTCGTCCCGCCCCGGGACGTCGAGCCGTGGCAGGCCGCGGTGGTGCTCCGGGAGAAGATCGACAGCCGCACCGTCGGCGCCTGGTTCTCGTCGCTCGCCGGCCACGACATCGTGACGATGGACGGGGGCGGCAGCAGCGGCTCGCTCGCCCTGCGCCCGGGACCCCGGGCGGCCGAGGCCGACGCCGTCGTCGCCCCGATCCTCAACCAGGCCCTCGGCGACCGGGACGAGGTGCGGCTGGGCACCTACGACGCCCGCTTCGCCACCGCCTGGGGGCAGGCCGGCCGGGCCATCGAGGCGTGGACCGCGTCGGCCGGCGTGTTCCGGCGGCGCCCGCCCCGCTACGGCGTGCGCTCGGCGGGCGGGCTGCCCGGCTGGGTGTCGTGCGTCGTCCCCGCCGTGTTCGCCGTCGGCGCCGGCGGCAGCGCCCTGGCCACCGGGCTCCGCAGCGGCGTGGCCGCCGTGGTCGTCACCGTTGCGGTCGTCGGCGCCCTCGCCCTCGTCTGCTACTCGGTGCTGACCCGGGGCCTGACCGCCGCCGGCTCGGCCATCGCCCTCCGGTCCGAGTCGTTCCGCCGGTTCCTCCACGACAGCGAGGCCCAGCACGTCGAGTGGGCCTGGCAGCACGGCCTCCTGCGGGAGTACTCGGCGTGGGCGGTGGCCCTGGGAGAGGCCGACGCCTGGAACCGGGCCCTCTCGGCCTCGTCGGTACCGCCGCCCGAGATCACCTCGAACAGCAACGTCCTCGTCCCCGCCCTCTACGCCTCGTCCTTCTCCTCGACCACCACCGCCCCCCAGACCTCCTCGTCCAGCAGCGGCGGCAGCTCCTCGTTCAGCGGCGGCGGCTTCAGCGGCGGCGGAGGCGGAGGCGGCGGAGGCGGCAGCTGGTAGCCGCCCCTACGTGTTGGCCTGGCGGTCGAGCCAGCCGAGGAGGACGGCGATGGCGCGGGGGTCGTGGCGGAGCTGGTGGCCGGCGCCGCCGATGATGCGGAGCTCGGCCGAGCCGTGCGAGTCGGCGAGGAAGCGGGCGTCGAACTGCGGCACGGCCTCGTCGTCGGCGCCGTGGACGAGGAGGAGGGGCCGGGGGGCGAGGTCGGAGGCCACCGCGACGGGGCGGATCTCCCGCAGCTCGCGGGTCCACTGCTCGGGTTGGGTCGGGAAGCCGGGCGTGGTGATGATGCCGATCTCGCGGACGTGCTGGAGCAGGCGCCGGGGGTGGCTGGCCCAGTCGTCGAAGTCGGCCGGGGCGGCCAGGGCGGCGACGCCGACGACGTCGGGATCGGCGGCCCCGGCGCAGATCGCCAGCCCGCCGCCGCTGCCGAAGCCGGCCAGCCAGGTCCGGTCGACCTCGGGCTGGGCGCGGAGGGCGGCGAGCCCGGCGGCGATGTCGGACCGCCAGCCGCCGAGCGAGAAGTCGCCCTGGGACCCGCCGGCGCCCCGCAGCCGGACGGCGAGGACGATCCAGCCGAGGGTGGTGGCGATGCGGTCGGCCAGCTCGGGGAGGTCCTTGCCGGCGTCGGCCGCGCCGGCGGTGGCCGGCGGCAGGCCGTGGGTCAGCACCAGACCGGGCCGGCTGGCGGTGCTGGTCCGGGCCCGGGGCCGGGCGAGGTGGCCGACGAGGGTCAGCCGTCCCGACCGGACCGGGTGCTCCTCGACCGCCACGGCGGGGGTCTACCCCTCCTGATCGATGTCGACCAGGGCCTCCTGGGCGGCGCGGGTGCCCGGGCAGCGGCAGAGGCGGTAGCCGCGGTTGCGGGCCTCGGCGAAGGTGTCGGGGCCGAAGCTGAGGTAGGTGCGGGCCTCCATCAGCTCGTCGATCACGTCGGGCTCGCAGTGGTCGAGGTCGTGGACCCGCTGGTCACGCTTGTCGCCGACCCAGCGGCTGTGCTCGAACCGGGTGGGGCGCTCCATGGCGAGGAGGATACGGCGACCGCCACGGCGGGACGAAGCCGGCGGGGACGGCGGCGTGGGAGGCGGCGGGATGGCGAATCCCGACCAGTCCGGTGCATCATCACGAGATGCTGGCGATCCACTGGTTCCTCCCCACCGGCGGCGACTCCCGAGAGGTCGCCGCCTCGGCGCCCGAGGACCACCGTCGCGAGCCCGGCCACGGCTACCTGGCCCAGGTCGCCCGGGCCGCCGACCAGCTCGGCTTCGACTCCGCCCTCACGCCCTGCGGCACGGCCTGCGAGGACGCCTGGATCTCCACCGCGACCCTCGTCCCCGTCACCGAGCGGCTGAAGTTCCTCGTCGCCTTCCGGCCCGGCCTCCTCTCCCCCACCCTGGCCGCCCAGATGGCGTCGACCTACCAGCGGCTGTCGGGCGGCCGGCTCAAGCTCAACATCGTCATCGGCGCCGAGGACGCCGAGTCGGCCCGCTTCGGCCCCCGGCTCGACAAGGCCACCCGCTATGCCCGGGCCGCCGAGTTCCTCGAGATCGTGCGGGGCGCCTGGGCCGAGGAGCCCTTCACCTTCGCCGGCGAGTACTTCGAGGTCACCGACGCCACCACCCGGGCCACGCCCACGCCGCCGCCCGAGATCTACTTCGGCGGGGCCTCGGCCGAGGCCGAGGAGGTGGCCGCCCGCTGGGCCGACGTCTACCTGGCGTGGGGCGAGCCGCCGGCCATGGTCGCCGAGCGGGTCGAGCGGATGAAGGCCAAGGCGGCGGCCCACGGGCGGGAGCTGCGCTACGGCATCCGCTTCCACGTGATCACCCGGCCCACCGCGGAGGAGGCGTGGGCGGCGGCCGCCCGTCTGCTCGCCGGCATCTCCCCCGAGGCCATCGCCGCGGCCAAGGCCGACTTCGACGCCACCGCCTCCGAGGGCCAGCGCCGCATGGCCCAGCTCCACGACGGGCTCGACCCGACCGACGTGCGGGGCCTGGAGGTCCACC
The DNA here is from genome assembly GCA_052038315.1 of Iamia sp. Lineage (GTDB taxonomy): Bacteria > Actinomycetota > Acidimicrobiia > Acidimicrobiales > Iamiaceae > Iamia. Next base: position 8,440 of record JBQGCF010000086.1, read on the forward strand.
CCAACGTGTGGACCGGCGTCGGTCTCGTCCGGGGCGGGGCCGGCACGACCCTCGTCGGCAGCCACACCGAGGTCGCCGATCGGATCGAGGAGTACGCGGCGGCCGGCTTCGAGGAGTTCATCCTCTCCGGCTACCCGCACCTCGAGGAGGCCTACTGGTGCGGCGAGGGCCTGCTGCCCGAGCTGCGCCGCCGGGGCCTGGTGCCCGAGCTGCCCGACGCCACCGGCGACGCCCGCTTCAGCACGTTCCGCTGAGCGGCGGCCGCGGGGCGGCGCCGGCCTAGGCGGCCTGCGGGTCGCCGGCCGTGGCTGCGGTTCGCAGGACAGCCACGGCCGGGTCCCCGTGGGACCCCGTCGCCGACCCGGTGGCATGGGCGACGACGGGAGAGCTCGCGGTCGGGACAGGGGTGGTCACCGGCGTGACGGCGGGGCCGGCCGCCGGGGCCGACCCGGTCGGGCCCGCCGCCCCGAGGGCAGCGCGGGCCCGACGCAGCAGACGACCGGCGCGGGACGCCGTGGCGGAGTCCATCCGAGCCTGCTGGCGGTCGGCAACGTAGGTGCTGAGCTGATCGTGCGTGAGCATCGTCGCCTCCTTCCGGTGCCACCGGCCCTTCCGGTGACGGAGACCATCATCCGGCTCTGAAGCACCTCACCACATCGGGTGGATGACGTATTCCGCTCCTGACGACGTACGTATGCCGTCCGTCACACCCCTACGCAGGGGACGTCGCCCCGCTGACCTGGGCCGACGCCCGGCGCCGGCCCAGGCGGACGACCGCGGCGCCCCCGACGACGACCCCGGCGGCCACGCCCGCGAGGAACCGACCCATCGCCATGGCCAGGTCGTCGGCCGTCCCGGTGAAGCGCCGGCCCGCCAGCGGGCCGGCGACGACCTCGCAGGTGCGGTCGGGCGTCAGGCCCCACTCGATCCGCTCCACCCCGCCCGGGTACCCGCCCGACATCGGCTCCAGCTCGTAGTCGCACGCCGGGCCCTTCGGCGGCAGGTCGGTGCGCAGCTGGACGAGGGCGACCAGGAACATGGTGGCCACGGCGGCCACCACCATCACGGACAGGACGATGGCGAGGGTGCGCAGCGACGGCACGGGCTCAGGCCTGGTCGCCCACCGCGCCGATGGCCCGGAGGTACTCCAGGCGGGCGTCGAGGACGGCGACCACGTCCTCGTCGAGCAGATCCGGGCGCTCGTCGCCGATGCGGGCCAGGACCCGGCCCACCGCCCCGTCGGGGTCGACCACCTCGTCGTCGTCGCCGTCGGCCACGGCCTCGGCGGTGGCCGCCTCCAGCTCCTCGGCGTCGACCCGCAGGATCCAGCGGACGTCGGCGTGGCTGATCCGGGCCGTGACCTCGTCGGGGAGCCGCTCGGCGATGAACGGGACGGCCTCCTCCAGCTCGTACACGGACGGGGCGACCCGCTGCTCGAGCAGCACGACCTCCCGCCCGACGGCGTAGAAGGCGATGGCCACGACCAGGACGACGGCCACGACGATCAGCACCACAGCGACGAGCACGACCCCGATGATGCCAACTCGTGGGCGCCGGGCCCCGGTCCTGGGCGACGATCGGGGCGTGCGCCTGATCCCGCCGACCGCCGACGACGTCCCCTTCCTGTGGCAGATGCTGGCCGAGGCCGCCCGGGTGGAGGTGCTGGAGGGCGACCACCTCACCCGCTACCTCGACGGTTGGGGTCCCGGCTCCGGCTCCGACTCCGGCTCCGCCGATGCCGGGCTGGTGGCGTGGGACGGGGGCGAGCGGCTCGGGGCGGCGTGGACCCGGCTCCTCCCCGCCGACCGGCCCGGCTACGGCTTCGTCGACCCCGCGACCCCCGAGCTGTCGGTCGCCGTGATCGAGGCGGCGCGGGGCCGAGGCGTCGGCCGGGCCCTCGTCACCGGCACCCTCGACCAGGCGGCGGCGCACGGCCACGAGCGGGTCAGCCTCAGCGTCGCCCTCGACAACCCGGTCGCCGCCGGTCTCTACCGCTCGCTCGGCTTCGTCGACGTCGCCCCCGACGACGGCGGCTCGATGACGATGGTCGCCCCCACCGCCCCGGCCGCGCCCCCGGCGGGGCGTGCGCCCGTCCTGGCGGGCCGGCTGGCCACGGCGGTGGACGGACCGGCCGTGGCCCGGCTGCGGCGGGTGATGTTCGGCGGCTTCGGCGACGAGGGCGGCGACGGCTGGGCCGACCCGCTGCTCGCCCTGTGGCCGGTCGAGCACGACGCCGGGCGCTGGGTCGGCGCCGTGGTCGACGGGCCCGACGGGCGTCCCGTCGCCTCCGCCCTCGCCGTCGTGCAGCTCTCACCGCCGGGCCCCGGGCGGGAGCCGGGCCGGGCCGCCCACGTCGGGTCGGTGGCGACCGAGCCGGCCTGGCGCCCCCGGGGCGCGGCCCGGGCGGCGGTGACGACGCTGCTCGCCGCCCTCGACGAGCGCGGCGTCGAGTCGAGCACCCTCAGCGCGTCACCGGCCGGCGCCGACCTCTACCTGGAGGTCGGCTACCGGCCGGGCAACGGTGTCGCCATGCGGCGACCGCGGGGGACGGCCTAGAGGCCGATGCGCTGGGCGAGGAGCTCGCGGTGGTAGGTGGGGTCACCGAAGAGCAGCTCGGAGCTCTTGGCCCGCTTGAAGTACAGGTGCGCCGGGTGCTCCCAGGTGAAGCCGATGCCACCGTGGATCTGGATGTTCTCGGCGGCGGCGTGGAAGTAGGCCTCGCTGCAGTAGGCCTTGGCCAGGGAGGCGACCGAGGGCAGCTCGTCGTTGAGCTCCGAGGCGCACCAGCCGGCGTAGTAGGCGGC
>JBQGCF010000087.1:0-7680 GCA_052038315.1 Iamia sp.
GCCTTCGGCATGCTCTCGCTGCCGAACTTCGCGGTGGCGCTGCTCCTCGCCTACTGGGTGGGCGTCAAGCTCAACCCCAACCTCCCACCGGCCATCGACATCCCACCCCAGGGCTACCGGTCGATCGAGGACGGCCTCGGCAAGCACTTCTTCTCGATGCTGCTGCCGTCGCTGAGCCTCGCCATCGGCCAGATCGCCGTCTACATGCGGGTGCTCCGGAGCGACCTGATCCAGACGCTCCAGGAGGACTTCATCCTCATGGCGAAGTCGAAGGGCATCTCCAACCGGCGGGTGCTGTGGCGCCACGCCCTGCGGCCCTCGAGCCTCACGCTCGTCACCATCGCCGGCCTCCAGGTGGGCACGCTCATCGGCGGCACGGTGGTGATCGAGGTCATCTTCAACATCAAGGGCATGGGCTACCTGATCTTCGAGGCGATCCTCACCCGCCAGTACCTGATGCTCCAGAGCTGCGTGGCCATCGTGGCCGTCGGCTTCGTCCTGGTGAACGCCCTCCTCGACATCCTCTACTCGGCCCTCGACCCCAGGATCCGCCATGCCGGTTGACGCCCCTCCCGCGGCCACCGAGGCCGCCGCCGCCGTGGGCGCCCCGTCCACCACCCCCGAGGGCACGGCCAAGAAGAAGGGCCTCGGCGTGGTCGGCTGGGTCGCCGCCGGCTGGCTGATCTTCGTGGTCGTCCTCGCCGTCCTCGCCCCGTGGCTCCCCATCGACGACCCGGTCGCCCCCGCCCCCGAGGCCGGCGTGGGCGCGCCGATGTTCACCGAGGGGCACGTCTTCGGCACCGACAAGAGCCGCCGCGACGTCCTGTCCCGCGTGATCTGGGGCGCCCGCTCGTCGCTGATCGTCGGTGTCGGCGCGGTGGCCGTCGGCATGTTGATCGGCGGCGCCCTCGGCCTGGTGTCCGGCTTCCGCCGGGGCAAGGCCGACACCGCCCTGTCGAGCCTGTTCGACATCCTGCTGGCGTTCCCGCAGCTCGTCCTGGCGCTCAGCCTCGTCGCCTTCTTGAAACCACCACCCCCGTCCGCGGGGGAAGGTCAAGCGGTCGAGGCGGCCGGCGGCCTCACGGCCATCCAGATCCTCATCATCGCCATCGGCATCGTGGCCATCCCCCTGCTGGCCCGCATCACCCGGGCCACGACGCTGACCTGGAGCCAGCGCGAGTTCGTCCTCGCCGGGAAGGCCCAGGGCGCCCGGGGCCTGCGGCTGATGATCCGCGAGGTCCTGCCCAACGTGCGGCCGGCCATGTTCTCCGTGGCCCTGCTCTCGATCGGCATCGCCATCATCGCCGAGGGCGGCCTCAGCGTCCTCGGCGTCGGCGTCGAGCCGCCCCAGGCATCGTGGGGGAACATGATCGCCGAGAACCGCAGCGTATCCCGTGACCCGCTCAACGCCCTGTTCGTGCCCATGTTCGTGGTCGTCCTCACCGTGATGGCGCTCAACTACCTGGGCGACGCCGTCCGGGAGCGCTTCGACGTCCGGGAGTCGGCACTGTGACCGAGCTCGCGAGGAAGCAGGAGGCCAGCACGTGACCGAGCTCGCGAGGAAGCAGGAGGCCAGCACGTGACCGAGCTCGCGAGGAAGCAGGAGGCCAGCGCGTGAGCCCCACCCTCAGCAAGGACGCCACGTCCTCCTCCCCCGCCGACGTCGACGACGACGGCACCCCGATGCTCGAGGTCACCGACCTCTCCACCACCTTCTCCAGCCCCCGCGGGCCGGTGCGGGCGGTCGAGGGCGTCAGCATCCAGCTCCGCCGGGGCCGCACCCTCGGCATCGTGGGCGAGTCGGGCTCGGGCAAGTCCGTGCTCTCCCGCTCGATCATGGGCCTGGTCCCCTCCTACGCCACCCGCACGGGCAGCGTCCGCTACGAGGGCACCGAGATGCTCGACGCCGGGCCCAAGGAGCTCCGCAAGATCTGGGGCGCCCAGATGTCGATGGTCTTCCAGGACCCGATGACGGCGCTCAACCCGGTCCAGAAGATCGGCGCCCAGATCACCGAGTCGATCCGGGAGCACCTCGACTACTCGAAGACCCAGCGGCGGGACACGGCCATCGCCCTGCTCCGCTCGGTGGGCATCCCCGAGCCCGAGCGGCGGCTCAAGCAGTACCCGCACGAGCTCTCGGGCGGCATGCGCCAGCGCGTGGTCATCGCCATCGCCCTGGCCTGCGGGCCGCACCTGCTCTTCGCCGACGAGCCCACCACCGCCCTCGACGTGACCGTCCAGGCCCAGATCCTCGACCTGCTCGAGGCCCAGCAGGCCGAGCGGAACATGGCCGTGATCCTCGTGACCCACGACCTCGGCGTCGTGGCCACCCGGGCCGACGAGATCGCCGTGATGTACGGCGGTCGCATCGTCGAGCAGGCGCCCACCCGCACCCTGTTCCGGCAGATGCGGCACCCCTACACCGAGGCCCTCCTGCGCTCGATCCCCCGCCTCGACCTCCCCAGCCACACCCGGCTGGAGGCGATCAGCGGCCGGCCGCCGGACCTGCTCCACCCCCCGAAGGGCTGCCGCTTCGCCGCCCGCTGCCCCTACGCCCAGCCCAAGTGCCACGCCGAGGAGCCGCCGCTGATGGAGGACTCCCCCGGACACCTCCAGCGCTGCTGGTTCCCGGTGGGCATCGCCTCCGAGCAGACCACGGTCGACACCGTGCTGGAGGAGGCCCACGTGCGCGAGGTCGGCGACGAGATCGCCACCGACGCCGCGGTGAACGACGAGGAGGAGGCCTGATGGCCGGTCGTGGCCACGCCCACCTGGGCGATCCCGCCGAGGCCCTGCTGCGGGTGGAGGACCTCCACGTCCGCTTCCGCACCGGGCGCGGCACCGTCTACGCCGTCACCGACGTGTCGCTCGACATCCGCCGGGGCGAGACCCTCGGCCTGGTCGGCGAGTCGGGCTGCGGCAAGTCGACGACGGGCCGGGCGATCATGCAGCTGCCCCCACCCACCGAGGGCCGGGTCGTCTACGACGGCCAGGACCTCACCACGCTGGGCAGCGAGGACCTGCGGCGCACCCGCACCAAGCTGCAGATGATCTTCCAGGACCCGATCTCGTCGCTCAACCCGCGGCGCAAGGTCGAGGACATCGTCGCCGAGGGGCTCAAGATCTGGCACCCGGCGGGCTGGACCCCGCTGGCCATCGCCGCCCTCGTGCTCACCGTCGTCGGTGGCCTGGTGACCCTGTCGATGCCCCTCGGCGCCGGCGTCGGCACCCTCGGCTTCCTCGGCGTCCTCGCCCTGCTGATCGGGATCGGCCTGGGCCTGGTGCACATGGCCGGTTTCGGCCAGCCCCAGGACCCGTCGATGGCGACCCGGGTCGACGAGATCCTCGACGCCGTCGGCCTCGACCCGACCACGGCGCGGGGCCGGCGCCCCCACCAGTTCTCCGGTGGCCAGTGCCAGCGCATCTCGATCGCCCGGGCCGTGGTCACCGAGCCCGACCTGATCATCTGCGACGAGCCGGTGTCGGCCCTCGACGTGTCGGTCCAGGCCCAGATCCTGAACCTGCTCGAGGACCTCAAGGCCCGCTACGGGCTGACCCTCGTCTTCATCGCCCACGACCTGGCCGTGGTCAAGAACGTCAGCGACCGGGTGGCGGTGATGTACCTGGGCCGGATGTGCGAGGTCGGCCCGCCCGACATCATCTACGCCAACCCGGCCCACCCGTACACCCAGCTGCTGCTGGACGCCATCCCCGAGCCGGACCCGGACCACCGGGACAAGGAGCGGGCCCCGCTCCAGGGCGAGCTGCCCTCCCCCCTCGCCCCGCCGAGCGGCTGCCACTTCCGCACCCGCTGCCCCCGGGCCGACGAGGTCTGCGCCGAGGTCGTGCCGGAGATGGCCCCGACGGGCGACGGCCGGTTCGTGGCCTGCCACCACCCGCTGGTGGAGACGGTCGTGGAGGTCGGCGCGGCCTCGAGCAGGGGCTGACCCCACTCCCATGGTGGTGAGGGGCGCACCGACATGACGACACGGAGGGGCCACCGCGCGACGCGCCTCGACCCCGAGGTCCGGCGCGAGCTGATCCTCGACGCGGCCGAGCGGGTGCTGACCGCCCGCATGCCCGCCGAGGTCACCTTCGAGGAGATCGCCGATGCCGCCGAGGTCTCGCGCGGCCTCGTCTACAACTACTTCAAGGACCGGACCGGGCTGCTGGTGGCGCTGGCCGAGCGGACCCTCGAACGGCTCGACCGCGAGGTCGACGGGGCCCTCGACCCCGGCACCGACCTGGCCGAGCAGGTCGTGGCCCTCGGCCGGGCCTACGCCCGCCACGCCCGGACCAACGCCGACACGTGGAAGATGCTGTCCCGCAGCGGGCTGCTCGACCACCCGTCGGTGCTCGGCGCCCGGGCCGACCGGGTCGCCCGCATCGCCGCCCGCTGGGGCGACACGCCGGAGGCCCACCTGGCCGCTTGGTCGGTCACGGGGCTCTACGAGCTGACCGGGTTCAACCCGCTGCCGGCCCAGGCCAGCGGCGAGGACCTGGCCCGGTTCCTGTGCGACCTGCTCGCCCCCGGCCTCGAGGCCCGCGGCGTGCGCCCGGTCGCCCCCACTGGCTGAGGCCGGTTCCCCGGCGGGGTCGGGTCCTCGGCCGGCCACGTGGCAGGATCGGCCCATGGCCAAGCAGCCCGACATGCAGATCGACACGAGCACCCGGTACGAGGTCGTCCTCGGCACCTCCAAGGGTGACATCACGATGGTGCTCGACCCCGCCCTCGCCCCCCAGACGGTCAACAACTTCGTGGTGCAGGCCCGGGCCGGCTTCTACACCGGTCTCACCTTCCACCGGGTCGTCCCCGGGTTCGTGATCCAGGGCGGCGACCCCGAGGGCACCGGTCGCGGTGGTCCCGGCTACAAGTTCGCCGACGAGCCGGTGCGGGCCGAGTACATCCTCGGCGCCGTGGCCATGGCCAACGCCGGGCCCAACACCAACGGCAGCCAGTTCTTCATCTGCATCGACGACTGCACCCGCAAGCTGGACAAGCTCTACAACCTGTTCGGCTTCGTCACCGGTGGCATCGAGGTCGCCCAGGCCATCGAGGTCGGCGACACCATGGACACCGTGACGGTCACCGAGAAGGCCGACTGAGGTCCACCTGCTCGTGAGCGGTCTCAACCTGGCCGCCGCCCACCAGGCCATCGCCGAGGCGGTCCCCGATCGCCCGGCGCTGGCCTGGCGGGACATCACCTGGACGTGGGCGGCCATGGCGGATCGCACCGCCCGGCTGGCCGGCGTCCTCCGGGCCCACGGCATCGGGCCGCGCCCCTCCGCCGGGGTCCCCCTGGCGGGGTGGGAGTCGCCCCACGACCACGTCGCCCTCGTCCTGCTCAACGGGAACGAGTACCTCGAGGGGATGATGGGCGCCTGGCGGGCCCGGGCCGCGTCGGTCAACATCAACTGGCGCTACACCGCCCCGGAGATGGCCGAGGTGCTGGCCGACGCCGGCGCCGCCGCCGTCGTGTACCACGGGCGCTACGCCGCGGTGGTCGAGGAGGCGCTGGCGCTGCTGCCGGTCGCCCCGCGGCTGCTGCTCCACGTCGACGACGGGACGCCCGGCGCCGCCCTGCCCGGCTCGCTCCCCTACGAGGACGCCCTCGCCGCCGCCACCCCCCTGCCGCCCGACCCCGACTGGTCCGGCGACGACCGCTACATCGTCTACACCGGCGGCACCACCGGCCGGCCCAAGGGCGTGCTCTGGCGCCAGGACGACTTCGCGGCGACGTGCCTGGGCGTGCGGGGCACACCCGCCGATCTGGCGTCGAAGGCGGCGGCGCGGGGCCCGCTGCGGACCCTGCCCGCGGCCCCCTTCATGCACGGTGCCGCCCACTGGAACGCCATGAGCGCCTGGCTGGCCGGCGGCACCGTCGTCGTCCAGGACGTGGTCGACCGCTACGACCCGGCCGACGTGATCGCCGCCTGCATCCGGGAGGAGGCCACCGCCCTGCTGATCGTGGGCGACGCCTTCGCCCGGCCGCTGGTCGAGGAGCTGCGGGCCCACCCCGCCGAGCTGCCCCTCCGGCACCTGCTCACCGGTGGGACGATCCTGTCGGCGCCGGTGAAGCAGGCCCTGATCGAGCTGGTGCCGGGGTTGCGGATCGTCGACGTCCTCGGCTCGTCGGAGACGGGTCGCCAGGCGGTGACCTCGTCGTCGGCCTCGACCGGCGCCACCTCCGGCACCTTCGCCCCCGAGGCCACGACCGTCATCGTCTCGGCCGAGCGGGACCGCATCCTCGAGCCGTCCGACGACGCCATCGGCTGGCTGGCCCAGGCCGGCCGGGTGCCGCTCGGGTACCTGAACGACCCGGAGAAGACGGCGGCGACGTTCCCGACCATCGACGGCACCCGCTACTCGGTGGCCGGCGATCGGGCCCGCTGGCGCCCCGACGGCACCGTCGAGCTGCTCGGCCGGGAGGCCGCGGTGATCAACACGGGCGGCGAGAAGGTCTACGCCGAGGAGGTCGAGATGGCGCTCGCCCACCACCCCGGCGTGGCCGACTGCCTCGTCGTCGGCCGCCCCCACGAGCGCTTCGGCTCCGAGATCGTGGCCGTGGTGGCCCCCCGCCCCGACGCCGCCGTGCCGCTGGAGGAGCTGCGGGCCGTGGCCGCCGACCACCTCGCCTCCTACAAGCTCCCCCGCGCCGTCGTCCTCGTCGACGCCATCTCACGCAGCCCCAGCGGCAAGCCCGACTACACCTGGGCCAGGGAACGCGCCATCCAGGCCCTCAAGAGCTGAGACAGCGCCAGCCCTCTCCACCAGGCCGAACCGCGAGCGCGCTCGCAGGCGGAAGACCCGCAGCCCGGCGCAGCCGCTGGGGGCCTGGGGGCGCAGCCCCCAGAGCGGCGACGTGTCGGCGAGGAACGCCCCGCCCGACTCCGGAGCCCTTCAGCCCCGAGCGCAGCGAGGCCCGACAGTTCGAGGAGGAACGCGAGCGCAGCGAGCTTTCCGACGAGAGATCAGCAGCGCTGATACAGGACGTAGAAGTCGTCCTCGTCGTTGAGGGCGCAGAACTGCTCGTCGACGACCTGGTTGGCGGCGTCGGAGCCGAACAGGCGGGAGTCGTTGGGCTCGTCCCAGTGGTCCCAGACGTGGGAGAGGATGAGCCAGTCGGAGCCGGCGACCTCCTCGGCCAGGCCCGAGTCCTCGGCGTTGGCGATGCCGGGGTCCATCTCGATGTAGAAGGTCGCCGGGGTGGCGTCCGGGAACAGGAAGTAGAAGAAGGCGTCGCTGTAGGGCGTCTTGCGGAGGTCGGCGGTGCCGACGAAGAGGCGGTCGCCGGGCTGGACCCGGGCGGCGAGGGCGTCGGTGACGGACTGGGCCGAGTCGGCGATGTCGGCCGCGCCCAGGTAGAAGGTCCGGTCGCCGTTGCGGACGTCCCAGCCGAAGTAGTCGCCCTCCAGGTTCTGGCGGCTGAGGTCGACCCAGGTCCGGGCGGTGTAGGCGGGGATGGCCGCCACCACGACGACCAGCGGGAGGACGGCCAGGGCGGCGCGCACCGGGCCCCGGAGCGGACGGCCGGTCGCCCGGCGGGCCGCCCACCACTCCCCCCACTGCACGAAGGCGACGGGGAGGAAGACCATCGACACGCACGACACCCAGGCCAGGTGGGTGGTGTCGGGGCGCTGGAGGGCCTGGGGCAGGAGGCCGACGCTGAAGGCGCCGAC
>JBQGCF010000088.1:0-12229 GCA_052038315.1 Iamia sp.
CCCCGCGGCCTCTGATCCCCTCCCCCCTCACACCTCCCCCGAGCGCACCGCCCTCGTGCCGGCGGCGACGGCCTGGCGGCGCCGGGGGTCTACACGTGCGTCTACCTGGCCGGTCGCCACGGTCACGAGGGCGTCGCCGTCGAGACGGGTGTGGGGAGGCACGATGCCGCGCGCCAGGCCGTCGTGGCCGCCCTGGGCGACGACGAGGCAGCCCACCTTGTCGAGCCGGGCGTTGGTGGCGACGACCCCGATCGTGGTGTTGCCGAGCGGCGCCGGCGGGGTGGCGGCGACGACGTCCTCCACGCCGGCCAGGCCGGTGCCGTCACGGTCGATCGAGCCGTAGGCGTTGACCACGACGAGGGCGCTGACGACGAGGTCGCCGGCCCGCACGGTCGCCCCGCCCAGCCCGCCCGGGGCGACGTGGTCGGGGCCCCGCCACTTCCCCGTCGTGGCCCCGGTGCCGGCCCCGACGGCGCCGTGCTCGACCGGCCCGGCCGTCGCCGCGTCGCACGCCGCCCGCCCCTCGGCCGGACCGGGCCGCACGTCGGCGGCGCCGACGGCCAGGTCGAAGATCCCCATCGTCGGCACGATCGGCACCGGCCCGGCGGGCGTGGCGAACCCCCGCCCCCGCTCCTCCAGCCAGGCCATCACGCCGTCGGCGGCGGCCAGCCCGAAGGCCGACCCGCCGGTGAGGAGCACGGCGTCGACGCGGTCGACCAGTCGCTCGGGCGCCAGCAGGTCGAGCTCCCGCGACGCCGGCGCACCACCCCGCACCTCGCCCGAGGCGACCGTCCCCTCCGGCACCAGCACCACCGTGCACCCCGTCCGCGCCACCGGATCGGTCCAGTGCCCGACCTCGATCCCGGCGACGTCGGTGAGCACGGGTCAGCCGCGCGGCTGGGCCAGGGGCACGTCGTCGGGAGCCTTGCCGGCGGCGACGGCCTCGAGGGCGGCGTCGTAGGCCGGGGCCAGGGCGGCCCAGTCGAAGCGGTCCATCGACCCGGCCAGGCCGTCGACCGCCGCCTGCGCGGCCGGGACGTCCTCGAGCACCGCCCGCAACCGCCGCACCATGTCGCCGTAGGCGTCGTAGAGCACGGCCTCGTGGAAGCGGTCGGGCACGATCTCGGGGTACGACAGGGCGCGGGGCAGCAGGGGCACGGCGCCGGCCGCCATGGCCTCGACCATGGCCACGCCGAAGAACTCGTGGACGGCGGTCGACACCACGACGGTCGAGCGGGCCAGCAGCTCGACGTACTCGTCACGGGGCAGGTGGCCGGCGTGGACGAGCCGGGAGCCGAAGCGCTCCTCGGCCTCGATGAACTCACGGGGATCGGCCCGGGCGTTGGCGCCGGCCAGGGCGACCCGGAAGGCCAGGCCCTCGTGGTCGAGCCGGCGCAGGGCCCGGAAGAACAGCTCGGGTGCCTTGTCGTGGTCCCAGCGATGGCTCCACAGCACGATCGGCGCGCCGTCGTCCTCGTGGTGGCCGGCGACGAGGCGGACGTCGACGCCGACGGGCAGCAGCGTGGTCCGGGCCCGCACCGCGTCGAGCAGGTGGTCGTGGCGCTGGTCCGGCGGGCGGCCGAGCAGCTCGGGTAGGGCACCGAACAGCGCGTCGCGGTGGAAGGCCGAGTTCACGACGACGTGGTCGGCGGCCACCATCGACGTCCAGTTCCGGTAGGCCATGTCGTCGTCGAGGGCCTCACCGGTCAGGGCGGCCCGGGCCGGCTGGGTCTCGTGGAGGTAGAGGGCGATCGGCGTCGAGCCCATCCACGCCCGGGCGTGGCCGCAGAAGGCGGGGACGTCGAGCATCGAGCTGGCCAGGACGACGTCGGGCGGACCGTGCTGGCGCACCACCTCGGCGGCCCGCTCGGCCAGGGTGACGGCGCCGCCCCGCAGCCGCCAGCGCCAGTAGGCGCCGTCGTGGGCCACCACGTGGACGTCGTGGGCGCTGCGCCCGGCGAAGCCCTCGGCCCAGGACTGGTGCGAGCCGGTGAGCCAGGGCTCGACCAGCAGGACCCGCATCGGCGGCTACGACCCGGTCGGGGCCAGCACGCCGGCGGCCCCCTCGGTGCGCTCGGCCAGGTCCCGGATCAGCCGGGCGATGTCGTCGGGCCGCTCCTGCATCAGCTGGTGGCCGGCCTGGGGCAGGACGTGGAGCTCGGCGTCGGGCAGGTTGTCGACCATCTGCCGGGCGAACAGCGGCGGGGTGAGCACGTCGCGGCTGCCGACGACCACGAAGGCGGGGACGTGGACCTCGCCCAGCCGCTCGGTGGTGTCGTGGTCGTGGAGGATCCCGGCCAGGAGGCGCTGGATGGCCTCCTCGTCGGTGCTCTCGATCGACGCCCGCACCTGCTCGATGGCGGCCGCCGACGGGTCCTTGCCGAACACGGTGCGGATCAGGAACAGCGAGAGGTCGTTGCCCGAGAAGCGGAAGCTGCGGACCGACCTCCCCGAGTCGAGGCGGTCGACGATCAGGGCGCCGAGGGCCGTGGCCCGGGGCACCAGGACGGGCACGACGGGCCGGGCCGCGGCGGTGGCGACCAGCCCGAGCCCGCTGACCCGCTCCCGCAGCACGTCGGGGGGGTCGACGGCGAAGTTGAGGGCGGCCATCCCGCCCATCGAGTGGCCGACGACGAGGGCGTCGTGGAGGTCGAGCTTGGTGAGCACCGAGGCGATGTCGCGCCCGAGGGTGGTGAAGGCGAAGCCGTCGTCGCCGGCCACCGAGCGGCCGTGGCCCCGCTGGTCGAGCGACAGGACCCGGAAGTCACGGGACAGCTCGTGGAGCTGGGGCGCCCACAGCTCGGCGTTGAGGGTGATGCCGTGGACCAGCAGGACCGGCCGGCCCTCGCCCCGCTCGAGCAGGTGGAGCGACCCGCCGTCGTGGGTGGGCACGGTGAGGTGGCGCACGTCGGCGGGCGGGACGAGCAGGTCGTCGTCGGTCCGGGTTCGGGTCCGCACCCGGTGGGCGAGGGCCTTCTCCCCCGCGAGCCCGGCCCCGGCCAGGGCCCCGGCGCGCAGCAGCGTGCGGATGAGCGGTCGCATCCGCCCATCGTCGCACGATTCCGCCCCGCCGGACCCCCTGGGCCCGCCGCCTCAGCCGCGGTCAGGCGGCGACTGCGATCCCCGTCGGCGTTCTGCGGCCGGGACCTCGGCGGCCGTCACCGAGTCCATCATCCACGGGTCAGGGGCAAGCGCGACCGGCTCCGGAGGCGCCTCATCGGCTGACGCCGGACCGGACGCCGTCGTCGGCGGGGTGTCGTCCGCCTCGGACGGACCGTTCATCGGTCGTCGTCCCGGAACAGATCCCGGATCGAGTACGAGCTGGGATCACGGTCCTTGAGCTCCTCGTCGACGACCAGTGGCGCGGGCGGCACCTCATGGTCACGGACGGGCGTCGGGTCGGTCACGATCACCCTCCTGTCTCGGCCACAGGCGACCGCTGGGGTTCGGACAGCCTACCGCCGTCCCACCAGACGAGCGTCAGGATGGCGACGAGGATGCCGACGACCAGAAGGCCGAGCGCGATGCGGAAGACGGCGACCTTCCGCTCGTCCACCCTCTTGCTGATGGCGAAGGCATCGACCTTGGTCGGGACCAGGGCGGCGAGGATCAGCTCCTCGGGGTTCGGACGCTGGATCGCCGTCGTGTACTGATCCCGCAACCTCGACGGCGCCGGCACGACCTTCTGGGTGGTCGGACGCATCCCGTACAGCGCCACGAGCGCTGCGACGACCAGTGTCCCGACGCCGTAGATCGGGATCCCCTCGAGATCGCCAGCGGCGAGGAAGGCGGCACCGGTCGCGCCGAACCCGACGACAGCCTGCAGCTTCGTCTCGACGCGGGCCATGGCCGCGCGCTGGACCTCGATACGGCCGTTGATCTCCTGGTTGACGAGCCTCAGGGCGTCGAGCCGAGCCTCGGGCGTGGCGGGCACGAACGACCTGGTACCCGTCGGCCCCGTGGGGCAAACGAACTGGTGTACGACGCGGTCAGGCCGCGGTGACGACCGGGGGGCGGACGGGGCCGGCGCCGATCCGGTCGATCGACATCTCCACCTCGGTCCCGCACCAGCAGCGCAGGCGGGCGTGGTGGCCGGTGGCGGTCGGGATGAGGGCGAGCAGCCGGCGGGCGGTGAGGAGCACGCGGGCCGAGCAGGTGGGGCACCAGGGGTCGAACACGGCGGTCTCCTCGGGTCGGGCCCGGTCACGGCGACCGGGGGCGGGACCACCCGAGCATGAGCCATGGACACCCACCCCTCACGGGCCATAACCTCCCCATTGGCCCACGCGTCCGTGGGCCAATGGCAGGCCAATGGTCGGAACCCAGGAGGACCGATGCGCGCGATGTCGCCCCCCACCAGCGTCGACCTGCCCGGGCTGCTGGCCGGGTGGTCGGAGCGGGGCACCGGCTCGCTCCCCCGCCGGCTGGCCCAGGCCCTGCGCACGCTGCTCGACGCCAACATGCTCGCCCCCGGCACCCGCCTGCCCCCGGAGCGGACGCTGGCCCAGCTGCTCTCGGTCAGCCGGGGCACCGTCACCGCCGCCCTCGACGAGCTGCGGGCCGAGGGCCGGATCGAGTCCCGCACCGGACGGGGGTCCGAGGTGGCCGGCGGCGGCCCCCGCCCCGAGGTGCCCCATCGCATCAGCGCCCACTTCCTGGATGCGGCGGCGGCGATCAACCTCTCGACCGGCAACCCGCCCGACGCCACCCACCTGCCCCTCTTCACCCTCACGCCCGACGACCTCACCGTCGAGGGCGGCGGCCATGGCCTCTCGCCGCAGGGCCTGCCGGCGCTGATGGTCGCCCTGGCCGAGGAGGCGGCCCGCTCGGGCATCCTCGCCAGCCCCGACCAGGTCCACGTCACCAACGGCTCCCACCACGCCCTCGCCCTGGTGGCCGAGGCTCTGGTGTCGCCGGGCGACGGCATCGTCGTCGAGGACCCGTCGTACCCGGGCGTGTTCGACGTCATCGACCACCTCAACGCCCGGGCCATCGCCCTGCCCCGCCCGGCCGACGGCGTCGACCCCCACCAGCTCGACGCCGTGCTGCGCGAGCACCGGCCCGCCGTCGTCTACCTCCAGGGCGGGATCCACAACCCGCTGGGCCGGGCCCCGGCCAAGGGCCGCTGGCGGGCGGTCGCGGCCGTGCTCGACGACCACGCCGCCACCGTCGTCGAGGACCGCGCCCTCGTCCCGATGACCGAGCCCGACGACCGACCCGAGCCGCTCGCCGCGCTGTGCCGCACCGCGACGGTCGTCACGCTCGGCTCGATCGGGAAGGTGGCGTGGGGCGGGTTGCGGATCGGCTGGCTCATCGGGCCCCACCCGATCGTCGAGCGGACGGTCCGCCTCCGCACGGTCACCGACCTCGGCACGTCGGTCCCCAGCCAGATCATCACCCGCCGCCTCCTGCCCTCGATCGACGACCTGGCCGCCGGCCGCCGGGCCACCCTGCGCAGCTCGGCGGACCGGGCCCTCACCCGGCTGGCCGAGGAGGTCCCCGAGTGGGAGGTGGCCCGGCCCGCGGGTGGGTCGGCGCTGTGGGTGAAGCTCCCCGTGGCCGACGCCACCGGGGTGGTCCAGGCCGCCCGTCGCCAGGGCGTGCTGATCGCACCGGGCTCGGTGGCCCGGGCCGGCGGCGGGCCCGACCCGCACCTCCGCATCTGCGTCGACCGTCCCCACCCGATCATCGACGAGGGCCTGACCCGCCTGCTCCGGGCGTGGCGGGAGGTCACCGCCCCGGCGGTCCCCGTCCTCGGCTAGCTCAGCAGGACGGCCCGCCCCCGTCGGGTCCCATCGCCACCCAGACCGTGTGGGCCGGCTCGTCGTGGGCCGGCACCACCACCTCGGCCAGCACCTCGGCGCCGGGCGGCACCGGGGCACCCCGCCGGCCCAGGGTGACGACCGCCCGGCAGCGGCGCCCGACCGGGACGTACCGGTGCCCGGCGCCGATGCCGTCGTTGCCGGCCACCACCGGGCGGGCCCCGGCCCGGCGGACCCGGTACGCGGTCGCGGCCACCAGCTCCGACGGCGTGGTGCCGGTGGACTCGACGCGGTAGCGGCCCCCGGCGGTGACCCGGGCGGCCACCGCGTCGCCCACCGTCCGGGCCTGGGCGTGGATCGGCTCCTCGGGCTCGGCCCGGGCCGGCGCCAGCACGGCCACCGCGACGAGGACGACGCCGGCCACGGCGAGGGCGACCGGCGCGGCCCGCTCCGGCCACGGGACGGCGCGCTCCCGGAGCACGCCCCAGCCGAGCAGCACCCACGCCAGCATCCCGACCGGGACCAGCCACCACGTCGTGTAGGTGAGGACGAGGAACTGGGCGCCGGGGGTGAGCCACACGGCGGCCAGCCCGGCACCGAGGACGGCGACGACCAGCGCGGGGCCGAGGGCGACCTCGACGTCGCGCCGGCGCGCCGCCCGTGCGGCGACGGCGATCAGCCCGACGACCACCAACACGGCGCTCACCAGGGCGACCCGACCCGGCGCGTGCTGGAGCACCGCGGCGTGGCCCATCGGCGGGCGGTCGGGGCCGAGGAAGGCCGGCACCACACCCACGGCGTCGGCCAGCACCCGGCCGGTGATCGGCGCACCGCTGGGCTCACCGAGGTCGACGCCCCGGAGCCGGCTCATGTTGCCGGGGTCGCCGGTGACCTGGTCGAGCACCGGGAGGGCCCAGCAGACGACGGCGACCGCGGCGGAGGCCAGCCCGGCCCGCCACCCGATCCGGGCCCGCACCGCCACCAGCCCGACCGCCCCGACGGCCAGGGCGGCGGCCGTCGGGAGGATCAGGACCGAGTGCACCTGGGCGCAGGCCGAGGCGACCAGCACGGTGACCGGGAGGAGCCGGGTCTCGCCCACCCCGACCGACCAGCAGAGCAGGACCAGGAGGACGACGAGCCCGGTCCCGACCGCCGGGTTCCAGGTCGAGGCCAGCGTCGCCGGGTTGACCGCCCGCGCCGTCAGCACCAGCCCGGCGGCCACGGCGAGGGCCAGGCCGGTCCCGCCCCGCCGGACGGCCAGTCGCACCGAGGCCACCATCGCGGCACCGGACACGGCCGCGGCCACCACCGCCGGGCCCCACAGCGGACCCCACCGCGCCGGCAGGGCGAAGGGCCAGTACCCCATGGGCCCGAGGCTCCGGGTCGGGTGGCCGGCCTGGGCCGAGACGCCGCTCAGCTGGCCCAGGCGGGGCGGGTGCGACGAGAGGACGTCGAGCGAGCGGATGGCGACGGTGGCCTGGTCCCCGACCGGCACCCACCCCCACCGGACCGCCCGCACCGCAGCGACGAGCGCCGGGACGAGGACGAGCGCGCCGGCGACGGCCAGGGGCCAGCGGCCCGCGTCCACGCCCCCGTGGTTCCGTCCCCACCGCCGCGCTGCCCGCATGGCGTCTCCGTCTGGTCGGTGCGCCACCGTACATCTGTCTCAGCACGACGGTTCGCCCTCGTCGGCGTCCCACGTCACGACCGCCCGCCGGTGCTCGACGGCCGGGCCGGGCGGGATCTCGACCACGGCCAGCACCTCGGCCCCCGGCCGGCTCGCCGGCGGCGGGACCCCCGGGGCGAGCGTCCGCACGTCGACGACCGCATCGCAACGGCGTCCCTGCGGCACGTACTCGGGCCCGGCGCTGACCCCGTCGCCGCCGGGGATCACCGGGTCGGCGCCCGCCCGCCGGATCCGGTAGGCCAGCCCCGGCGTCAGCTGGAGCCCGAGGGTGCCGAGGGCGTTCACCCGGTAGAGCCCACCGGGCCGGACCGCGGCGGCCACGACATCGCCCACCTCCTCGGCGACCGGGTAGAGGTGCGCCTCCGGGTCACGGATCGGCGTGCCCACGGCGACCGCCGCCGTCGCCCCGACCACCGCCACGACGACGGCGGTCCGCACCGCAGGGGGCACCCGCAGCCGCACCGGCAGGGCCCGGAGGGCCGTGGTCCCGAGCACGACCCAGGCCAGCAGCCCCACCGGCAGCAGCCACCAGCTGGTGTAGGCGACGCTGACGCCCCGGGCGTCGGTCGGCGTGGCCTGCAGGGTCGCCGCCGCCGCGGCGAGCCGGGCCAGCACGAGCAGCGGCGGCACGGCGATCTCCCGGCTCCGCCGCCGGACCCCGACCAGCACCAGCCCGGCCAGCCCGGCGACCACGACGGCCGCGCTCATCGTCGGCCCCGAGGGCCAGGGCGGGAGCAGCCGGGCCAGCAGCGGGAGCCCGCCGACCGCGCCCCGGGCACCGTTGGGCGGCACACCGATGTGCGCGGCCACGACCTGCCCGGCGAAGCCCCAGCCGTGCGTCTCGCCCCCGGCCGAGCGGGCGACGAGGGTGAGGTTGCCGGGTCGGCGCAGCAGCTGCTGGAGCAGTGGCGCGCTCCAGAGGACCAGGCCCGCCAGCGCGCCGAGCATCAGCGGCCGCACCGGCAGGGCCGAACCCCGGCCCCGCACCCGGGCCAGCACCTCGGGGCCCCAGCCGCACCCGACGGCCACCGCCACCGCCGCGGTCGCCGGGAGCAGGTAGGCGACGTGGAGCTGGGCCACGAACGAGGCCACCGCGATCGTGGCCGGGAGGCGGTGCCGCTCCCCCACGCCGACCGACCAGGCCAGGAGCACGAGCAGGGCGATGGGCGCCAGCCCGATCGACGGGTTCCAGCCCACGGCGTGGTTGATCGGGTCGACGGCCCGGGAGGCCAGCACGAGGGCGGCGGCCACGGCGACGGCCAGGCCGGTCCCGCCCCGCCGCCGGGCCAGGACGACGGTGGCGACGAGGGCGCCCACCGCCACCACCCCGGCCACCACCGGGACCAGCCACAGCGGCCCGGCCTGGGCCGCCGGCGACAGCACCCAGTACCCCAGGGGGCCGGGGCTCCGGGTCGGCGCCCCGGCCGAGGCCGAGGCCAGGCTCATCTGGCCCAGCGCCGGCGTCCGGCTCGTCCAGACGTCGTGGGCCCGCAGGGCGATGATCCCCTCGTCGGCGATCGGCACCCACCCGTCCCGGATCGATCGGGCCACGGCCCGCACCACCGGGACGGTCACGACGAGCGGCGCGACCGCCTCCCCGATCCGTCTCCGTGTGGCCGCGCCCGACCGGGCGCGCTGTGCTCTTGGCGCGCTGGCGCGCCGGGATCGACACGGCTCCGCCGCCGTCTCCGCCATCTGGTTGTCTCCTCCGCCGAGGTCCGCCCCCCTCCGCCGGGAGACGGGTCGGCGAGGACACTAACTGACGCGACGAAGGCGGGACACCCCTTGGGGGCATCCCGCCTTCGTGAGATCGCGTTCAGGACGCAGGCCACGGGTCACAGATCGCCGATCGCCCGCACTCCGGCCCGGTGGGCCCGGCGGCAGCCCCGACGGACGTCGGGGTCAGCGCCAGCCCGAGCCGGCGAGCGCAGCGAGCTTCGGCGGGAGGCGGCCCGGCAGGCCCACCCGATCGCAGGCCTTCCGGCCTGCGACCTGGCTTCGGCGTGCTACTTGAGCTCGACCGTGGCGCCCTCGGCCTCGAGGGCCTCCTTGGCCTTCTCGGCGTCCTCCTTGGAGGCCTTCTCGAGGACGGGCTTCGGAGCGTTGTCCACGAGGTCCTTGGCCTCCTTCAGGCCCAGGCCGCTCAGGGCCCGGACGGCCTTGATGACCTTGACCTTCTGGTCGCCGGCCGAGGCCAGGATGACGTCGAACTCGCTCTGCTCCTCGGCGTCGGCGCCACCGGCGTCGCCACCACCGGCGGCGGGGGCGGCGGCCACGGCCACGGGGGCGGCGGCGGTGACGTCGAAGCGCTCCTCGAACGCCTTCTTGAGCTCGGACAGCTCCAGCACGGTCATGCCCGCGATGGCGTCGAGGATGTCGTCGGTGGAAAGGGTGGGCATGTTCAGCTCTCCTCGGTAGCGGCCGACTCGGCCGGGGTCTCGGTGTCGGTGTCGGCATCCGCCGACTCGGTGGCCGACTCGTCGGCCGGGGTCTTCTCGAGGGCCGGGGCCGGAGCCTCGTCCTCCGTGGCGGACTCGGCCGCCGGGGCATCGGCAGGGGCGCCGGGGGCGCCGCCCGCCTCGATCAGGGCGTTCAGGGCGTAGCTGAACGACCGGGGCACGGCGTCGAGCAGGCTGGCGAACTGCTGCGCCGGGGCGGCGAACAGGCCAGCGATCTCGGCGAGCAGCTGCTCGCGGCTGGGCAGGTCGGCGAGGGCCTTGACCTCGTCGGCGCCCAGCACCGAGGTGCCCAGCAGGCCGCCCTTGACGACCAGCGCCGGGTTGCCCCTGGCGTAGTCGCGGAGGGCCTTGGCCACACCGGCGACGTCGCCGTCCACGAAGGCGATGGCGGTCGGCCCGACGAGCAGGTCGTCGATGTCGAGGCCACGCTCGCGGGCGGCGATGCGCACCAGCGTGTTCTTGTAGATCTTGTAGCTGCCGCCCGCGGCCCGCAGGGCGGAGCGGAGCTCGGCCATGGCGGGGACGTTGAGCCCGCGGTACTCGGTGAGCAGGGCAGCTTCGGCGCTGTCCAGACGCTCACCGACCTCGGTGACGACGCTGGCCTTCTCGGCTCGGGGCTCTCCCATGGCTCTCCTCTCTCGATCGTGGTGCGCTGGCATCGCGCGGCGACGAGAGAGAGGGAACGGGGTCCCCGCCTCGGCTGGCGGCTCGCCCCCGAGGGGGTGGCCATTGTCCGCCTGGGCGGACCAGCTGTCTCCGGCGAGCAGAGCTCGGATGTGGAACGGTCAACCGTACCGGTGGATCCCGGTGGTGACCAAACGGACGGGGAGGTCCTAGACCTCCTCCTCCTTCTTGATGCGGTTCGGGTCGATCTTGATGCCGGGGCCCATGGTCGAGCTGACGCCGACCTTGCGCAGGTAGCGGCCCTTGGCCGAGGCCGGCTTGGCCCGGTGCAGCTCGTCGATGACGGCCCGCAGGTTGGTGGCCAGGGCGGCCGGCTCGAAGCTGGCCTTGCCCACGGGGACGTGGACGTTGCCGTAGCGGTCGGTGCGGTACTCGACCTTGCCGCCCTTGAAGTCGGCGACGGCCTTGCCCACGTCGGTGGTGACCGTGCCCGTCTTCGGGTTGGGCATGAGGCCACGGGGGCCGAGCACGCGGCCCAGGCGACCGACCGTCGGCATCATGTCCGGGGTGGCGATGGCCAGGTCGAAGTCGAGCATCCCGCCCTCGACCTGGGCGGCCAGGTCGTCGCTGCCGACGATGTCGGCGCCGGCGGCCCGGGCCTCGTCGGCGGCGTCACCGGCGGCGAACACGGCGATGCGGACGTCCTTGCCCGTGCCCGACGGCAGGGCGACGGTGCCCCGCACCATCTGGTCGGCCTTGCGGGGGTCGACGCCGAGGCGGACGCTGAGCTCGACGGTCTCGTCGAAGCCGGCGGTGGCCAGCGTCTTGACCAGGTCGACGGCCTCGTCGGCGGTGTGCAGGTGGTCGCGGTCGTAGCGCTTCGTCGCGTCGGTGTAGCGCTTGCCCTTCGCCATGGTGGCTCCCTCGTCTGTCTCGGGCCCCGGGGCGAGGTGGTCCCCGGTGGCAGGTTGTCAACCCTGCGACGGCGTCGCAGGTGTGGCCCGGAGGCCGGAGGTCGTCAGACGACCTCGAGGCCCATCGAGCGGGCCGTGCCCTCGACCTGCTTGATCGCCGCATCGATGTCGTGGGCGTTCAGGTCGGGCATCTTGGTCTCGGCGATCGAGCGGACCTGGTCCGCCGTGACCGAGCCGGCGCCGTCCTTGCCGGGGTTCTGCGACCCCTTCTGGATGCCGGCGGCCTCGCGGAGGAGGACCGGCGTCGGCGGCGTCTTGGTGATGAAGGTGAAGGTCCGGTCCTCGAAGACCGTGATCTCGACCGGGATGATCGTGCCGCGCTGCGACTCCGTCTGGGCGTTGTACGCCTTGCAGAAGTCCATGATCGCCACGCCGTGCGGACCCAGGGCGGTGCCCACGGGGGGCGCCGGGTTGGCCTGACCGGCGGGGATCTGGATCTTGACGACGGCCAGGACCTTCTTCTTGGCCACGACGGGCACTTCCTTCTTCGATCAGCGACCTCGGCAGCAGCGATGCCGCGCGAGGGGGACGGGACAGCGTACGGGGGATGGGGGTCGGCGCGCCAAGTGGCGACGCCGAGCTAGAACTTGGCGACCTGCGAGAAGTCGAGCTCGACCGGGGTCTCGCGGCCGAAGATGTCGACGAGCACCTTGACCTTGAGCTGGTCCTCGTTGATCTCGACGATCTCGCCGGAGAAGTTGGCGAACGGGCCTTCCTTGACCC
>JBQGCF010000089.1:0-32268 GCA_052038315.1 Iamia sp.
GATGGCGGTGCCGGCGCCGGCGCGCAAGGCGGGGAGGGCCGTGCGGGACGGGCTGCTGAGGCGGGGCGTCCTCGTCGAGCGGCTGAGCGAGCCGGACCGGCGCTTCCTCACCGACCTGGTCGACGACACCGTCCCCCTCCCCCCGGGCACCCCCGAGGCCCACCCCCCCCACCACCCCCGCCTGCGGGAGCTGACCGACCTGTACGCCGGCGCCGACCCGGCCGTGCGCACCCACTCCCGCTGGACCGCCGAGCGGCTCGACCCGTGGCTCGACCTGACCCGCTTCCGGGGCGACAACGCCTACATCTGGCACTACCGGGAGGCCCGTCGGGTCTCCGAGCTCAAGTACCTGGTGTGGGCCCAGGACGTCCGCCATCGCGACCGCACCGGGCTGCTCGACCGGCTCGGCGAGGACGGCGCCTTCGGGTGCTGGACCTACGACTTCGACGGCCTCCCCCGGCTGTCGCGGGACCTGCTCGACTCGGTCGGCGAGCTGCTGTTCCTCGACGCCGCGCTCGGCGTGCTCGACGGCGGTGCGCCGCGGGTCCTCGACATCGGTGCCGGGTACGGCCGCCTGGCCCACCGGTACGTGACCGCCTGCGCCGGCACCACCGACTACGCCTGCACCGACGCCATCGCCACCTCGACCTTCGTGTGCGAGCACTACCTGCGGCACCGCGGCCTCGGGCCCGTCGCCCGGGCGGTGCCGCTGACCTCCGTCGCCGACCTGGCCCCGGGCTCCTTCGACCTGGCCGCCAACGTCCACAGCTGGTCGGAGTGCCCGCTCGCTGCCATCCGCTGGTGGCTCGACCACCTCGCCCGGCTCGAGGTGCCTCACCTCTTCCTCGTCCCCAACGAGCCCGAGGGCTTCCTCAGCCTGGAGGCCGACGGCACCCGGCTCGACTACCTCCCGGCGATCGAGGCCGCCGGCTACCGCCTCGTCCGCGACGAGCCCGTCTTCGCCGACGCCGCCGTCCGCTCGGCGTTGGGCGTCGCCGACCGCCACACGCTCTTCGAGCGGGAGGGCGCGTCGTGAGCCCACGTCGGCCTGCCGGGCCTCCTCCCGCCGAAGCTCGCTGCGCTCGCCGGCTCCATCGCGGGCGCTCGCCTCTTCGTCGGGGCTGCCGCCCGGCAGCGCTGGGCCGTCGTCGCCTCTCCCTGGAGGGTGCGTCGTGAGCCGGATGTCGATCGCGTTCGTGACGGACGCGGGGTACCTGCCGTGGTGCGGGACGGCCCTGCTGTCGGCCGTCGACGCGCACCCGGGGCAGGACCTCGACCTGCACGTCGTCCACGACGGGACGCTGACGGACGCGGACACCGAGCGGCTCCGCGAGGTCGTGCGGGCGCCGGCGACGCTCACCGTCCACGCCGTCGACCCGGCCCGGGTGCGGCACCTCCCCCGGCTCAGCCGGTTCGGGTCGGTCGTGTGGTTGCGCTTCCTCCTGCCCGAGCTGCTGCCCGACCACGACCGGGTCGTCTACCTCGACGCCGACACCTTCGTGGCCGACGACCTCTGGTCGCTGGCCACCGCCGACCTGGCCGGCAACCCGGTCGGCGCGGTGGCCAACGTCGTCCCCGCCCCCGACTGGCCCCGACTGGCCCGGCTCGGCTTCTCCGACCCGGCCGACGTGCTCAACAGCGGGGTCCTGGTGATGGACCTGGCCCGCATGCGGGCCGAGGACACCTGGGGCCAGATCGGCGACACCGTCGCCGCCTTCGCCGACCAGATCGCCTGGCCCGACCAGGACGCCCTCAACCTCGTGTGCGCCGGTCGCTGGACGCGCCTCCACCCCCGCTTCAACGCCCAGAACAGCGTCTTCGCCTGGCCCGAGCCGGCCCAGGGCGTGTTCGGGGCGGCGGCCGTGGCCGAGGCGGTGGCCGATCCGGCCGTCGTCCACTTCGAGGGCCCGTCGCTGTGCAAGCCGTGGCACGCCCTCAGCACCCACCCGTGGCGCGACCGCTACCGGGCCACCCTCGCCCGCACCCCGTGGGCCGGCACCCGCTGGGAGGACGACGGTCGCCCGGTGCGGGTGATCGGCCGTCTGCCCGAGCGCTGGCAGCTGCCCGCCTACCGCCAGCTGGTCGGGCTCCGGGACGACCGGCGAGGCGCGGCCCGGTCGTTGGCCGGCGCGGCGCGCGCCCGGGCCCGGGCCGTCGTCCGACCCGCCTCCGGTCCGACCACCGGTCCTCCCGCTGACCCGACCCGCGTGCCACCCCACCCCCTGAGCACCGCATCACCGGACCACCGGCGGATCGTCCAGCGCTGCCTGCCGTTCACCATGGGCAGCCCCGAGCGGCTGCTGGCCACGATCGACGCCACCGAGTACGTCCTCGCCCGGGGCGTGCCCGGCGCCTTCGCCGAGTGCGGCGTGTGGCGGGGCGGGTCGGTGCTGGCCATGATCCTCAGCCTCCAGGCCGCCGGCGTCGACGACCGCGACGTCTTCCTCTTCGACACCTTCGAGGGCATGACGGCACCGACCGCCGAGGACACCTCCGCCTTCCACGCCCCGGCCGCCGAGGAGTGGGCCGCCGTCGGGGAGGACGAGCACGACCGGGCCTACGGCGACCTGTTCTCGGCCGAGACCTTCGGCGAGGGCCAGGTGCGCCGGCTGCTCCACGCCACCGGCTACCCGCCCGAGCGCATCCACCTGGTGCGGGGCCCGGTCGAGGAGACCCTCCCGGCCGCCGCCCCCGACGGCCTGGCCCTGCTGCGGCTCGACACCGACTGGTACGAGTCGACCCGGCACGAGCTCGAGCACCTCTACCCCCGGCTGGCGACGGGCGGCGTGCTGATCGTCGACGACTACGGCCACTGGGAGGGCGCCCGCAAGGCCGCCGACGAGCACCTCGCCGGCCACCCCGCCCTGCTGCTCGCCCGCTCCGACTACACCGGCCGCATGGCCGTCAAGCACTAGGACACCCATGCCTGCTCCCGACCTGCTCGCCAAGCCCCGCCAGGTGGTCGACCGTCGGCTGCTCCGGAAGCCGTACGTCGACTTCGCCCTGTGCCTGCTGCTCAAGCGCCGGCGCATGGCCCTGCCGGAGGTCGATCCCGCCGCGCTGTGGCCCGGGTTCGAGACCCAGCCGGTGACGGTCGGGATGCTGCCCAAGGGCGACTGGGCCGCCCCGGTGAACGACACGATCACGTTGATGAAGGTCGCCGCCGTGGCCCGCCCGGGCCGCATCCTCGAGCTGGGCAGCTACCGGGGCCACACGGCCAAGGCGCTGCTGGAGAACAGCCCGTCGTCGCACCTGACCGCGGTCGACATCGACCCGCAGCACGGCGAGGCCTACCGGGGCACGGCGCTGGAGGCGCGGGTCGACCGGCGGGTCGGCGCCATCGGTCCCGACACCGTGCCGGCCACCGAGAAGGGCAGCTTCGACCTCGTCTTCGTCGACGCCGACCACTCGTTCGCCGCGGCCGAGCACGACACCCAGGTCGCCCTGGACTTGGTCGCCCCCGACGGCACCGTGCTCTGGCACGACTACAGCAACTGGGGTTGGTTCACCGGCGACTGCGGCGTGCCCGAGGTGCTCAACGCGCTGGCCTCGCGAGTGCCGGTGGCCCACGTGCTGGGGTCGAACATCGCCGTGCACCGGCCGGCGTGGGTCGACGACCGGTCCGAGCTCGACGCCGCCCTGGAGGCGACGCGGGAGCAGGCCCGGAAGGGCCACTGGCAGTCGTCCTCGGCGCGGCGGTACTCGTTCTGATGCGGCCCGACGTGCGGTCGGTGCGCTCGGTCCGGCAGCGGGCCGGCGGCTTCGCCCGGGGCGCGGTGCGGGGCGCGGCCACGTCGGCCGCCGCGCCCCAGGCCTTCCCGCCGGGCAACTTCTACAGCCCGGTCCCGCCGGCGGCCGAGCTGCTGACCGTCGCCTCCGAGCGGGCCCGGGTGTGGCCGGCGGACCCGGTCGACCCGGCCGGCTTCGACGTCCGCGCCGACGCCCAGCTCGCCCTGCTCGATCGGCTGGGCGCCCACCGCTGGCCCGGCGACATCGGCCCCGAGCCGGCCTACGACCCGGGCAACGACCAGTTCCCGCTCCAGGACGCGGCCCTGCTGCGCGCCCTCCTGCTGGAGCTGAGGCCCCGGCGCATCGTCGAGGTCGGCTGCGGCTGGTCGACCACCGTGACCGCCCGGGCGATCGCCGACGGCGGCTTCGCCTGCGACCTGACCTGCATCGAGCCCTACCCCCGCGACTTCCTCGCCTCGATCGACGAGGTGACGGCGCTGCGCGTCGAGCGGGTCGAGCACACCCCGGCGTCGGTGTTCGCCGCCCTCGGCGCCGGCGACGTCCTGTTCGTCGACTCGTCCCACGTGGCCAAGACCGGCAGCGACGTCGTCCAC
Organism: Iamia sp.; assembly: GCA_052038315.1. GTDB lineage: Bacteria > Actinomycetota > Acidimicrobiia > Acidimicrobiales > Iamiaceae > Iamia. Next base: position 4,344 of record JBQGCF010000089.1, read on the forward strand.
CTCGTGCTGGAGGTGCTGCCCCGGCTGGCCGATGGCGTGATCGTCCACGTCCACGACGTCTTCTGGCCCCACGACTACCCGCAGGGCTGGGTGCGGGCCGGCTTCGGCTGGAACGAGCAGTACCTGCTCCAGGCCCACCTCGCCGGCAACGCCCGGGCCCACGTCCTGGCCCTCGACCACTGGTTGGCGGTCCGCCATCCGGACGCCGTCGAGGCCGCCTTCGGTCCCGTCGGCCTCGACGGCAGCTCCGTCTGGTTCACCACCGGCCCGGAGCCGTTGCGGCTCTAGGCTTCGACCGACAGGGTCAGGGAGGGCTCGCATGGGACGCAGCACGCTGCTCGGCATGACGGGCACGGTCGTCGGCTACTACGACGACGCGGGCGCCTCCGATGACGGGTTCTTCGGCGCCCTCGTCATCGTCGCCGTCATCTGCGGAGTGATCGGGCTGGTCGTCGGTAGCAACAAGGGCCAGACGTTGGTGGGCGCTCTTCTCGGGTTCCTCCTCGGTCCCATCGGTCTGGTCATCGTGCTGGTGATGAAGCCTGCCCCGGCCGTCCAACACGCGCAGCAGGTCGCGCAGTGGCAGGCCGCTACGTGGGACAAGAGGAAATGCCCGGCGTGCGCTGAGTGGATCCAGGCCGAGGCTGTTCTCTGCCGCTACTGCGGCACATCATCGTCGGCAACGACGGAGGTCGATTCGGCCGAATCCGCCCACGCTCCCTTCCCGATCGCTGACTACGACGTCCTCGCCCCATCGCAGATCATCGGTCTGATCCCGCAGCTGTGGCCGGAGGAGATCCCCGTCGTCACAGCACGGGAGCGGGCGACGAAGGCCCGGCCGGAGGTTTTGGACGCATTGGCCCGGCAGGCCCAGGGGCCGACAGGCAACGACGCATAGGACGGCCTTCAAGGAGCGCCAGGAGGAGCTCCTCCACGATGGCGGTGGAGAGGGGGGTCGCCAGGCATGCGGGCGGCGGTCCAGGTGTGCCAGCTCTCCATGACGTCGGTCAGACGCTCGACGTCGAGCTCCTCGGCGGTGCGGTGGCCGGCCGCGACCAGCGACGAGCGGAGGTCGGGGTCGGAGGCGACGCGCTTCACGACGCGGGCCAGGTCCTCGGCGTCGCCGGGGCGGAACAGGAGGCAGTTGCCACCGTCGTGGAGGAACTCCGACGAGCCACCGACACCCGTGGCGACGACCGGGGTGCCGCAGGCCATGGCCTCGACCGGCACCAGGCCGAAGGGCTCGGCCCACTCGCTGGGGAAGACGAACAGGTCGCCGGCGGCGTAGGCGGCCGGCATCTCGTCCCGCTCGAGCGAGCCGAGGGTGACCCGGTCGGCCACGCCGAGGTCCGCGGCGATGCCCCGCAGCCGCGCCTGCTCGGCCTCGCCACCCCGGCCCCACAGGGCGAGGGTCGTGTCGTCGGGCAGCAGGGGCAGGGCCCGGATCACCGTCTCGAACCCCTTGCGGGGGTCGAAGCGACCGGTGCTGACCAGCCGGCCCGACCAGCCGGCCCGGCCCGGGAGGGAGGGGTAGACGGTCCGGTCGATGCCGGACCACACCACCGTGTCGGCCGCGAAGGTGTGCCGGGACCGGGGTGCGGTCCGGCGGCGGACGTCGTCGGTGACCCACAGGGCCGGCCCGAGCGGACCGGCGTCGACGGGCCGGGCGGGCACGCTGACGGCCCGCTCGACGAGCCCGCCGGCCACCCGCCGCAGCCAGGCGTCGAGGCCCGACCCGAGCACCCGGGCGGTCCGGCGGTCGGCGTCCGGCGTGAACGGCTTCGACCAGGGGTCGAGCTTCCAGGCGAACGCCGGCCACTCGTCGCACACGGCGAAGGCCACTGGCACCTCCCGCTCGGCCAGCAGGGCGAGCAGGCCCTGCGAGAGGGCGGCCAGGTGCCAGGCGGAGACGACGTCGGGCCGGTGCCGGTCGAGCGCCGCGGCCAGCACCGACCGGTTGTGGCGCTCGATCGCCAGCCGGCCCCGCCACCCGGGCCGCACCAGGTCCTCGCCGTCGTGGTACAGCCGCAGCGACCGCTCGACGACCGCCTCGTGGTCCGGGTCGGCCGGCGCCGGGTCGCCCGGCAGGCGCTGGTCGCTGCACAGGACGTGCACGTCGTGGCCCCGCCGCTGCAGCCGCGTCATCACGTCGAAGCACGACAGCTCGTACCCCCCGTAGTGGTGGGGCGGGTACCAGTTGGTCAGCGCCAGGACGCGCACGGAGCCACCAGCACCTAGTCCTCGGCGGCGTCGACGGCGAGGATCTCCGGGGGCAGGATCCCGCCGATCGGCGTGGGCGGGCCGGCCGTCGACCAGAAGTCGGCGCCGCGGTCGAGGAAGATCGACGTCGTCCAGGCGTAGCGGCCGATCGGACCGAGGCCGTGCAGGTCGATCTCGACCAGCCCGGCCTCCCGCAGCACGGCGTGGCTGTGCGGGAACCAGTCGGCGTTGTCGAGGACGATCATCCCGCCGGGGGCGAGGTGGCGGAGGGCGGCCCGGGCGGTGGGCTTGCGCCAGAGCCCGTCGACGACGATCACGTCGAACGGCTCGTGGCGGGTGATCTCGGCCAGGTACTCGTCCCGGTCGTGGCAGAGGATCAGGGTGCCGTTGGCGGCGATGCGCGGCCTCAGCTGCTCGTACCACTCGGGGTCGGTCTCGACCGACACGACCGAGGCGGCCCGGGCCTGCCAGAACAGCGTGGAGTTGCCGGCGCCGAACTCGAACACCCGGCGGCCGCTCAGGTCGAGGCCCTGGAGGTACTCGATGGCCGGGAACGTGTACCACGGCACCGGATCGCCCTTGCCCTGGACCGGCGCCCCACCTCGGAGGGAGCGGACGTAGCCGTAGTCGAGCATCAGCCGCTTGGTCACGCCGACCAGGTGGCGGGGCTGGGTGTCACCGGCGACGCGCCGCCACGCCCCGATCGACCGGGCCAGCACCTCGCTGCGGAGACGGCCCAGGCCCGAGCGGGAGGACACGTCGCCCGCCCGCCGAACCTCGGGGGTGTGAGCACCGATCTCGACCGCCGTCATCGCCGCACCGACCTCGACGCCGCCGACGTCGAGCGGATCAACGCCCTCGAGTGGTACCACACCATCGATGTCGCTCCTGGGGTGCACACACCGGGATGGTTCGACCTCCGGCACGCACTTCCCGTCATCCCGTTCCCGGATCTGCGGGGCAAGCGCTGCCTCGACATCGGGACCTGGGACGGGTTCTACGCCTACGAGATGGAGCGCCGCGGCGCGGCCGAGGTCGTCGCCCTCGACGTCCCCGACCTGAGCGGGATCGACTACCCGCCCACCGTGCGCAACCAGCCCGGCTTCGACCCCTTCCGGGGCGGCCAGCAGGAGCGCCCGGCCGGGTTCCGGCTGCTCCACGAGCTGCTCGACAGCAAGGTCCAGTGGGTCGCCGGCAACATCTACGACCTCGACCCGGCCGAGATCGGGCGGTTCGACGTGGTCGTCGTCGGCTCGCTCCTCGTCCACCTGCGCGACCCGATCCGGGCCCTCGACGCGGTCCGGAGCGTCACCGACGGCTGGTTCGTCTCGGCCGACTACGTCCACGCCCCGCTGGAGGTCCTCCCCGGGAACCGGCCGCTCGCCGAGCTGCGGGGCGAGTCGATCGACTTCCAGTGGTGGCTGGCCAACTCGCAGGGCCTGCGCCAGATGCTCGACGTGGCCGGCTTCTCGATCACCAAGGAGTCGCCCCGGTTCCTCCTCCGGTTCGGCCCGGCCATGGGCGACCGGGGCACCGAGGGCGACCTCCGCACCCGGGCCCGCCGGGCGAGCCACAAGCTCCTCGCCGGCGACCCCCGCGAGGGCCACCTCCACCGCGCCTTCCTCGCCAAGCCCCGCTTCTAGCGGCGGCGGTACAGGAGGTACTGCTCGGGGTAGACGGCCTCGCTCGGGGCCACCTCGTCGTCGCGGTACTTGGCCCGCTGGACGTGCAGCTCGAAGCCGGCGTCGGCGAGGAGCGGACCGAAGTCCCGCTTCGAGCCGTCGGCCTCGGTGCTCGTCAGCTCCTGGGTGTCGTTGGGGACGAGGAACAGCCAGGGCACGTCCCGCTCGGCCAGGGCGCCCAGCCACCAGCGGATCGCCTCCAGCGGGCACTCGTTGAAGGAGTGGACGTTGACGGCCAGGTCGACCGTCCCGAACCGGACCTCGTCGAGCCGGTCGAGCTCGACGACCGACGCCGGCGAGCCGAGGTGGTCGAGGTGCCAGCGGCACAGCACGGTCGAGACGGGCACGGCGTCGACGCAGCGCCAGTCGAGGTGCGGGTAGGCGGTGGTGCCCCGGTGGGCGAGACGGCCGTAGCCGGCGCCGACGTCGAGGATCCGCAGCCGGTCGGGACCGGTGAAGCCGGGGACGTGGTCGGCGAGGAAGTCGAGCTCGAGCATCGAGTCGAGCAGGTCCCGGGACAGGAGCCGGCCGTCGACGGTGACGGTGGTGGCGCCGAAGCTCCCGTCCTCCCGCAGGGCCTGGCGGATCTCGGGGCGCACGTGCTCGGCGACGTGGCGCCAGCTGGCCTCGTAGGCGGCGTCGGGCGTGCCCCGCTGCCAGACGTAGAGGTTGTCGGACCGGAAGTCGGGCAGCCGCAGCCCGTCCCGCTGGCGCTCGGTGGTCCACAGCGTGTGGCCCGACGCCGGGTGGCCGCTGTAGCGGCGGTTGAGATCCTGGACCTGCGGGTCGGTCAGCCCCGGCACCGGCGACAGCCGGGACCGCACCGCTCGCCGGGCCCGCCCCAGCTGCTTCCGCACGAGGACCGCACTGCTCGTCATCCCGGGTGTGTTCGCCCCGCCCGCCCCCACTCCTGGCACCTCGACCCGCCCACCACCCCGAACGTTGTACGCGATCTACCCGGGAGGGGGAGATCGCGTACACGGGTCGGGCATGGGGGCGGGGAGGCGGCGCGGCCGCAGTGGCCGCGGGTCCGGGCGCGGATCGAGCCGACGACCAGCGCACAGCCCTGCACGGCGTCGATCGCCATCTGGACCGGGAGGGCCCGGACCCGGTCCGTCAGCGGTACGGGCGCACGCCGCAGCGTCTGCTGGAAGCGGTGGACGGCCCAGCCGGCACCGACCACGGCGGTGGGCCCGGCGCGCCGGGTCACGAGACCGGTGAGCACGGTGGCGTAGAAGCCGTAGCGGTCCCGGTGCGAGAGCTGGCCGCCCGGCCGGATCAGGGGGCCCCGCAGCTCGGGCACCTCCTTGGCCAGGGCCGGGAAGGCGGCCATCTGCCACGACCGGCCCAGCCACTCGCCCCGGTCGGGCGGGAACACCCGGTGCAGGACGAGGGCGTCCTCCTCGTAGACGGCCCGGTGCGAGCGGGCGACGGCCCAGCCGAAGAGGGTGTCCTCGCCGAACCCCAGCCCGCGGGCGCCGGGCGTCCAGCGGAACCCCCAGCGCGCCGCGGCGGAGGCGTCGAAGCCGCCCACCGCCTCGTACACCGACCGCCGCACCACCAGGTTGCAGCTGGGGAACAAGCCCCCCTTCGCCTCGCTGACCGCCCGCTCCAGCGGGGCGACCGGCCGGAACGGCGACGTGCGCCCGGCCACCAGGTCGGCGCCCCCCTCGATCCGGCGCACGGCGGCGGCCAGCCACCCGGGCTGGGGCTCGCAGTCGCTGTCGGTGAACGCCAGGATCTCGCCGGTGGTGGAGGCGATGCCGGCCAGCCGGGCCCGCACCGCCCCGTTCCCCTCCTGGCGGAGGACCCGGATCGGCCGGCCGGCGACGGTCCGATCGCCCAGCACGTCCGACACCGGCGGCGACGAGCCGTCGTCGACCACCACCACCTCGACGTCGGTGAACGCCTGGCGGTCGAGGGCGCGCAGGGCCTGGTCGAGCAGGTCGTGACGGTTGCGGGTCGGGATGACCACCGAGACCAGGGGCGATGCCATGACGTCGGTCGGGTACGCCGCCGGCCGCCCGACCCCTGCCGGGGGAGGACCGACGCCCGCCCTGTCGTACCTCAGGGGGTGACCACCGACGCCGCCACCCGGCCCACCGCCCCCGTCGATCCACCCGGCCTGCGGGTCGGGGCCGAGGAGGCCCGGCGGCGCATCGCCGAGGTGGGCTTCTGGTACCACACCATCGACCTGGCGCCCGGCGTGACCACCCCCGGCTGGTTCGACCTGCGCCACTCGCTCGACCTGGTCCCCTTCCCCGACGTGCGGGGCAAGCGGGTCCTCGACGTGGGCACCTTCGACGGCTTCTACGCCTTCGAGGCCGAGCGGCGGGGCGCGGCCGAGGTCGTCGCCGTCGACGTCCCCGACCACGAGCAGTGGGACTGGCCCATCGACGCCCGGGCCGGGACGATCGGCGCCCTGCGCGACCCGTCGGTGTCGGGCCCGCCCAAGGGCCACGGCTTCCGGGTGCTGGCCGAGCTGATCGGGTCGAAGGTCGACTGGCGGCCGATCAACATCTACGACCTCGACCCCGAGGTGGTGGGCACCTTCGACGTGGTCATCGTCGGCTCGCTCCTCCTCCACCTCCAGAACCCGGTCAAGGCGCTGGAGGCGGTCCGCTCGGTCACCGACGGCGTCCTGTTCTCGTCCGACCAGGTCGAGCTGTGGCTGTCGATCGTCGGGCGGGGCAAGCCCCTCGCCAAGCTGCGCGGCACCGGCCGGACCTGCCAGTGGTGGAACTACAACAGCGCCGCCCACCGGCAGATCCTCTTCGCCGCCGGCTTCGAGGAGGTCGATCGCTCGCCCTTCTTCGTCAACCGCTACAACGTCCACCCCCGCGAGCCGCTGACCGCCCGCACCGCCCCGGCCATCGCCGCCAAGCGGGCCCTCACCCGCGACCCCCGCCAGGGCGTGCTCCACCGCGCCGTGCTGGCCCGGCCGCGGACCCTCTGAGCGCCGTGCGCATCGCCCTGACCCACCCGCACTCGTGGCCGGAGGTCCGGCGCGGGGCGGAGCGGATGATCGTCGAGAAGGCGCGCTCGCTGGCCGCCGCCGGTCACGACGTCACCGTCCTCACCGCCGGGTCCGAGCCGGTCGACGAGGTGCGGGAGGGCTACCGCCTCGTCCGCTTCCGCCAGCGCCACCCGGCGGGCGCCGCCCACCAGCGCTGGTTCGGGCGTCGGGTGCTGCTGCCGCTGGCCCGGGGCGGCTTCGACGCCGTCCACTCGCTTGCCCCCCACGACGCCGCCGCGTCGATCCATGCGGCGCGCCTGCGCCGGCTCGTCCGCCGGCCGGCCCACCGCACGGTCTACGAGGACCTGGGCAACCCGTACCGGGAGACGGTCCTCGGCAGCCACGAGAGGCGGGCCCGGCTGCGGGTGGTGGCCGACGTCGACGTCTACGCCTGCATGTCCGAGTTCTCCCGCCGGATGCTCGAGCGGGACTTCGACCGGGCCGGCACCGTGATCCCCGGCGGCGTCCGCACCACGGACTTCGCCCCCATGGACCGGCACGAGCAGCCGACGATCCTCTTCTCCGGCGCCCTCGACCGGCCCGAGAAGCACGTCGCCCTGCTGCTGGAGGCGGTCGCCCTGCTGGCCGGGACCCGGCCCGACGTGCGGCTCCAGCTGAGCGGGCCGGGCGACGTCGCACCCCTCCTGCAGGCCGCCCCGGCCGCCGCCCGCCAGCGGACCGAGGTGCTCGACCTCGGCGATCCCGACGGCCAGGCCGAGCGCTACGCCCGGGCCTGGGTGACGTGCCTGCCCACGCAGTGGGACAGCTTCGGGCTGGTCATCGTCGAGTCGCTGGCCGCCGGCACGCCGGGGGTGGTGGGCGATGCCGGGGCGCCCAGCGAGCTGGTCACGCCGGAGACCGGTCGGCGCACCGAGCCGTTCACCGCCGAGGCACTGGCCGAGAGCCTCGACCAGGCCCTCGACATGGCCAAGGACCCCGACACCGTCGCCGCCTGCCGGGCCCTGGCCGAGCGCTACGACTGGGACGCCGCCATCACGCCGTTGCTCGTCTCGCTCTACGGGGCTCGCGACCGACGATGACCGCGCCCCGCGCCAGCGTGGTGGTGGCGAGCCGCAACCGGGCCCACCTCCTCCCCCGCCTCGTCGCCGCCCTGGAGGCCCAGGAGGGGGCGCCGCCGTTCGAGGTCGTGATCGTCGACGACGCCTCGACCGACGACACCCCCGACGTCCTCCGTGCGCTCGCCTCCAGCTCGCCGCTCGACCTGCGCGTCGAGACCCAGGCGGTCCGGGGCGGGCAGTCGGCCGGGCGGGACCGGGGCTGGCGGACCGCCCGGGGCGACCTCGTGCTGTTCACCGACGACGACTGCGTGCCCCGCCCGGGTTGGGTCGCAGCGCTGGCCGACGCGCTCGACGAGGTCGACCTCGTCCAGGGCCGCACGATCCCGGCCCCCGACCAGGCCGGCAACGAGGGCCCCTTCAGCCGGACCCTCGAGGTGACCGAGGCCAACGGCACCTACGCCACCTGCAACATGGGCTACCGGCGCACCTGGCTGGAGAAGGTCGACGGCTTCGACGTCCGCTACCGCCAGCACGCCGGCGAGGACACCGACCTGGCCCTCCGCTGCCGCGAGGAGGGAGCCACGTTCGCCTTCGCCGCCGACGCGCTCGTGGAGCACGACGTGCGGCCGTCCAGCCTCGTCGCCGCCCTCAAGGGCACCTGGCGCTGGCACACCCTCCCGGTCACCCTGGAGCGCCACCCCGGCCTGGCCGACGCCTTCCACGGCCCCCACGTCTGGCGCGAGTCGCACGTCCCCACCGCCCCGGCCGTGGCCGGCGTGGTGGCCGGCGCAGCCCTGGCCCTGGCCCGACGCCCCCGGACGGGCCTGGCCGTCGCCGCCGTCGCCGGGCTGCCCTACGCCTCGTACCGGCTGCGCCGGGTGCCGGTCACCCCGTCCAAGCCCCGGCGCATCGCCCTGCTCCCCGCCACCTTCCTGGTCGACGGGGTCGAGGTCCTCGTCCTGCTCGCCGGGTCGGCCCGGGCCCGCCGGCTCCTCCTCTGACCGCCGTGGCCGGCCGTCCCGCGCCCGTGCTCCACGTCCTCCACACCTGGGGGGTCGGCTCGCACACCTTCGTCCGCTCGACCCTGCGGCGGACGCCCGGCGCCGTCGTCCTCTGCCGCCGCTCGATGCCCCTCCCGCCGCCGGTCCAGGGCCACGAGCCCCGGGTCGTGAGCCTCGACGGGCTGGTCGGCCGGGTGCCGACGCCGGTGCAGGGCAAGGCCGGCGTGGCCGCCGGGGCGACGGTGGCCGCCGCCGTCCGGGCCCGGGTCGTCCACGCCCACTTCGCCCACGAGCTGCCGCTGGCCAACCGCATCGCCTGGGCCCAGCGGGCGCCGCTGGTCGTCTCGCTCTACGGCCACGACCTGCTCGTCGAGCTGAGGGGCGGGGCGCCGGGGATGGACGAGGTGCAGCGGGCCGCCGCCGTCGTCGTGCTGTCGCAGGCCTTCGCGGCCGAGGTGATCGACGCCGGGATCGACCCGGCGCGCGTCGCCGTCATCCCCGCCGGCATCGAGCCGGACGAGCTCCCCGCCCGACCCCCGACCCGCGCCCCCGGCCCGGTGCGGGTCCTCTTCGTGGGCCGCCTGGTCGAGAAGAAGGGCCCGGTCGACGCGGTGCGGGCCGTCGCCGGGGCGATCGAGCGGGGCGCCGACCTCGAGCTGACGATCCTCGGCTCGGGCCCGCTGCGCTGGAAGGTGAAGGACGCGGTGGCGGAGGCCGGCATCGGCGACCGGGTCACCATGGGCGACGGGACCGACCGGGCCGCCGTGCTCGACGCCTTCGCCCGGGCCGACATCGTCCTCACGCCCAGCAAGGTGGCCGCCGACGGGGACGCCGAGACCCTCCTCGTCGTCAACGTCGAGGCCCAGGGCGCGGGCGTGCCGGTGGTGACGACCCGCAGCGGCGGCATCCCCGACGGCGTCGGCCCCGACTCGGGCGTGCTGGTCGACGAGGGCGACGTCGCCGCCCTGTCGGCCGCCCTGGTGGACCTGGCCGCCGACCCCGAGCGCCGGGCGGCGATGGGCGAGGCCGGCCGGCGCTGGGTGCAGGCCGAGCGCACCGCCACCCGGGCCGGCGAGCGCACCGCCCGGCTCCACCGGTCCCTCATCGCCGGCCAGGGCGTCCCCGACGAGCTGCGGCCCGCATGAGGACCGGCCGGTTGCGGAGGGTCGCCGTGGTCGAGGGGTACCCGCACGTGGTGGCCGGGGCGCACCACGTGACCCGGTCGCTGCTGGCGGGCCTGCCCGAGCACGGTTGGGAGGGCGTGGTCGTGCTGCCCGACGACGGCCCCGCGGCCGAGGGCTTCGCCGCCGCCGGGATCGACGTGCGGGTCGTGCCCGCGCCCCCGGCCCTGCGCCGCTACGAGGGCACGTCCCGACCGGGCTCGGCGGCCGCCGCCCTCCCCGCCCACTGGCGCCGGGTCGCCCGGGCCCTGGCCGGCGTCGACGTCGTCCACGCCCTCGACCCCCGGGGCCTGCTGCTCGGCGGGCCGGCGGCCCGGCTCGCCCGGCGACCGCTCGTCTGGCAGCTCCACACCACCTCCCACTGGGGGGCGGTCAACCGGCTGGGCACCACCCTCGCCCGCCAGGTCTGCGTGATGTCGGCGTCGTCGCGGGCGGCCATGCCCGGCCTGGGCCGGGACGTCGCCGTCGCCGCCCCGCCGCTGGCCGACGGGCTGCGGACCCGACCGGCGGCCGTGCCCGGCGACCGGCGGGTCGTCGCCACCGTCGCCCGGCCCCACCCCGAGAAGGGCCTCGACGTGCTGCTCGCCGCGGTCGACCTCCTCCCCGACGACGTCGCCCTGCGGGTCGTCGGCACCGAACCCGGGGCCCTGGCGGTGCCCGACCGGGTCGAGCTCCTCGGCCGGCAGCCGGACCCCCTCGCCACGCTGGCCGATGCCTGGGTGTACGCCCAGCCGTCGCGGTCGGAGTCCTACGGGCTGGCCCTGGCCGAGGCCCGGGCGATCGGCCTGCCGGTGGTGGCCACCGACGTCCCCGGCCTGCGGGAGCAGGTCGACCCGGGCCACGACGGCCTGCTCGTCCCGCCCGAGGACCCGGTCGCCCTGGCCACCGCCCTGGCCCGCCTGCTCGACGACCGGGACCTGGCCGCTCGGCTCGGCGCAGCCGCCCGGGACACCGCCCTGGCCGGTCCCACCGAGGCCGACCACGCCGCCGCCTGGGCCGCCCGCTACCACGCCCTCACCCCCGCATGACCACCCGCCAGACCCCACCCCCACCTCCGAACTCGGGGGAGATCCGGTCGCCAGAGCGGCCAGATCTCCCCCGAGTTCGGGAGGGGGGCGGGGACGGACGGCGGACGGCCCTGCTGGTGGCGCACCGGTTGGCGGCGCCGGACGCCACGGGGATCGGGCGGTACGTGCGGGAGCTGGCGACGGCGCTGGCGGCGCGGGCGGCCGGCGCCGGCTGGGAGGTCGGGCTGGCGGCCACGCCGGAGGCCGAGGCGCCGGGCTGGGTGCCCGACGGGGTGCCGGTCACGACGCTCGGCCGGGACCGCCGCCGCACCCACCTGACGTGGACCACGCTCCACCGCCCCTGGCTCGAGGCCCTCGCCCCCCCTCCCGACCTGGTCCACGTCCTCAGCCCCTTCACCCCGATTCCCACCCGGGTCCCGCTGGTGTGGACGGTCCACGACACCTGGTACCTCGACCGGCCCGAGTGGGGCGGGCGGGTCGACCGCTGGGCCGGGGCCCGGGCCCTGCGCCAGGCCGCCGCCGGCGACGGCCCCGTCATCACGCCCACGGAGGCGACGGCCGAGGCCGCGGTGGCCGTCGCCGGCATCGACCGGGCCCGCGTCCGGGTCGTGCCCGAGGGCGTGGCCGCCGAGTTCCACACCGCCACCGCCGATCCGTCGGTCCTGCTCCGCCACGGCGTCGTGGCCGGGCGGTACCTGTTGGCGGTGGGCGGGGTCGGTCCCCGCAAGAACCTGGGCGTGGTGGCCGAGGCGCTGGCCCGGCTGCCCCGGGCCCCGCTCGGCACCGGGCCGGAGCTCCTGGTCGTGGGCCCGCCCGGGCCCGGGGGCGATGCGGTGGCCGAGGCCCTCGACGCCCTCGGCGACCGGGTCCGCCGGGCCGGCTTCGTCCCCGCCACCGACCTGCCCGCCCTCATGGCCGGGGCCCGCGCCGTCGTCCACCCGAGCCGGGACGAGGGCTTCGGCCTGGTGCCGCTGGAGGCCATGGCAGCAGGAGCCCCGGTGCTGGCCGGCGAAGCCCCTGCGGTGATCGAGGTGACCGGCGGTGCCGTCCGCACCCTCCCCGACGACCCCGACGCCTGGGCCGGCGCCATCGCCGACCTGGCCGCCGACCCCGACGGGCGCGCCGCCCTGGTCGCCGCCGGCCGGGCCCGCGCCGCCGGCTTCACCTGGGACCGGGCCGCGGCCGCCACCCTCGCCGTCTACGCCGAGGCGGTCCCCGGCGACGGCCGCGCCGCCGACGAGAGGGCCGTGGCCGCCGCCCTGGCCGGCGTGATCCGGCGATGACCTCCCGCACCGAGGCCCAGGCCGTGCTGGCCCGGCTGCGGGCCGAGGCCCCGTCGTTCGGGTCGCCGCCGTCCCGGGTCCTGGAGTGGCTCGTCGGCGAGATCCCCCTCGGCGGCACCAGCCTGGAGGTCGGTTGCGGCTGGTCGACCCTCGCCCTCGGCCGGGTGAGCGACCGCCACGTCGCCGTCGCCCCCGACCCGGCCGAGCACGAGGCCCTGCGGCGTTGGGCCAAGGAGGCCGACGTCGGCCTCGACACCGTCGAGCTCCACGTCGTCCGCCCCGAGCTCGACCCCGGTTCGCTCGACCTCGTCCTCGTCGCCGGCGACCCCGCCCACCCCCACCCGGCCCTCGCCCTGGCCGCCACCGCCCCCCTCGTGCGCACCGGCGGCCTCCTCGCCGTCGAGCGGACCCGCATCCGCTCGGTCGCCGAGCCCCTGCGCTGGCTGCGGGCCGACACCGCCACCGGGTCCGTCCGCCACCGGGTCGACGACGCCGTCGTCCTCCAGCGCCTGGCCCCCGAGCCGGCCACGCCCCGGCGCTGGTCAGAGCAACCGGGCAACGGCGAGGCCCCCTCGCTGGAACACGGCATCCGTGTCATCCGCCGCCACCTGGGCAGCGCGCGCCGATGAGCGTGAGCGTCGTCCTGCCCGTGCGCGACGAGGAGTCCCTCGTCCACGCCGCCGTCACCGGCTTCGTCGCCGCCGTGCGGTCCGCCGGCGGCGAGGTCCTGGTCGTCGATGACGCCAGCGCCGACGCCACCGCGACCCGGGCCGAGGAGGCCGGGGCCCGGGTGATCCGCCGCACCGAGCCGGGGGGCCCGTACGTCGCCCGCAACCAGGGCTGGCCGGAGACGATCCACCCGGTGGTGGTGTTCGTCGACGTGCGCTGCCGGCCCCTCGCCGGCTGGGCCCGGGCCATCGTGTCGGCCTTCGACGACCCGGCGGTCGCGGTCGTCGGTGGCGACGTCCACGTGCGGGGCGGGCGCAGCCTCGCCGAGCGGACCGCCAACCACATGCAGCCGCTCCAGCTCTCCGACGCCGCCTCGGCGCCCTTCCTCCCCTACGCCCCGACCTGCCACCTGGCGGTCCGCCGCTCGGCCCTGGAGAAGGTCGGCGGCTTCGCCGAGGTCAGGGGGGGCGGCGACGTCGACCTGTGCTGGGCGATCCAGCACGGCGGCGTGGGCGCCTTCCGGGCCCAGCCCGATGCCGTCCTCGACTGGCAGCCCCGCACCTCGGTGAAGGAGCTGCTCGCCCAGCTCCGCCGGTACGGCGACAACCACGGCCGGCTCTGCGCGGCGTGGGCCGACGCCGGCTGCACCCGGCCGCCGAGCCCGCCGGCGTGGCGCACGCTGCTGCACTCGCTGCGCCATCCCGGCCCCGACCGCCCGTCGGTCCCCGTCGCCCTCACCGCGGCGCGGGGCCGGGCCGCCTACGCCGCCGGCCTGCGGAAGGGCCTGGCCACCGGCGACGACCGTCTCGGCCCCCGCCCGGAGCGCGATCCGTGACCCCGCTCCGCCCATGCACCCCCGCACCGCCGAGCTTTGAGCGCCTCACCCCGGTATTCGAGGTCAGGCGCTCAAAGTTCGGGGTTGAACGGCCCATGGGTGACCGACGGTGAGGCGGGCGATCACGTGGGTGGCGCCGGAGCCGGTCGACCTGGTGACGGGCGGCGGGGGCGGGATCCGCCACACCCACCTGCTGCGCCGGCTGGCGGCCGAGGTGCCGGTGCGGCTCGTCGCCATGGGCCCGGAGGTCGACGCCACCGTCGCCGACCTGGTCGACGGGCTGGTCCTCGTCGCACCGTCCCGCGCCACGACGGCCCGGCCCGCCGTCGCCGCCGCCCGTGGCGTGACCGGGCTCTCGGTGCCCGAGGTCGACGTCGTCGCCCCGTTCCGCGACCAGGTCCCCGGGGCCTGGCTGGCCGACGGCGGCACGGCGGTCCTCTGCCACCTCGAGTCCCTCCCGTTGGCCGCCGCCACCCGGGGCCCGGTCGTCCCCCACCTGTTCCACCGCCCGTCGGTGCACCTCACCGACGAGGCCGCCCGCGCTCCCCGGGCCCGACGCCTCCGCCTCCAGCGCTACGCCGCCACCGCGGCCCGGCTGGAGCGCACCGCAGCCGCCCGCTCCGCCCTCACCGTCGTCGTGACCGAGGGCGACGCCGGGGGCCTGCCCGCCGAGTCGGTGGTCGTCGTGCCCAACGGGGTCGACACCGCCGTCCCCACCCTGGCCGCCGACGCCGGCTGCCGGGTCCTCCTGCCCGGCACCCTCTTCTACGGCCCGAACGTCGATGGCGCCCGGTGGTTCGTCGACGAGGCCTGGCCCGCCGTCCGGGCCGCCCTGCCCGAGGCCGAGCTGGTCCTCGCCGGGCGGGGCCCGACCCCCGAGGTCCGGGCCCTGGCCGACCGCCCCGGCGTCGCCGTCCACGCCGACGTGGCCGACATGGGGACCGAGCTGGCCGCCGCCCGGGTCGTCGTCGTCCCCCTCCGCTACGGCACCGGCACGCGGCTCAAGGCCCTGGAGGCGCTGGCCGGGCGGCGGGCGTTGGTGGGCACCTCGGTCGGGCTGGCCGGGCTGGGGATCGAGGACGGTGTCCACGCCCGGGTCGCCGACGACGCCGCCGGGCTGGCCGAGGCGACGGTGACGGCGCTGACCGACGGGGGCGACGGCCTGGTCGAGCAGGGCCGCCGGCTGGTCGAGCACCGCCACACGTGGGACGCCCAGGCCGAGCGCCTCCTCGCCGCCCTGGCCGCCCGCGACCTCCTGCCGATCGGCGCCGTCGGAGCGATCCGGTGAGCACCACCAGCTCCAGCCCGAACCCGAGCCGCACCCCCGGTCGCACCGCCACCCAGCCCGGAGCCGGGCGGGGGCCGATCGCCGAGGAGTGGCACGGCAACCGTCCTCGCAGCCGGCTGCAGGAGCTGCGCAGCGAGGCCCTGATGCTGCCCCGCTCGCTCCGCCGCCCGGGCGGTCCGGCGTTCGTCGTGCTGACGAGCGGGCGCTCGGGCTCCGAGCTGCTGCGCTCGCTGATGGGCGCCCACCCGCTCGTGTACCACGACGTCGAGATCCTCGACCGGGACGTCCTCTCGCCCCGCCTCTGGGTCGCCAGCCGCCGGGCCCGCCACCAGGACCGGGCCTGGGGGTTCAAGGTCAAGCTCCAGGACCTGACCCGCTTCCAGCGCCCGGCCCTCGACCCGGCCACCTTCCTCGGCGACCTGGCCGATCGCGGCTACCGCATCGTCCACCTGCGCCGGGAGAACGTCGTCCTCCAGTCGCTGAGCGTGCTGCGGGCCCGGGCCACCGGCGAGTACCACCGGGCCGCCGAGGACGGTCTCGACACCCGGCGCCCGATCGACTGCGCCGAGCTGGTCGCCGCCTGCGGCCACCAAATGGACTGGATGGACCGCGAGCTGGAGGCGCTGGCCGGGATCGAGCGGCTGACCATCACCTACGAGACCGACCTGGACGACCCGGGCCGCCACCAGGCCACGTGCGACCGCATCTTCGACCACCTCGGGCTCGACCGGGTCCCCGTCGCCACCGACCTGACCCGCACCCGGCCCGGCAACGTCACCGACGAGATCGTCAACCTCGACGAGGTCCGCCAGGCCCTGGCCGCCATCGGCATCCTCCACCAGCTCCCGGAGCCCACGGCATGACAGCAGCGGGCCTGCTGGTGTGCGGCGACCTCGGGAGCGAGGCCTGCGGTGTGGGGGCCTCCGAGGCCGCCGCGCTCCACGCCGTCGACCCCCGTCCCGAGACGGTCGACCCCCGCCGGGTCGGCGCCACGGTGCGCGCCACCCGACGGGCACGGGACCGCGGCGCGCCGATCGTCGTCGCCTACCCGACCCGCTCGACCGTGCGCTCGCTGCGGTCCACCGTCGCCCTCGCCCTGGTCGCCCTGCTCGGCCGGGGCCGCCTGCGCTGGCACCTGCACGAGTACTCGATCTTCGGTGAGCGCCGGGCCCTGCTCGACCTGCTGCTGGTCGTCGGCGGCGGCCGGGTCGTGGTCTCGACCGGGACCGAGGCCGATGCCGTGCGCCGCAGCCGGGGTGGCCGGGTCGCCCGCCGGATCGACCTGCGGGTGCTGCCCCCGGCCAACGGCACCCCGCTGCGCGCCGCCGAGCAGGCCCCCGCCGATCCGCCGGTCGTCGGCCTCTTCGGCACCGCCCGGGACGACAAGGGCGTGGCCGCCGCGGTCGCCGCCCTCCGGGGCCGGGCCGACGTCCGGGTCGAGACGGTCGGCGAGGGCTGGTCCGACCAGCGCTGGCCCGGAGCGACGACCGTGCGCCACCACGGCCGGGTCGCCACCGCCGAGCTGGCCCCCCTCCTCGGCCGCTGGACCCTGGCCGTCGCACCCTTCGCCGAGGGCGCCACCGACGGCCGCATGAGCCTGCGCACCCCCCTCGCCTGCGGCGTCCCGACCCTCACGACGGTGGCCCGTCCCGACGACCTCACCCTGCGGCCGCCGCACCTCCTGCTCGACCCGGCCACCGCCGTGGCCGACGCCCTGACCACCACCCCCGAGGACCGGGCCGAGGGCGCCGCCGCGGTGGCCCGCTTCGAGGCCGACGTCGTCGCCCGCCTCGCCGAGGAGCTCTGGTCATGACCGTTCTGTCAGCCCTCCTCCCCCGAGGACGTGCACCAGGACTGACAGAACGGTTCTGGGGGTGGGGCTGGCACCTCCTCACCCGGACCCGGCGGGGCGAGGCGGCCATCGCGGTCGGCATCGGGGTCGCCCTGGAGATCGCCCTGGTCGCCGGGTTCTTCGTCGGCATCGGGATCGAGGTCCTGCTGTCGCTGTTCCTCAGCGCCGTCGTCCTGGTCGTCATGGTCCGGCGCCCGCTGCTGGCCCTGAAGCTGACGTTCGTCGTCGTCCCGGCCAGCGTCTTCTTCCTGTCGCTGGCCATGACGGCCGGCATCCCGCCCGGCGTGATCCGGGGCGGCGCCCTGCTCAAGGACTCGGTGGTGATCGCCGCGGTGATCGCCGGCTACCGCGCCCATCGGAAGCGGGGCACGGCCATGGCCCCGCTCGACCGCATCGGGCTGGCCTACCTCGGGCTCGTCGTCGCCTGGTGGGCGATCACGCCGCTGATCGCCCTCGAGCCGCTGACCTCCGACGCCCGCCTGATCGCCCTGCGGGAGCACGCCCTCTTCGTCGGGATGTTCCTCGGCGTGCGCTGGCTGGCGCCGACCCGGGAGGAGCGGAAGAAGCTGCTGACGTGGGCGCTCGGCGCGGCCGCCGCCCTCGCCCTCGGCGGCGCCTACCAGTGGCTCGACCCCGAGGGGTTCATCCAGCGGACCCTCTACGACGCCGGGATGCTCCGCTACTACACCGAGGTGGCCGGGCTGTCGGGCCGGCCGCTGGCCGAGACGCTCGGCTGGATGCGGACCGACCCGGTGCGCGTCGGCTCGGTGCTGATCGCCCCGTTCGGCTTCGCCGACATCATGGTCACCGCCTTCGCCGCCGTGGTCGCCACCGTCTCGCACCGCCGCGACCGGCGCCTGGGGCTGCTGCTGACGGGCCTCTTCGCGGTGGCGGTGCTGTGGTCCGGGACCCGCATCAACCTGCTGGCCCTGGGCGCGGTGGTGCTGGCCGTGCTGGTCGACGGGCGGGGCGTGAACGAGCGCACCCGGGTGCAGGTCATCGCCATCGGGCTGGTCGCCGTGCTCGCCTTCGCCCCCAGCGTCGTGGGCAGCCGGCTGCTCGCCCAGGACAACGAGGAGTCGAACGAGGGCCACCGCAACGAGCTGACGACGGCGGTGGAGAAGATCGTCGAGCGCCCGATCGGCCACGGCCTCGGCTCCGACGGCGCCGTCCAGCGCCGCTACGAGATCGAGGGCAAGACCGTGTCGGGCAACACCGTCACCGCCATCGGCGTGCAGGGCGGGGTGATCACCATGGCCGCCTTCGTCGCCCTGCTCGTCGCCATCCTCCGGGAGCTGGAGAGCCGGCGGCGGCGGGCCCCGCACGACGAGATGGTCCGGGTCGCCTACCTGGCGCTGGTCGGCGGGCTGGTGGCGGTGTCGACGCACCAGGGCTGGCTCGACCTGACCTCGGGCACGTGGATCTGGGCGGTCGGCGCCCTCGGCCTCCCCGAGGTCGAGGAGCCCGACGCCGAGTGGGAGCCGCGATGAGGGTCCGGCACGTGCTGGTGGCGCTGGAGGGCGGGACGGCCCGCCACGTCGTCGACCTGGTGCGCTGGACGCCCGGCGTCGAGCAGCACGTCGCCATCCCCGAGCGGCGGGTCGGCGGGGTCACCGACGAGGCCGCCGCCCCGGCCCTGCGCGGCCACGGCGCCACCGTCCACCCCGTCGCCATGACCCGGTCGCCGGCCACCCCGGCCAACGCCCGCTCGCTGCTCGCCCTCGTCCGGCTGATCCGCCGGGTGCGACCCGACGTGGTCCACGCCCACAGCTCGATCGGCGGCCTCCTCGGCCGGGTCGCCGCCGCCGCCACCCGCACCCCGGCCGTCTACACGCCCAACGGCGTGACCGACGTGCGCGCCGGCGTCCTCGTCGAGCAAGCCCTGCGCCCGCTGACCGGCCGGCTCGTCGCCGTCTCGACGTCGGAGGCCGAGCGGGTGCGACGGCTGGGGCTCGTCCCCGCCGACCGGGTGGTGGTCGTCCCCAACGGCATCGACCTCGACCGCCGGCCCGAGCCCCTCGACCTCCACGCCCACCTCGGCATCCCGGCCGGAACGCCGCTCGTCGGCACCATCTCCCGGCTCGTGCCCCAGAAGGACCCGCTCACCTGGGTGGCCATGGCGGCCCGGGTGGCCGAGGCGGTGCCCGGGGCCCGCTTCGTGATCGTCGGCGACGGCGCCCTGCGCCCCGAGGTCGACGCCGCCGTCGAGCACGCCGGGCTCGACGATCGCGTGCACATCGTCCCCCACCTGCCCGAGGCCGATCGGGCCCTGCCCGCCCTCGCCACCTTCGTCATGTCGTCGGTCTTCGAGGGGGCGCCCTACGCCCCGATGGAGGCCATGCGGGCGGGCGTCCCGCTGGTGCTGACCGACGTGGCGGGCAGCGCCGACCTGGTCGACGACGGGGTCGACGGCCGCAAGGTCGCCCCCCGGGACCCGGCCGCGCTGGCCGAGGCGGTGGTCGAGACCCTGACCGACCGGGACCTGGCGCTCGACCGGGCCGAGCTGGCCGCCAAGGCGGTGGCCGCCCGCTTCGGCGGGCCGGAGATGGGCCGCCGCACGCGAGCGGTCTACGAGGACCTGACGTCACACCCCGGGCGGCAGGGCCGACCACGGGTCGCGTCGAAGTCCTCACGCACGCCCGCACCCCGGTGACGGGCCCGCCGCTCACGACGAAGGAGACGCCGCACATTGGAGCTGCGCCGCTACCTGGCCCTTCTCCGCCGCCGGTGGATCCTGATCGCCCTCACCGTCGTGATCGCCCTGGCGGTGGGTTGGTCGATCACCCCGAGGACGGACACCTACACGGCCCGGAGCAAGCTGTACATCGGGTCCCGCACGATCGAGTCGGACCAGAACGACCTCTCCGGTGACCGGGCCCTCGCCCTCGACCGGCTCGTGGTCACCTTCTCGGTGATGATCGACAGCGAGCCGATCGCCGCCCGGGCCATCGAGCTGAGCGGCGAGGACCTCTCGGCCGAGGACCTGGTGGCCAAGACCACCACCGAGGCCGAGCCGGCCACCCAGCTGCTCTACATCGACGTGGTCGACGCCGACCCGGCCCGGGCCCAGGCCCTGGCCAACGGTCTGGCCGACGCCTTCGTCGAGCAGGTCCAGGACTTCGAGCCCGGCAGCGCCGGCGGCGAGGGCGACGTGCCCGTGCTGCCCGCCTACATCTTCGAGCGGGCCCAGCTGCCCACGGTGCCGGCGTCGAGCGGGCTGGTGAAGAACCTGCTGCTCGCGTCGCTCCTCGGGGCCGGGCTGGCCGTGGCCGTGACCCTCCTCCTCGACTACCTCGACATCAGCATCCGGACCCCCGACGACGCCGAGCGGCTGATCGAGCTGCCGGTGCTGGGGGTGATCCCGTCGCTCGACGTGCCCCCGGGAGGCGGAGGTGGCCGTGGCCGCTGACGTGATCCCCCGTTCCCGATCGCTGCGCCGGGGCCGCCGCTCGCCGGCCGTCACCCGCAGCGCGGTGACCCACGACGAGGCCTTCCGCACCCTGCGGTCGAACGTCCTCGTCGCCACCGCGGATGTCCCCAACCCGAGCCTGATGGTCACCAGCGCGGTGCCGGGCGAGGGCAAGACGTCGACCTGCGCGGCGCTGGCCGAGTCGATCGCCGCCTCCGGGCCGATGGTCGTCGCCGTCGACCTCGACCTCCGCCGGCCCGACCTCCACACCCGCTTCGGGGTCGACAACGCCCGCGGCGTCAGCGACATCCTGAGCGGCCGGGCCACCGTCGCCGACTGCCTGGTGCGGGTCGGGCTGACCGGTGACGCCGCCGACCCCGGCCTCGACGACGACCGGGGCTACCCCGGCCGGGGCGCCCTGTTCGTGCTGCCCGCCGGCAACCCCGTGAGCCACCCGGCCGAGCTGCTCGGCGGCCCCCGGACCGCCCAGGTGCTGAGCGCCCTGAGCGAGCACGCCGACTTCGTCCTGATCGACACCCCGCCGGTGCTGCCCGTCGCCGACGCCCTCGGCGTGGGCCGGCTGGTGTCGGGCGCCCTCCTCGTCGTCGAGACCGGGCGGGTACCGCTCCCGGCGGTGCAGCGGGCCAAGGCCGAGTTGGGCCGGAACGGGGTGCGGGTGCTCGGGATGGTGCTCAACCGCTTCGAGGACCAGGGCAGCATCGCCCCGTACCACTACGACTACACGGCCGCCGCCGCCCCCTCGGCGACGACCGTCGGCGACCTGTCCCGCCTCCTCGGCCGCAGCCGCAACGGCTCCCGCCCCGGCTGAGGTCGACGTGCGACCGGGCGATCACCGGGCGGGTCGTCGTGGCCGTGTGGCCCGGCGTGGTCGCGGCCGGGGCCGTCCGGGCCGGGGCCCGCTGTGGCGCCGGCCGGCCGTGCGCTGGGCGGTGCTCGCCGTCGCCGGGATCGGCCTCGTCGCCGTCGGCGTGGTCGGGCTGTCCCTGGCCCGCGCCGCCGCGGACCTGGAGGCCGCCCGCGACCAGCTCGACGGCGTCCAGGACCTGGTCGAGGCCGGGCGGCTCGGCGAGGCCGAGGACCGGCTCGACGCCGCCTACGCCCACGCCGCCACGGCCAACGGCCGGCTCTACGGCAACCCCGCCCTCGACGTCCTCGGCGGGCTCCCGATCGCCAGCCAGAACATGGCGTCGCTCCGCCGCTCGACCGGCGACAGCCTCGAGCTGATCGACGCCGGCCGCCGCATCCTCCGGGCCGGGCGCCCGCTCGCCGGGGCCGACGGGAGGCTGGAGGTGTCGCTCCGCTCCGGGAAGGTCGATGCGCCCTCGATCGTGGCCGTCCGCGAGCAGCTGGCCGCGGCGGCCGCCGCCCTCCCCCGTCGCTCCGAGGCGTCCGACTCGCCCTTCCTCCTCGGCCCGGTGCGCGAGCTGGCCGAGGAGGTGGCCGACGAGGCCGAGTCCCGGGCCCGGCAGTTCCGCTCGGTCGCCCAGGGCCTGCAGGTCGCCGAGGACCTGACCGGGGCCCACGGGCCGCGCCGCTTCCTCGTCGCCGTGGCCAACCCGGCCGAGATGCGGGGCGCCGGCGGCATGATCCTCAGCTACGGCGTGCTGGAGGCCGACGCTGGCCAGGTCGAGGTGGGCGAGTTCGGTCGCATCGACGAGCTGAACCTCACCGAGCCGGTCCCCGCCGACGCCCTGCCCGCCGACCTGCGGGCCCGCTGGTCCGGCTTCGACCTCACCCAGCGCTGGCGCAACGCCACCGCCCCGGCCGACCTCACCGTCATGGGCCCCTCGCTCGTCGCCATGTACGAGGCGGCGACCGGCGAGCGGGCCGACGGCGTGATCCAGGTCGACCCCGTCGGCCTCGCCGCCCTGCTCCGGGCCACCGGGGCGGTCGAGGTGGGCGAGCTGGGCACCGTCGACGCCGACAACGTGGTGGCCCTGACCCTCAACGAGGCCTACGTCCGCTACCCCGACATCGAGGACCGCTCGGACGTCCTGGCCGACGTGGCCGAGGCCGCCTTCGACCGCCTGCTCGACGGTGAGATCCCGTCGCTGCGGGGGCTGGGCGAGGCCATGCTGCAGACCGCGGGGCAGCGCCACCTGGCCATGTGGACCCGCGACGGCGGGGCCCGGTCGGCCGTCGCCGCCTTCGGGGCCGACGCCTCGCTCCCCGACCCCGCCTCCGAGCACGTCCACCTCGGCGTCCAGAACATCAGCGGCAACAAGCTCGACTACTACGTCGACACCGCCCTGGCGCTGGAGGGCAGCCGCGTCGCCGGCGAGGCGGGCACGGTGCGGGCGACGATCACGGTCACCAACACCGCCCCCGCCGGGGCGACGTCGCCGCGGTACGTGTTCGGCCCGTTCGACGCCTCGGAGCGGGCCGGTGTGTACCGCGGGCTGGTGAGCCTCTACCTGCCGCGGGGCACGACGCTGACCGGCGTCGGCGGCGACGCCACCGACACGCCCGCCACCGTCCAGGCCGAGGACGGCCGGGCGGTCGTCGGCTACACGATGGCCGTGCCGGCCCAGGGCACCCACACCGTCACCCTCGAGCTCCGGCTGCCGCCCCGCGCCGCCGGCGCCTACTCGTTGCAGGCCGTGCCGTCGGCCCGTCTGCGACCCACCGCGCTGCGCGTCGCCCTCGACCTGGGCGACGGCGAACGGCTCGCCGTCGAGCTCCCGCTCACCCGCAGCGTCGCGCTGGCCCCGGACCGTGAGCCGGAGCCCACGACCCCGGGCTGACCTCGGTCGTCCACGAAAAGATCCCCCATACGGGGGAGGACACGGCCCGCCGCCATCGAAGATCTGACGAGGCCTCAGACACCTCTCCCGACGCCCTCGAGCCTCCCCCTCCCCAGGACCCTCGACCCCCATCGGGACCTCAATGGCTGCCAACCCCCCAGCGGGCTCGGGCAAGCGCGCCCTCGATCTCCTCGTCGGACTCCCCCTCGCCCTGCTCTCCCTCCCCATCGTCGCCGTGGCCGCGGTCGTGTCGGCCGCCGCCCTCCGGGCCAACCCCTTCTTCGTCCACGAGCGGGTGGGCTGGTGCGGCCGGACCTTCCGGGTCGTCAAGGTGCGCACCCTCCCCACGACCACCGGCGCCTACGTCGACAAGTTCGCCATCGACACGGCCCGCGTCCCCCGGGCCACCGCCCTGCTCCGCCAGCTCCACCTCGACGAGCTGCCCCAGCTCTGGCTCGTGGTCGCCGGCTCGATGTCGCTGGTCGGGCCCCGGCCGGAGATGCGGGTCCTCCACGACGACATGGACCCGGGCTTCGCCGAGCTGCGCTGCCGGGTCCGCCCCGGCCTGACCGGGCTCTGGCAGATCAGCCCGCACTGCGTCGGCCTGATCGGGCAGCGACCCGAGTACGACCGCATCTACCTCGAGATGCGCTCGATCCGGCTCGACGCCTGGATCGCCTTCCGCACCGTGCTCAAGATCCTCGGGCGGGGCACCGTCCACCTCTACGAGGTGCCCGAGTGGGCCATCGCCCGGCGACCCCGCTCGGTCCGCCCGCTCGGCGCAGAGGTGGCCCGCGCCGCCTGACCGATGAGAGGCGCCGCCGGGCGGCGTCTCACCTGCCATGGACGAGGAGCTGCCGCCGTTGGGCTGCGGTGACCCGTCCCGCTTCTGCCGCCGGGTCGTCACCATCGCCCCCGGCCAGCGCTGCGCCTACGTCTCGGAGGACTGGGAGGACGCCCTGGTCGTCGTCGAGGACGGCGCCGTGGAGCTCGAGGACCTGGGCGGCGACCGCCGCAGCCTGGCCCGGGGCGCGGTCCTGTGGCTCGTCGGGCTCCCGCTCCGGGCCGTCCACAACGTGGGCCGCCACCCGGCCGTCCTCGTCGCCATCTCCCGGCGCCTGCCGGACCGGGACTGAGCGCCGTCCAAGCGCGCTCCAAGGCTGCTGCCAGCGGCCGGTGCGACGGTGCCCTCCATGAGCACCACCACCGCCCCCACCCACGTCCCCGCTGGTGCCGACCTGCGGGGCTACCGAGCGATCCACGTCGCCCTGCGCGACGCGGCCCACGCCATGGCCGCCGCCGCCCCCGGGCTCAGCGCCGCCCACCCCGCTCGCCTGAAGGCCTTCCGGGCCTACTGGACCGGCTACGCCGGCGAGGTCCTGGCCCACCACACGACCGAGGACGACGTCGTCTTCCCCGAGCTGGTCGCCCGGGTCCCGCACCTCGGCCCCCTGATGGAGCGGGCCGACGCCGACCACCACCACCTCGACGAGCTGATGGACGGGGTCACCGCCGCCCTGGCCGCCATCGCCGACGGCGCCCCTGCCACCGAGGCCGCCGCCCTCCTCCGCCAGGTCGCCGATCACATGGACGAGCACCTCGGCATGGAGGACCGTTCGTTCCTGCCCGAGATCGAGCTCGCCTTCACCCAGGAGGAGTACGACGCCCTGGAGCAGAAGGCGCTGGAGATCATCGGCGTCGGCAAGCAGGCGGCGTTCACCATCCCGTTCATCGCCGCCTCGGTCGACGACGAGACCCGCCAGCACCTCCTCGGCGACGCGCCCCTCCCGGTCCGCATCATCCTCCGCCTGTTCAGGGGCCGCCACGCCCGCATGAGCGAGCTCGCCCTCGGCCGTGATCCGTTCTGATCACCGAGCGTTGCGCCGGCGCAACGCTCACTGATCAGAACCGGGCGGGGCCGACTCCCGGACGGCGCCGGCGAAGATGCCCTTGGCCATGAGGCTGGTCTCGGCCTTGCGCCGCTGCTCGTAGATGCGGGCCCGGACCGCGTGGACCTCGGGGGCCTCGGCCGGCCCGCCGGCGGCCGCCGCCGCCCACTCGACGAGCTGGCAGGCGAGCCGCAGGTCGGCCTCGCCCCCGGCCTCGCCCCCGGCCTCGGCCACCGCTGCGGCCCGCCGGGCCAGCGCCTCGGCCCCGCCGGCCATGGTCGCCACCTCGGCGGCCAGGACCGCCTCGCGCGGCGGCTTCAGCCGGGCCGGGTCGCCGTCCCACCAGCCGCCGTAGAGCCGCCACACGTTGCGGACGACGAACTCGGGCTCGTCGTAGAGCGGCCGCATGTAGGGCAGGCGCAGGACGTCGTCGGCGACGGTGACCTCGTGGACGATCTCGTCGAGCACGGCGCCCTCGTTCATCAGGTCGACCACCCGCTGGACGAGGTCCTCCAGCGTGCCGGCGACCGTCTCCAGCACGGTGCGGATGCGGTCGGCGCCGCCGATGGGGAGGCCGTGGGCCGGCAGCAGCAGCTCGGGCTCCAGCGCCGCCATCTGGCGCAGGGCCGTGGCCCACTCGCCCGGGTAGCGCTGGACCTTCTGGGGGTTGCCGGCGTTGGGGAAGTTCCAGATCAGGAAGTCGCCGCAGGCGATGGCCCGGTGGGCCGGGATCCACGCCCAGGTGTGGTCGTCGGTCTCGCCCCGGCCGTGGCGCAGCTCGATGTCGACCCCGCCGACGTTCACGTCCAGCCGGTCCCGGTAGGTCACGTCGGGGGCGGCCACGTCGTCGGGCAGGAACCGCCGCGCCGCTGCCGTCCCGTCGTCGTTCGCCAGCCGCAGCCGCCGGTCCCGGATCCCGCCGAACTGCCGGGCGTTGATGCCGACGTTCCACTCGTCGGTCGTCCGGTAGCGCTCGAACCGCCCGACGACCGCCTCGTGGGCGAGGACCTGCGGCCGGGCGTGGCCCCGGGCGGCGGCGTCGGCGACGAACGCCCCCGACCCGCCGACGTGGTCGACGTGGCCGTGCGTGTAGACGAGGCTTCGCACCGGATCGGTCGACCACGTCCGCAGCGCCTCGACCACCTGCCGCCCGGTGAACACCGCGCTGGCGTCGAACACGACCAGCCCTTCGTCGGTGCGCAGGGCCACGGCGTGGCTGAACGACTCGACCACGGCGATCCCGTCGGCCACCTCCGACAGCTCCTGCGTCACCCGGTTCGTCGGCTCGTCCGCCACCCCCGAGTCCACGATCCGCGCCGACAGAGCCAGAAGATCAGCCATGCGGGCTAGCGTCGCGGCTCGGCGTGCCAGGGCGCCACCGGTCCGCGGGAAGGGCTGAGCCCGCCTGGAGGTCACCACAGGAACGCCCGGCGCTCCCTCCCTGCCTGATCGTGCGGACACAGGCTCCCGGGAAGGAGTCCCCATGCCCACCCAGCCGCTGCCCGACCGTCCCGACGTCGAGCACCTGAAGCGCACCGCCAAGGACCTGCGGGACCTGGTCCGGTCCGGCGCCGACGGGGCCCTGGCCACCGTGCGCGAGCACCACCCCCGGGCCGACGCGGTCCTCGCCGACCCGGCCCGCTTCCGGCTGGCCGACGCCCAGCTGGTCGTGGCCCGCCATCACGGCTTCGCGTCGTGGCCCCGGCTGCGCGACCACGTCGAGACGGTCCGCCGGCTCAGCCGCTCGCCCCACGTCCAGCCCGTCGGCGGGCCCCTCGCCACCGACGCCGAGCGGGCCGACGAGCTGCTCCGCCTGGCCTGCCTCACCTACGGCGCCGACGACGCGTCCCGGCCCCGCGCCGCCCTCGCCCTCCTGGTCGAGCACCCCCACCTGAGCGGCATGACCCTCCACACCGCGGCCGCCACCGGCGACGTCGACGCGGCGGCCCGCCACCTCGCCGCGGGCACCGACGCAGGCGCCGATGGAGGCCCCTTCGCCTGGCCGCCGCTGCTCTACGCGGCCTACTCCCGCATCGACGACCCGACCGCCGGCCGCGACACGGTCGCCGTCGCCCGGCTGCTCCTCGAGCACGGCGCCGACCCCGACGCCGGCTACCTCTGGGCCGGCCTCACCTCTCCCTTCACCGCCCTCACCGGTGCCTTCGGCGGGGGCGAGCAGGGCCAGCCGCCGCACGCCCGCGGGCGCGACCTGGCCGAGCTCCTCCTCGTCCACGGCGCCGACCCGAGCGACGCCCAGACGGTCTACGACCGCGGCCTGGGCGACATCGCCCGCGACGACACCGACTGGTTGGAGCTGCTGCTCGCCCACGGCTTCGGACGGGGCGACGGCGGGCCGTGGGTGCGCCGGCTGGGCCCGGCCGCCCAGACGCCGGTCGAGGTGGCCGCCGAGGCGCTGGCCCACGCGGCCGAGGCCGGGCTGGTCGAGCGGGTCCGGCTGCTGCTCGCCAACGGCGTCGACCCGGACCGGCCCGGCACCCACCCCGTCTTCGGCGGCCGCACGCCGTACCAGGGCGCCGTGCTGGGCGGGAGCCCCGAGGTCGCCCGGTTGCTGGCGGAGGCCGGGGCCGACACCAGCGGCGTCGACGCCGACGGGGCGTTGGTCGGGGCCCTGCTCGCCGCCGACGCCACGGCCGTCGACGCCGCCGGCACCGCCACCGTCGAGCGGGTCCGCGCCGCCCACCCGGACCTGGTCGTGGTGGCCGCCGCGCGGGGTCGGCCGGCGGCGCTCCGGCTGCGCGGCGAGCGGGGGTGGGACGGGAGCCACCTC
>JBQGCF010000090.1:0-16887 GCA_052038315.1 Iamia sp.
GCCAGCACCGGCACCCGTTCCGCCAGCGGCAGCGTCTGCGCCGGCTCCGTCCGCGACGCCGGCCGGCCCAGCCGCACCGCCCGCCACCGCACCCGTCGCCCCGGCGGCTGCGCCTGTCGCCCCGACAGCTGACGCGGCAACAGCGCCGCCACCCGCGCCGGCGCCCGCAGCGGCGGAGGGGGGGAAGGTGGCGATCGGGAAGGGGGCGCAGCCGCCGGGGCTGCCCGCGGTCGTCAACGATGTGCTGCGGCTGGCCAACCGGACCCACAACCTGACCAAGGCGGTCGGCGCCGCCGACCTCACCGCCCGGATCGAGGCCGAGGCGGCCAGCTGGAAGGACGCCGAGGTCCGGGTCGTCGTCGCCGGTGAGATCAAGCGGGGCAAGACCAGCTTCATCAACGCCCTGCTCGGCCAGCCCGGACTGCTGCCCGTCGACGCCGATGTCGCCACCAGCGTCCACCTCGCCGTCCGCCACGCCCCGGCCATGTCGATCGAGGCCGTGCGCCGGCTGCCCGACAGCGACGCCGAGGAGCGCATCGCCATCCGGCCCGACCAGCTGATCGACTACGCGTCGATGCAGGGCAAGGCGGTGCTGCGGGAGAACGTGGTGGGGGTCGAGATCGGCATGCCCCACCCCCTCCTCGAGCGGGGGCTCGTCGTCATCGACACCCCCGGCGTGGGCGGTCTCACCCGGGGCCACCGGGACAGCGCCCTCACCGCCCTGCGCTACGCCGACGCCCTGCTGTTCGCGGTCTCGGTCGAGGAGCCGATCTCGCTCAGCGAGCTGTCGGTCCTCGCCGAGGCGAGCGAGCGGATCGACACCGTCGTGCTCATCCTGACCAAGGTCGACTCGTCGGCCGAGCCCGAGCGGATGATGCTGGAGGACCGGACCAAGCTCCGGGAGTACGTCGAGGTCCTCCGCCGCCAGGCCGCCGCCGCCGATGCCGACGAGGACGCCCGCGAGGCCGTCCGTCGCTACGAGCGGGTGGCCGAGGCGCCGTTCATGCCGGTCAGCAGCCGGCTGGCCGAGAAGGCCCGGGCCCGCCAGGCCGCCGGTCGCGACGAGCAGGCGGCCAACCTCCTGGCCCGCAGCGGCTTCGCCGACATCGAGTCCGTCTTCGACCGGACCCTCCAGAACCGCGAGCTGGTCCGGATGGCCAACATCCTCCGCCTCGTGGGTCACGTCCTGGCCCGGATCGAGTCCGAGCAGGTCGCCCAGGTCCGCGTGGCCGCCGGCGACATCGAGGCGGTCGAGGCCGAGCTCAAGGCCCGCCAGGCCCAGCTGGAGGAGCTGGCCCCGAGCCAGGCCCGGTGGCGCCAGCGCCTCGCCGGCAGCGTGCAGCGGATCCAGGCCGACCTCAACCGGGTGATCGGCCGGGAGATGACCCGGATGGACCGGGTCTACCGGGAGCACATCGACAACGCCGGCAAGAACGTCGACCCGGTGATGGACAACCTGGGCAACGACCTGGAGCAGTCGATCAACGCCGCCTGGGCCGCGGTGGCCCACACCCTGGCCACCCGGCTCGACGACGCCGTCACCAAGATCTCCCAGGAGTTCAACCTCGACGAGATCGTGCTGGAGATGCAGCAGGACGCCCTGCCCGACTACCTGCGCGACCTCGGTGTCGGCGACCGGGCCGATCCCAACGCCGGCAAGGCCAACCTGGTCGAGGACGGCCTGCCGTCGCTGCTGTCGGCCGGCGCGCTGGGCAGCGTGGCCGCCTCGCTGCTCGGTGGGATCGCCGCCCCGGTGGTCCTCCCCGGTCTCCTGCTCGCCGCCCCGGTGGGCTACATGCGGTACAAGAAGCGCCACCAGGTCCAGGTCCGCCAGGACTACCTGCGCATCGTCCGCGAGGTCATCGCCCAGGTCCGTCAGGAGTTCCAGGCCGAGTTCGTGCTCAAGATCATCGAGGCCCGCGAGGGCGTCGAGGCCTCGGTCGACGGTGCCATCACCGCCCGCAAGAAGGCGATCGAGGCCCAGCGGCGCGAGCTCCACCAGCTGCTCCAGCAGTCGAAGGCCGAGCAGCAGCAGCGCCGGCAGGCGGCCGAGAAGCAGCTCAGCGGCGTCCGGGCCCTCCGCTCCGACGCCGACACCCTCCGCGCCAAGGTCGACCAGGCCCTCGGCGTCCCGCCCGCCGCCGGCTGAGCCCGGACGCGACGAGGCCCCGCTCCCAGGGGAGCGGGGCCTCGGTGCGGGTGGTCGGTGGGCCGGAGCCCGGGGTCAGGCCTGGAAGGGGCCCTGGCCCAGGTCGACGACCCCGACGTCGGCGGTGCCGTCGTAGTCCGTGTCGACCACGGCGGTGTCGACGAAGCCCTCGCCCGTCGTGTCCTCGGCGACCACGTCGACGTAGCCGTCCTCGTTGGTGTCGCCCGAGATGGTGTCGGCCACGCCGTCGCCATCCGTGTCGGCCACGACCGTGTCGGACACGCCGTCGCCGTCGTAGTCGACGACCGCGCCGTCGATCACGCCGTCGTTGTTCCCGTCGACCACGGCCGTCTCGAAGACGCCGTCGCCGTCCTGGTCGACCAGGGCCGTGTCGATGACGCCGTCGCCATCGGTGTCGGCCGAGGCCGTCTCGAAGATGCCGTCCCCGTCGCCGTCGTAGGCCTCGGAGTCGGAGAAGCCGTCGCCATCGGTGTCGACCTGGACGCCGTCGGCGTAGCCGTCGAAGTTGTCGTCGTGGACGGCGGTGTCGACGAAGCCGTCGCCGTCGGTGTCGGCGTCGACGTGGTCGGCCACGCCGTCGTAGTTGGCGTCGTCGACGACCGTGTCGGTGTAGCCGTCGCCGTTCGTGTCGGCCTCGGCGATGTCGACGTAGCCGTCGCCATCGGTGTCGTAGCCGGCCACGTCGACGTAGCCGTCGCCGTCGGCATCCACGACCGCCGTGTCGGCGAAGCCGTCCCCGTCGCTGTCGATGACGGCGCCGGTCGCGTCGTCGTCGAGCCCGAAGTCGCTCATGGTGGTGTCCTTCCGTTCGGCCGGGCTCGATGCTCCGGCGCTGCGTGTGCGTCGGACGTGAGAGCGGGCCGCGGGGACCGAAGTTCCCGACCCGTCGCGGGGGACCCCCACCCGGGTGAGGTCAGGCGGACGAGCCCGATCCGGCCAGGCTGGACAGGAAGATCAGGATCCAGCCGACGAAGGTCAGACCGGCGGCGATGCCGTTGAGGAGCAGCGCCGTCTGGGCCTGCGGGTTGCCCTCCTTCTTGGCCTCGTTGGCGAAGTAGAGGCCGACGAGGGGCACCGGGAGGCAGCAGAGCAGGACGCCGGCCACGCAGATCCAGGCGTAGAGCAGCTTGTCCGCGCCGGGGGCCTTCCCGCCGGCGCCGGCACCGGTCGAGGGCGCCGACGGGGCGTACCCGGCGGGGGCCGCCGGCTGGTACGGCGCCGGGGCGGGGGCCGAGGGCTGGTACGGCGCCGGCGCGCCGGGGGGCGGACCGGGGGCGTAGGGCGCCGGGGCGCCGGGCGGCGGGGGCGGGGAGCCGGGTGCGGACGGGTACGACGACGGTGCGGCCGGCGGCGGGGGCGCCCCGGCGGGATCGCCGGACGGGGCCTTGCCGAGCTGCGGACCGGCCGCCGGAGCGCCGGGGGCGGCCGGAGGGGCGGGGTACGCGGGGGCACCCGGGGCCGCCGGGGCACCGGGGGCGCCGGCGCGGGGCGGGGGGGCGCTGACCTGGATCGGGCCGGAGGGGACCGGGGCGCCGGGGAGGCCGTGGTCGATGGCCCCGTCGACGGCCTGGAGGGTGCCGGAGAACTTGGCCGCCCCCAGCACGACGGCGCCCTTGGGGTCGTCCCAGGTGCTGATGCGGGCACCGAAGCGGGCGCCCATCCGCTCCTGCACCAGCGGCAGCCGGCTCGACCCGCCGACCAGGTACACCTTGGTGATGTCGGCGATGGCGAGCCCGGCGCTCTCGATGGTGCGGGCCATCTCGTCGGCGGTGCGGTCGACGTCGGCCGAGATCAGGGCGTCGAACTCCTCGCGGGTCACGGTGATGTCGCGCTCGAGGGCGCCGACGTACACCGACGCCCGCGGGTTGCGCGACAGCTGCTCCTTGGCCGCCCGGGCCTGGGTCAGCAGGTCGGCCGCGGCCCGCCGCCAGTGGCGCTCGTCGCTGGTCTGCATGTTCTCCCAGACCGAGGCGTCGGCCCGGCCGACGAGCCCGCCCAGATGCTGGTACATGCGGTGGTCGAAGTCCTCGCCGCCGATGCGCTCGGTGCCACCGGGGAGCCCGACGACCTTGAACGACGTCTCCGTGCGGCGCATCACGCAGGTGTCGAAGGTGCCGCCGCCGAGGTCGTAGACGGCGACGTGCTGGCCGACCTCCAGCGGGTCGTCGACGTAGTGGGCGGCGGCGACCGGCTCGGGGCAGAACTCGACCCGGGCGAAGCCGGCCTGGCGGGCGGCCTGGCGGAGCACCTCGATGCGCTCGGGGCCCCAGCGGGCCGGGTGGGTCAGGACGATGTGTCCGGGCTCGCCGCCGTGCTTGGCCCGGGCCGCCTCGGTGTGGGGGCCGAGGAGGGCGGCCACCGCGTCGTTGATCGGCACGGCCTGGCCACCGAGCAGGAGGGTGTGGCCCTTGCCGAGCCGCCGCTTGGGCGCCCGCTCGACTCGCTCGGGGACGACGACGGCCTGGTTGTCGGCCTCCCGGCCCACGATCCAGCTGCCGTCGGCGGAGAGCAGGACCACCGACGGGACCCGCCGGTCACGCCCGACCTCGATGGCCTCCACCACGCCGTCGGCCCAGGTGGCGCCGGTCGTGTTGCTCGTGCCGAAGTCGATCGCCAGGTTCCACATCGCGTCCCTACCTCCGGGGGCCGCGCCGGCGGTGCGGTCCCCGGCGCGGCGGCGCACTCTACGCCCGCCCTGTCAACGGAGGGTTACCTGGGACGGTGGGACGTGTCCCCGTCGCGATCGGTCAGGAGGCGGGGCGGTCCCGGGAGTCGATCCGCACCGCGGGGATCTCGCCGGTGATGGCCGTCATGCGCAGGAAGACGTCCTCCAGCGACTGGCGCCCGGCGCGGAGGTCCGCCAGCGGGAGGTCGTTGGCGGCCAGCCAGGCGGTCAGGGCGTTGATGTTCGACGGCGTGGGCTCGAGCCCGACGAGGTACTCGCCCGGCGCCACCTCGTCGACCCCCGCCATCAGCGTCTTGCCCAGCGCCGCGGTGTCGAGGCCGGGCGGGGCGCCGAAGCGGATCTCGGCCGTGCCCGCCGACCGCATCAGCTCGACCGGCGTGCCGCTGGCGACCACGTGGCCCCGGTCGATGATCACGACCAGGTCGGCGACCTTCTCGGCCTCCTCGAGGTCGTGGGTGGTGACGATCACGGCCACGCCCTCGGTCCGGAGGTCGGCGACCAGCTGGCGGACGAGCTGGCGACCGGTCGGGTCGATGCCGGCGGTCGGCTCGTCGAGCAGGACCACCTCGGGCCGGCCGACGAGGGCGAGGGCGAGGGACAGCCGCTGCTGCTCGCCGCCGGAGAGGGTGCGCCACGTGGCCCGGGCCCGGTGGCTGAGGCCGACCCGGTCGAGCAGGGCGGCGGGATCGTCCGGCGCGGCGTGGAACGAGGCCACCAGCTTGAGCATCTCGATCGGGCGGGCGCCGGGGTAGACGCCGCCGTCCTGGGGCATGGCGCCGATGTGGGGCATCAGCCGCTCGTGGTCGGCGAAGGGGTCGAGCCCGAGCACCCGGACCGAGCCCGCCTCGGGCCGCAGCAGGCCGACGATCGTCTCGACCGTCGTGGTCTTGCCGGCGCCGTTCGGGCCCAGCAGGGCGAGGACCTGACCGGGCGCCACGGTGAAGCCGACCCCGTCGACGGCGAGGTGCTCGCCCCGGCGGACGACGAGCCGGTCGACCTCCACCGCTGCCATCCGTGCACGCTACCCCTGCCCGGGAACCGACCCGAATCCACCCTTCCGGGTGAGACGACAACCCAGGAGGAGCCGTCCCGGCCGCGCGTCTACCGTTCCCCCGTGCTCGACATCAGGCGCATCCGCAGCGATCTCGACGGCGTGAAGGCCGATCTCGCCCGCAAGGGCGTCGACGGGTCCGAGGTCGACGCCGTCTTCGCCGCCGACGCCCGCCAGCGCGAGCTGGCCGCCGAGCGGGACCAGGTCCGCAGCGAGATCAAGGCCAAGTCGGCCGAGGTGGGCCGCCTCCACAAGGAGGGCCGGGGCGACGAGGCCGAGGCCCTGCGGGACGAGAGCCGCCAGCTGGGCGACCGGGAGGGCGCCCTGGCCGCCGAGGCCGACGCCCTCGCCACCGAGATCCGCGACCGGCTCCTCGGCATCCCCAACACCCCGCACCCCGACGCCCCCGACGGGGCCGACGACAAGGACAACCCGGTGCTCCGGGTGAACGGCTTCGACCCCGACGGCTACGGCGAGCACCAGCGGGTCCCCCACTGGGACACCGGCGCGGCCCTGGGCATCCTCGACAACGAGCGAGCCGTGAAGATCTCGGGCTCGATGTTCACCATGCTGCGCAAGGGCGGCGCCACCCTGGCCCGGGCCCTGTGCCAGTACGCCCTCGACACGCTGGCCGACACCTACGAGGAGATCCGGCCGCCCACCCTCGTCACCACGGCCACCCTCACCGCCACGGGCCAGCTCCCGAAGTTCGCCGACGACGCCTACGCCATCGAGCGGGACGACCTGTGGGCCATCCCCACCGCCGAGGTCCCGTTGACCTCGATCGCCGCCGGCGAGGTGCTGGCCGAGGCCGACCTGCCCACGCAGCTGATGGCCTACACGCCGTGCTACCGGCGGGAGGCGGGCTCGGCCGGCCGCGACACCCGCGGCCTGCTGCGGGCCCACGAGTTCGACAAGGTCGAGATGTTCGCCTACGCCACGCCCGCCCAGGCGCCGGCGCTGCTGGACGAGATGGTCGCCACCGCCGAGCGGCTGATCGGCGGCCTCGGCCTGGCCCACCGGGTGATCGAGATCTGCACCGGCGACCAGGGCCAGAGCCACCACCGCAGCTTCGACATCGAGGTCTACGCCCCCGGCGTCGACAACTGGCTCGAGGTCAGCTCGGTGTCGTGGTTCAGCGACTACCAGGCCCGCCGGGCCGGCATCCGGTACCGCCCCGCCGAGGGGAAGGGCAACGAGCTGGTCCACACCCTCAACGGCTCGGCCCTGGCCGTGCCCCGGGTCTGGGCCGCCATCGTCGAGACCCACCGCCAGCCCGACGGCACCGTCGCCGTCCCCGAGGTCCTCCACCCCTACATGCGAGGCGCCACCGTCATCGGCTGACCCGCGCCGCTGTCGCAGCAGGTTCAGTCACTGCCGCCTACCGTCCTGCTCGTGGTTCGGACCAGAGCGAAGGTGCTGGTGCTCGTCAAGGCTGCACCGGTTCTGACGAGCCAGCTGGACGAGACGATGTGTGTCGCGGGTGCGCGCATCGATCGGGAGCTGCCCGAGTGGATCCGGGTGCACCCCGTACCGTTCCGGGACCTGGCATCGGACCTACGGTTCGTGAAGTACCAGGAGGTCGAGCTGGATCTGATCCCGCCGAGGAGCGATCGCCGTCCGGAGTCGTGGTCCCCGGTCGAGGGGACCATCGAGTTGGGTCGAACGATCGGCACCGAACGCCGCTGGGCCGACCGGCGAAGCGTCGTCTCACAACTCCGCTCGGCGACCATGTGCGAGCTCGTCGCCGCGAATCGCACCGGGTCCGGTCCCGGCACCCCCTCGCTCGCCCTTGTTCGCCCGGCGGGTCCGCCCGAGCTCGTGATCACGACCCGTGACGAGGATCAACTGGCGCGGTGGCGACGGAGGGCCGAGGGGGCCAAGGGCCGAGTCAGCCTCTTCGCCGATCCGACCGAGGCGAAGGCCGACTTCGAGGTCGTGCCCTGTCGGTTCAGCTACCGCTACCGCTGCGAGGAGATGGGTTGCCGCGGCCACACTCAGACGATCGTTGACTGGGAGGTCGTGGCGCTCTGGCGTCGCGTTCGCCATCGCCCAGACTGGCAGGATCACATGAGGAAGCGGTTCGCCCACGAGATGTGGGAGGGGCGGGCGACGGCCCTCTTCGTCGGCAACCAGGAGCAACACCCCATCTCCTTCCTCGTGCTGGGGGTATTCTGGCCTCCGGCCGCGGCATACCAACCCAGCTTGCTGGGCTGAGGGTGGCTCCGACGAGCGTCCTTGCTTGCGGGGCGTCGCTGGGCGACGATCGGGCCATGGCCGGTCGGATCTACAGCGTGGGATACGAAGGGATGACCCTCGACGGTCTGGTCGAGCGGTTGGCCGGCGCACGTGTGGCGGTCCTGGTCGACGTCAGGCTGAACCCCGTCAGCCGTAAGCCTGGTTTCTCCCGTCGTCGGCTGACCGAGGCGATGGCCACGGCCGGCATCGAGTACGTGCACGAGAAGGAACTGGGGAACCCTCCCGAGAACCGAGACTCGTTCCGCACCGGCACCGGCGAGTCAGGTCGCGCCCGCATGAGGGAGATCCTCGAGAACGGCGCGGGTGCGGCCCTCGATCGGGTGGTGGCGTTGGCGTCAGATCAGCGGATCGCAGTGCTCTGCGTCGAGCAGGACCGCCACCGGTGCCATCGGGATGTGATCACCGACATGGCCATCGAGCGCAACCCGGAGATCGAGATCCTTCAGATGCTCTGAGCTAGGCGGCGCGGCGGCGGGCGATCTCGTGGAGGGCCTCGGCGGTGACCAGGCCGATGAGGCGCTCGTCGGAGTCGACCACGGCGACCCAGCCGGCGTCGTCGAGGAGGAGGGCGGCGAAGGCGTCCTTCAGGGTGTGACCCTCGCCGACCCGGGCGTCGAGGGCGACGGCGGCGTCGCCGACGGTCAGCCCCGACGAGGGCGCCCCGGCGTCGCCCTCGGTGGCCGAGTGGCGGAGCACGCCGACGAGGCGGTCGTCCCGCACGACCGGGGCGTGGACCCAGCCGGCGGCGTCGAGCACCCGGCGGGCCTCGGACAGCGGCATGCCCACGTCGAGCACCAGCTCGGCCGGCTCGACGTCGGCCCGGTCGAGCGGCACCACGTCGAGCCGCTTGAGGCCGCGGTCCGAGCCCACGAAGTCGGCGACGAAGTCCGACGCCGGCCGGTCGAGCACCACCTCGGGGGTGTCGTACTGGGCGAGGACGCCGCCGACCTGGAGCACGGCGATGCGGTCGCCGAGGGTCACGGCCTCGTCGACGTCGTGGGTGACGAAGACGATCGTCTTGCGCACGGTCTGCTGGAGGCGCAGGAACTCCTGCTGGAGCCGGTCCCGGCTGATCGGGTCGATGGCGCCGAAGGGCTCGTCCATCAGCAGCACGGGCGGATCGGCGGCCAGGGCCCGGGCCACGCCGACCCGCTGGCGCTGCCCACCCGACAGCTGGTGGGGGTAGCGGTCCCGGTACTCGGCCGGGGGCAGGCCGACCAGCTCGAGCAGCTCGTCGGTGCGGGCCGCGATCTTCTTCTTGTCCCAGCCGAGCAGCCCGGGGACGGTGCCGATGTTGGCGCCGACGGTCTGGTGCGGGAACAGCCCGACCTGCTGGATGACGTAGCCGATGCGGCGGCGGAGCCCGACCGGGTCGACCCGGGTGACGTCCTCGCCGTCGAGCAGGATGCGTCCCGACGTCGGCTCGATCAGCCGGTTGATCATCCGCATGGTGGTGGTCTTGCCGCACCCCGAGGGGCCCACGAGCATGCAGATCTCGCCCTCCGGCACCTCCAGGCTCAGCTCCCGCACGGCGACCTGGCCGTTGTCGTACCGCTTGGTGACGCCGTCGAGGGTGATCATCTGTTGTGTGCCCTCCGGGGGCCGGTGGTAGGGCCGTTGCCGTGACCCTTTCCGGCCTGAAATGCCGGAATTCCGATCGGGTTCGTTGGCATTGGGTGTGGGGCAGGCTACCGTCACCCCGTGCCCGGGCTCATCCTGGCGGTGGGGAACACCGACAAGTGGCTGTGGGGCGAGTGGCTCGGCCGGGAGTCGAGCCAGGAGCGGATCGTCGAGGCGACCCGTGAGCACATCGTCCTCACCGTCGCCGCCGTGGTGATCGGTCTGGCCATCTCGATCCCAGCGTCGATCCTCGTGCACCGCCATCCCCGATCGAAGGGGTTCGTGCTCGGCATCGCCGGCGCCCTCTACACGATCCCCTCGCTGGCCCTCTACGGCGTGCTCGTGCCCTGGACCGGCCTCAGCTACCGCACCGCCCTGGTGCCGCTGGTCCTCTACACGCTGCTGATCCTGGTCCGGAACACGGTCACCGGGCTCGAGCAGGTGCCGGCCGACGTGCGGGACGCGGCCGACGGGATGGGGCTGAGCCGGCGCCAGCGGCTGTGGAAGGTCGAGATGCCGCTCGCCCTGCCGTCGATCATGGCCGGGGTCCGCATCGCCACGGTCAGCACGATCGGCATGCTCACCATCGCCGCGCTCGTCGGCCTG
This sequence comes from Iamia sp., assembly GCA_052038315.1. GTDB lineage: Bacteria > Actinomycetota > Acidimicrobiia > Acidimicrobiales > Iamiaceae > Iamia. The sequence goes on from JBQGCF010000090.1 coordinate 10,393, forward strand.
GGCGGGCTCGGCCGGCTGATCCTCTCCGGGCTCGCCCTGCCGATGCGCACCGCCGTCACCGTCGGCGTGTTCCTCTCCGTCCTGCTGGCCGTGCTGGCCGACGTCGGCCTCGCCCTGCTCGGCCGCCGCCTCACCCCGTGGACGCGGCGGTCCCGCAAGCGGCGCCGGGCCGAGGGTGAGGACGTCACCGACGAGGTCGCGGTGCTGCCCGACGGCGCGGTGGTGTCGGCATGATCGGCGGGCTGCTGGCCCGTACGGGCCCGAGCGACGACGCCCTGATCGTCCAGACCTTCGACTTCCTGCGCGACCAGGCCCGGTACCGCGGCCCGAACGGCATCACCCAGCGGGTGCTCGAGCACCTGCAGATCTCGTCGGTCGCGGTCGCCGTGGCGATCCTGATCGCCGTGCCCATCTCGCTGTGGCTCGGGCACAAGCGCCGCTTCGGGCTGCTCGTCATCAACATCTCGAACGTGGGCCGGGCGGTGCCGTCGTTCGCCATCCTCGTCATCGGCAACGAGCTGCTGGGCCGCGAGGAGAAGCCGATCATCGGCAGCGTCGCCGTCTTCCTCGCCCTCGTCGCCCTGGCCGTGCCGCCGATCGTGACCAACACCTACGTCGGCGTGGCCGAGGTGTCCGACGACGTACGCGACGCGGCGCGGGGCATGGGCCTGTCCGACGGGCAGATCCTCCGCCGGGTCGAGGTCCCCCTCGCCATCCCGCTGGTGATGGCCGGCATCCGCACCAGCGCCGTCCAGGTCGTGGCCACGGCCACCATCGCGGCCCAGCTCGGGTCGGGCGGGCTGGGCCGGTTCATCATCGACGGCTTCGCCACCCGCAGCTCGGGCGGCTTCGTGAAGGTCGTCGTCGGCGCCCTCCTCGTCGCCCTCGTCGCCCTGGTCACCGAGCTCGTCCTCGGCCTGGTCCAGCGGCTGCTCACGCCCAAGGGCCTGCGGTCCGAGCGGCGCGGACGCCGGACCGTCGACCCCGAGGACCCGGCGCCGACCCCGCCCACCGCACCGGCCGACGAGCCCGTCCTGGCCGGCGCCACCCCCTAGACCTCTCGCGCTACCCGTACCACCGAAAGGCACCACCACCGTGACCACCACCCGACGGCGCCTGGCCGCCCTGCTCATCCCCCTCCTGGTGTTCGTCGCCGCCTGCACCGACAGCGACGACGACAGCAGCGAGGACACCTCGTCCGGCGACACCACCTCCGAGGGCACCGACTCGGGCGACGAGGGCGAGGCCGGCGGGGCCGAGTTCACCTTCACCCCGCTCGACGTCGGCGGCCCGCTCACCAAGGACGCCCTGGAGAACGGTGACATCGACATCGCCCTCCTGTTCTCCAGCGACGGTGCCATCACCGCCAACGAGTGGGTGGCCCTGGAGGACGACCAGGACCTGCAGCCGGCCGACAACTTCGTGCCCGCCATCCGCACCGAGTCCAGCTCCGAGGAGATCGCCGCCGTGCTCGACGCGGCCAGCGCCGCCCTCACGGTCGACGCCGTGCGCCAGCTGGTCGCCCAGGTCTCGATCGACGGCGAGGACCCGGCCGACGTGGCCGGCGCCTGGCTGGAGGAGAACGACTTGCCCGGCGACCTGACCGCCGAGGGCTCGATCAACGTCGGCAGCTCGAACTTCGCCGAGTCCAACATCGCCGCCCAGATCTACGGCCAGGCCCTCGAGGCGGCCGGCGTCGACGTCAGCTACACGCCCGACATCGGCGCCCGCGACGCCTACTACCCGGCCCTGGAGGGTGGCGACGTCGACCTCGTCCCCGAGTTCACCGGCAGCCTCCTGACCTTCCTCGACGCCGAGGCCACCGCCTCGCCCGACGTCCAGGAGGTGCTCGACGCCCTCCGCCCCCTCACCGAGGAGGACGGCATCTCGATCCTGGAGCCGGCCGAGGCCGACAGCGTCAACACCTTCGTCGTCACCTCGGAGACGGCCGAGGAGTACGGCCTCACCACGGTGTCGGACCTGGCCTCGGTCAGCGAGCCCCTCACCCTGGGCGGCCCGCCGGAGTGCCCCGAGCGGCCCTACTGCCTGATCGGCCTGCAGGACGTCTACGGCCTGACCTTCGCCGAGTAGCGCCCGTCTGTTCCGCAAACTGCGACCCTGAGCGGGCGAGGAGCCCGCTCAGGGTCGCCGTTTCGGTGAGATGATCTCGGGGTGAACGAGCCCCCGAGTCCCACCCGGCCCGCCGTCCTCGACCTCACCGCCGTGCGCGAGGACTACCAGGCGGCCGGGCTGCACCGCTCAGACCTGGCCGCCGACCCGCTCGACCAGTTCCGGGCGTGGTACGCCGACTGGGAGGCGATCGACCCCTTCGACCCGGCCGCCGTCGCCCTGGCCACGGCCACCCCCGACGGGCGGCCCTCGGTGCGCTTCGTGCTCGTCCGCCGGGTCGACCACGGCTTCTGCTTCTTCACCGACACCACCAGCCGCAAGGGCGAGGAGCTGGCCGCCAACCCGCAGGCCGCCCTCTGCTTCGGCTGGATCCCGCTCAGCCGCCAGATCCGGGTGGTCGGCCGGGTCGAGCGGCTGGCCGAGGAGGAGGTCGACGCCTACTGGCTGGCCCGGCCCCACGGCAGCCGGGTGTCCGCCGCGGCCTCGGCCCAGAGCCAGCCCGTCGCCGACCGGTCCGCCCTGGAGGCCCGTCGTGACGAGGTCGCGGCGGCCGCCGGCGACGGGCCGGTCGAGCGCCCCGACGGCTGGGGCGGCTACCGCCTCCACCCCGAGGAGGTCGAGGTCTGGCAGGGCCGGGCCGACCGCCTCCACGACCGCTTCCTCTACACCCGCACCGCCGACACCTGGTCGATCCAGCGCCTGATGCCCTAGGAGGCGCTGCGCTTGGTGCCGCTGCGGAGGAGGACGATCAGGGCGACGACGGCGACGAAGAGGGCGAGGACGAGGCCGAGCTCGACGCCACCGACGTCCTGGACCCGGGCCGAGATCTCGGTCGACCAGCCGGTGACCCGGTCGATCACCGGGTCGTCGGGGGCGCCGGCGGTGTCGAGGCGGATCTCGGCCAGGCCGTACCAGACCAGGTACACGCCGGTCAGCACGAGCAGCACGCCCGAGACCCGGCTCACGTGGGCCGACGCCGTGCGGGCCACCGCGGCCAGCGAGCCCCGGGCCAGGGCCACCGACACCGACAGGGCCACCAGCACCAGAGCGAAGCCCACGGCGAACCCGCCCAGCTGGGCCAGCCCGGTGCCCCAGCTCTCGCCGAAGGTCGTGCTCACCTGGATGAGGAAGACGGGCAGGGCGCACGACACCGACACCACGGCGTAGGACGCGCCGTAGACGACCATGGCGGCCACGCCCCGGCTGCCCCCGCCGCTGCGGTCGAGGCGGGGGAGCGGCACCTTGAGCGTGCGGCCGGCGGCCAGGGCCACACCGAGCCCGGCCAGGATCAGGCCGACGACCGGCGTGATCCACGGGGTGACCTCCTCGACCTGGGCCGAGGCGGCGGTGGCCAGCAGGCCGAGCAGGCCGAAGACGGCGACGAACCCGGCCGCCACCGAGACCGCCACCACGACGGCCCGGGCCACCGCCGCGCCGGTCGGCTGGCGCTCGTCGTCACCGGTGATGAACCAGCCGAGGTAGGCGGGCAGCATCGGCAAGGCGCAGGGGTTGACCGTGGCCAGCATCCCGGCGGTGAAGGCCACGGCGAGGCGGGCGTCGCCCATCAGCCGCACTCCCCCTCGCCCAGCGACTGGTTGAGGAGCGACTGGTTGATCTTCTCGCACAGCCGCTCGGCCGAGATCTCCCGGTGCGAGACGTCGACGACGGTGCCGTCGGCGTCGATCAGGAAGGTGGTCGGGAAGGTGGTGACGTCGAGGGCTCGGCCCAGCTCGCCGTCGACGTCGCGGACGAGGTCGTAGGTGACCCCGGTGCGGGCCACCATGCGGGTGGCGGCCTCGACCGAGTCGTTGACGTTGACGCCGACGAAGGCGACCTGGTCGCCCAGCGACTCGTGGACCGCCTGCAGGTCGGGCATCTCCTCGACGCACGGGGTGCACCACGAGCCCCAGAAGTTCACGATCACCGGCTGGCCGCGGTAGTCGGCCAGGCTGATCTCGTCGTCGCTGCCCAGCCGGGGCAGGGCGATGTCCGGCACCTCCTCGGCGGCGGTCAGCCGGCCCTCGCCCTCCCGGGCGCCGTCGTCACCGTCGTCGCCGGTCAGGAGGGCGGTGCCGACCCCGGCGAGCAGGGCGGCGATCAGGGCGACGAGGGCGCAGATCGCCAGGGTGCGCCCGTCGATGGCCCGTCGCCGGGTCGACGGGGCGATCTCGTCGTCATCGTCGGAGCGCTCCGCCTCGTCGGCCACCCCGGAAGGCTAGGGGTGGACCCGCTCGACGGGCCATGCGGAGCCGGGTGTCACGGCAGGAGGACGGCCGCCAGGTCCCGGGCCCGCAGCTCGGCATGGGCCTGCAGGGCGCCCGGCTCGACCAGGCTCGACTCGATCATCAGCGTCACCAGCGTGGAGGCGACGATCCGGGCCGCCACGTCGACCGGCACGCCCAGCTCGGGGAACAGCCGGGGGAGGGCGTCGCGCATCCCCTCCTCCAGCGTGGCCAGCAGCTCGTTGCCGACCTCGCGGGCGGTGCCGTCGCCGTGGATGGCCTCGGTCAGGAGGAGGCGCCAGATCGTGGCCTCGGCCAGGGCCCCGTCCCACATGTCGACGACCAGGGCGGCGAGCCGCTCGGCCGGCGGGAGCCGCAGGTCGGGGACGGGCATCTCCCGGATCTGGGTGCCGTAGCGGCGCTCCTCGATCACCGCCCGCAGCAGGGCGTGCTTGGACGGGAAGTAGTGGTAGAGGGCGGCCACGTTGAGCCCGCAGGCCGAGGCCAGGGCCCGCATGCTCGTGGCCGAGGCGCCCCGCTCCGCCATCAGGTCGAGGGCGGTGTCGAGGATGCGCTCGCGCTGGCCGTAGGTCGGACGCGGCCCGGTCGCGGTCGTCATGCGCCGCCAGCAGGGTTGGACACGGGGGTGAACACGGCCGGGAGGCTATCGATCCCGACGACGAGGGTGCTGCGGTTGCGGTCGATGCGGCTCGGGTCGACCGCCCGGACGTCGGGCAGCCGCTGGAGCAGCGCCTCGAAGACGAGCTTGACCTCGAGCCGGGCCAGGTTGGCGCCCAGGCAGAAGTGGGTGCCGGCGCCGAAGGCGAGGTGGTTGTTGGGGTCGCGGTCGACCACGAAGTCGTCGGGGCGCTCGAAGACCCGATCGTCGCGGTTGGCCGACTGGTACAGCATCAGGATCCGGTCGCCGACCTCGATCCGCTGGCCGTGCATCTCGTGGGCCTCGGTGCAGGTCCGCATGAAGGTCATCACCGGCGTGGTCCAGCGGATGATCTCCTCGACCGCCGAGTCGATCAGGGCCGGGTCGGCCAGCAGCTTGTCACGCTCCTCGGGGAACAGGCTGAGGGCGAGCAGCCCGCCGGAGATGGCGTTGCGGGTGGTCTCGTTCCCGGCCACGAGCAGCAGGGTGAGGAACATCAGCAGCTCGTCGTCCTGCAGCGAGGCCTCGTCGTAGAGGTTGGTGTCGCCCGACTTCACGTCCTTGTGGAGGCCGCCCTCGTCGTGGGCCCGGGTGAGGATGCCGATGATGTCGTCGGTCTCGACCTCGTGGCGCTCGGCGATCAGGCTCACGCACATCTCGGCGAACTCGCCGAAGGCCACCGCCGCGGCGTGCAGCTCGGGGGCGTCGCCCTCGTGGCCGTCGCCCGCCATCATGGCGTCCGACCAGGCGTACATGCGGTCCCGCTCGGCCGGGTCGAGCCCCATCATCTCGCTGATGACGATCAGCGGGACGTGGGCGGCGAAGTCGGTGACGAACTCGATCTCGCCCCGGTCCTGGACCTCGTCGATCAGCCGGTGGGCCAGGTCCCGGATGTGGGGGGCGATCTCGCGGACCCGGCGGGGCGTGAAGCCTCGGTTGATCAGCCGGCGCTGGCGGGTGTGCTCCGGGTCGTCGAGGGCGATGAGAGACATGTCCGCGGCCACCTTGGGCCGGACGCCCTGGGCCGCCGACCAGACGTCGGAGCGACGCGACACGTCGAAGACGTCGGCGTGGCGGCTGACCACCCACAGGTCGTTGGCCTCGTCCCGGTAGAGGGGCGCCTCGTCCCGCAGCCACCGGTAGGTGGCCCAGGGGTCGTCGTAGAGGGCGGGGTCGAGGATGTCGATCCGGCGGTCGGTCGAGCGGTCGGCGGTGGCGGGCATGGCCCGATCGTCCTCCTGAACGTTCGTTCAGTCAAGCCAAACGAACGTTTGAGGTGGGCTGACACGGGGTTGGTCACCCGTTCCCCGGGGTAACGGTGGTGCGTCCCACCGCCGGCGGCCTGGCCTCGGCCGCCGGTGGCCCACTCCCTGGCGGGAACCTGGCGGGAACCGAGACGACCCCGGCTGCCGTCTGCAGCCCGGGGGTACACGGTACCCCCCCGGGGGTCCCAGGTGGCCCGGCCCCCAGGAGGGCACCGGGCCC
>JBQGCF010000091.1:0-31421 GCA_052038315.1 Iamia sp.
CCGTCCTGTCAACGGTTGGTCGGACCAACCGACCTCCGACCGGTCAAGCCGGGGCGGGCTCGGGGTCGGCCGGGAGGCGGATCTCGACCTGGCACGGGTCGCGGTCGACCAGCGAGCCGAAGCCGACGACCTCGCCCCCGCCGATCGTGTCCACCACGCCCTCGATCAGCCCCCGGTGCAGGCTGCAGAGCAGGTCGGGGCGCTCGGTCGCCAGGTCCCGGAAGGGGCAGTGGGCGAAGGCGATGGTGACCGCCTCGGCCCCGGCCACCGGGTCCTCCTCGATCAGGAGGGCGGGGTCGAAGCCCATGGCGTCGAGCTGGGCGACCACCGCGCTGAGGCAGCCCCGGTGGCGCAGCCGCTCGCCGTCGGCCCGCCCCTGGTCCTTGCCGGCGTCGAGGGCGTCGGCGGCATCGGCGCCGGTGGCGGCGGCGAGGCGCAGCAGCATGCGGGCGAGGATGGGGAACGACGCCGGCTCCAGGCCGAGGCTCGGCGCGGCGGCGGCCCGCTAGTCGAGGGGCTGCGGTCGCCCGACCCCGCCCCGCGACTCCGACTGCACCTGGAGGAGGCCGACGTCGCGCATCCGCTCGAGGTGGGGACGGACGGTGTTGGGGTGGAGGTCGAGGGCGCCGGCGATGTCGGCGGTGGCGAGCGGCCGGGGGGCGCGGGCCAGCTCGAGGTAGATGGCGTAGCGGGTGTTGTCGCCCAGCGCCTTGAGCACGGCCAGGCGCCCGGGATCGTGCTCGCCGTCCACGATCGGAGAGGCTACCGCTCCGTCCCCCGGGTTTCTCCGGGAGGGGCCGGTAGAATCGTGGCCGTGAAGGTCGACGTCGACGAGCTGCGAGGGCTGCTGAGGGGCGTGATCGACCCCGAGCTGGGCTCCGACATCGTCGACCTGGGCATGGTCCGCAGCGTCGAGGCCGACGCCGACGGGGTCGTGGTCGTCACCATCGCCCTCACCACCGCGGGCTGCCCGCTGCGGGCCCAGATCCAGCGCGACATCCGCACCCGGCTGGGCTCGGCCACCGGCGTCACCAGCGTGAAGCTGGCGTGGGCCGAGATGACCGCCGAGGAGCGCTCGTCGGCCATGGCCAAGGCCCGCTTCAACGTCTCCCAGCGCGACGAGGACACCGCCGTCGGGCCCACCACCAAGGTCATCCTGGTGGCCTCGGGCAAGGGCGGTGTGGGCAAGTCGTCGGTCACCGTGAACCTGGCCACCGCCCTGGCCGCCCGGGGCCTGAAGGTGGGCGTGCTCGACGCCGACGTCTGGGGCTTCTCGGTCCCCCGCATGCTCGGCGTGTCGGGTCGCCTCGCCGGCCACGAGCGCGACGGCCGCAAGCTGATGGTCCCCCACACCAAGCCGGTGGGGCCCGGCGAGCTGAGGATCATCTCGATGGGCTTCCTCGTCGAGGACGAGGCGTCGGCCCTGATGTGGCGGGGCCTGATGCTCAACCGCGGCGTCCAGCACTTCCTCCAGGACGTCGAGTGGGGCGACGACCTCGACTACCTCCTGATCGACATGCCGCCCGGCACCGGCGACGTGCAGATGGGCGTGGCCAAGCTGATCCCCCGGGCCGAGGTCCTCGTGGTCACGACCCCGGCGCTGGCCGCCCAGAAGGTGGCCGAGCGGGCGGTCAGCATGTCCCGCAAGAGCTACCTGCGGGTGGCCGGCGTGATCGAGAACATGAGCTCGTTCACCTGCGACCACGGCGAGACCTACGCCCTCTTCGGCGAGGGCGGGGGCGAGGCCCTGGCCGAGTCCTCGGGCGCCCCGCTGCTGGCGCAGATCCCGCTCGAGGCCGACGTCGTCCGGGGCGGCGACACCGGCGTGCCCGCCGCCCTCGGCTCCGGCGCCGCCGCCGACGCCTTCCGGTCGCTCGCCGAGGTGGTCGTCACCGAGGCCGTCCCGCCCGTGGCCATGGCCGGCTGCACGGCCCGCATGCTCGACGCCGCCGTGGCCGCCCTCGACGCCCTGGACGCGGCCGACGCCGAGACCCCGGTCGAGCTCCCGACCTAGTCCTCGCCGGGGGCGACCAGGCCGAGGTCGTAGGCGAGGATCACGGCCTGGACGCGGTCGCGGAGCGCCAGCTTGGCGAAGACCCGGTTCACGTGGGTCTTGACCGTCGACTCGCCGAGGTGGAGCTCGGCGGCGATCTCCCCGTTGGTGCGGCCCCGGGCCATCAGCACGAGCACCTCCCGCTCGCGCTCGGTCAGGTCGCGCAACGTCTCCTCGACCTGGGCCGCCGGGGCCGGGCGGGCCAGCCGGTCGAGCAGCCGCCGGGTGACCGACGGGGCGAGCAGGGCGTCGCCCCAGGCCACGGTGCGCACGGCGTCGACCAGCTGGGTCCGGCTGGCGTCCTTGAGCAGGAAGCCGGAGGCGCCGGCCCGGAGGGCGTCGTGGACGTGCTCGTCGAGGTCGAACGTCGTCAGCACGAGCACCCGCACCGGGTCGGCCACGCCCGGGCCGGCCAGGGCGGCGGTGGCGGCGATCCCGTCGAGCACCGGCATGCGCACGTCCATCAGCACCACGTCGGGGCGCACCCGCCGGGCCACCTCGACCGCCTGGCGCCCGTCGGCCGCCTCGCCCCGCACCTCGATGTCGGGCTGGGCGTCGAGGATGGCGGCGAAGCCGGCCCGCACCACCGGCTGGTCGTCGGCGATCACCACCCGGATCGGCCCGCTCACCGGCACGCCCCCAGCGGCAGGCGGGCCCGCACCTCGAAGCCGCCATCCGCGCCGGGGCCGAGGTCGAGGTCGCCGTCGAGCAGGGCCACCCGCTCGCGGATCCCGACCAGGCCCCGCCCGGTCGCCGTCGGGTCCGGCCAGGTCGCCGGGCCCGGCCCGTCGTCGCCCACGACCAGCTCCAGGCCGCTCCCCGACCAGGTGACCTCGACCCGGGCGTGCGCACCGGGCGCGTGGCGGACGACGTTGGTCAGCGCCTCCTGGACGATGCGGTAGGCGCTGACGTCGACCCCGTCGTCGACCGGCCGGGGCTCGCCGGCCACCACGACCTCGACGGGCACTCCGGCGCCCCGCACCCGATCGACCAGCTCGGCCAGCCGGTCGATCCCGGGCTGGGGCTCGGTGCCCGTGGGCCGGTCGTCGCGGAGCACGCCGAGCAGGCGCCGCAGCTCGACCATGGCCTGGCGACCGGTGGCGGCGATGCCGTCGAAGGCGCCGACGGCGGCGGTGTCGCCCCGCACCTCGGCCGGCGCCGCCCCGGCCTCGGCCTGCACGACCATCACGCTCACGTGGTGGGCGACGACGTCGTGCAGCTCACGGGCGATGCGCCGGCGCTCGCCGGCCAGGGCGGCCTCGACGTCGGCCTGCCGGGCCCGGGCGACCGCGGCCAGCCGCTCCCGGTAGGCGGCGCCGAGGGCCAAGGCGGCGAGGGCGGGGACGAAGACCGAGTACCAGTCGTCGGGCCCGGAGTCGGCCGACAACACGACGGCGACCAGGCTCGACGACACGAAGATGGCCAGCACGCCCAGGGTCTGGACCCGGGTCGAGAGGGCGGCGACGGTGGCGAGGGACAGGACGATGGCCACGTACACCGGCGGGTCGGGCAGCTCGGCCACGCCGTAGGTGACGATCAGCGCGCCGACCCCAACCGAGGTGGCCATCGGCCATCGCCGCCGCCAGACCAGGACCAGCCCGGCGCCGAGCAGCAGGGCGGCCCCGCCGGGCGTGAGCCGGGGCTCGCCCGGGTCCTGCCCGGCCTGCACCAGCGCACCGACCACGTCGAGCAGGCCGACGCCCAGCCCGATGGCGACGTCGGCGCCGGGCGGGACGAGGCGACGGGTCGGGGCGGAGGCCATCGCCGCGAACCGTACCGAGGCCGTCGTCCACCCACGGGTGGAGCCCGGTCCGCCGCCAGGGCTGACGCCCGCCGCGGGGCGACCGGCGCACGCTCGCCCCATGACGACGACGTTGGATCGACGGGTGTGGGCGGTGGTGGCGGCCAAGGTGGCGCTCAACCTCGTCGCCGCGCCCCGCTACGGCTGGCACCGCGACGAGCTGTACTACGCCGATGCCGGGCGCCACCTCGCCCTCGGCTTCGTCGACTTCCCGTCGGTCACGCCGCTGCTCGCCGCCGCCGCCCGGGTGCTGACCGGCGACTCGCTGGTCGGCCTGCGGACCGTCGCCTCGCTGGCCGGGGCGGCGACGATCGTCGTCACCGCCCTCGTCGCCCGGGAGCTGGGCGGGCAGGGCCGGGCCCAGGTGCTGGCGGCCATCGCCGTCACGCCGCTGCTCGTCGGGGCCAACGCCATGTTCCAGACGGTGTCCTTCGACCAGCTGACGTGGGCCTTCGTCACCTGGGCCGCCGCCGTGGTGCTGGTCCGGGGGCCGAGCACGCGGGCGTGGGTCCTCCTCGGCGCGGCGGCGAGCCTGGCCTGGTCGACCAAGTACACGGTCGGGGTGCTGTTCGCCGGGCTGGCCCTCGGCTGGCTGGCCACCCGCACGGGCCGGGCGACGCTCCGGGGGCGGGGGCCCTGGCTCGCCGTCGGCCTGCTGGTGCTGACCGCCACCCCGAACCTGTGGTGGCAGGCGCACCACGGCTGGCCGAGCGTCGACTTCTTCACCGGGCGCACCGGCGAGGTCCGCGACGACAACCCGCCCTGGCGCTTCGGCCTCGAGCTGGCCGTGATCGCCGGGCCGCTGGCCGTGCCCCTCGCCCTGTCGGGTCTCCGCTCGCTGCTGCGCGACGCCGCCACCCGACCCCTGGGCATCGCCCTGGCCGTCGTCGCCCCCGTCTGGCTGCTGGCCGGCGGCAAGGCCTACTACGCGGCCCCGCTGCTGGTGGGGGTCTTCGCCGCCGGGGCGGTGGCGTGGGAGCGGCCGTGGGCCGAGGCCGGGTGCCCGAACCGGCGCCTGCCCACCGCACTGGCCGCCTCCGCCGTGCTGGCCGCCCCGCTGATCGCCCCCTTCCTCCCGACCGGTGCCATGGTCGACCTCGGCATCGACCAGGTCCGGGACGACTACGCCGAGATGCTGGGCTGGCCCGAGCTGGCCGCCGGCGTCGACCGGGCCGCGGCCGCCACCGGCGAGACGGTCGTCATCGCCGCGAACTACGGCGTGGCCGGCGCCGTCGAGCGCTTCGGCACAGCCGACGTCGAGGTCGTCAGCGGGCATGTCCAGTGGCAGTACTGGACCCCGTCGGACGCCGCGCTGGCGGCCGAGAGCGCCCTCCTCGTCGGCTTCCCGCGGTCCGTCGCCGCCTCCCTGTGCGCCGGCGAGCCGGCCGTCGTGGGCCGGGTCGGCAACGACGCCGGCGTCGCCAACGAGGAGGCCGGGCGGGCGATCCACCGCTGCGCCCTCCGCGCCCCCGTCGCCGACCTCCGCCCCGCCCTGGAGCACTGACCTGCAAGCCGACCGTCACCGACCGGGTGCGATCTTCCTCCAACGTCCATCACCGGGAGGATCCATGCGCAGGTTCACGAGATCGCTGGCCGCTGTCGTCACCGGGGCCGCCCTGCTCCTCCTCGGCGCCCCACCGGCGATGGCCGACGCGCCGACCGCCTACACCGGCGGGGTCCTCACCATCAACCTCGTTCCGACGCTGACGATCGACCTGACGGAGGGCACCGGCCCCTGCCCCGTGCCCCAGCCGGTGCCACCGCTGGCGACGTCCTTCCTGACGCTGGCCATGACACCGAGCGGCGCGGCCAACCCCTATTCGTTGACGACGACCCTCTCGACCGTCGGCGACCAGGGCGACTTCGTCTACGGCGGCGCCACCTACTTCCTGCGCAACTTCACCGCCTCGTCGTCCATCGGCGCCCTGATCAACAACACCTCGGGCGCCGACCCGTTCCTCAACGGGAACCTCAGCTCGGTGGGCATGGCCAACATCTACCCCGAGACCAGCCCCGGCAGCTGCACCCCCAGCAGCAGCCCGCTCTGCACGGCCATCCGCATCAACCCGACCAGCTTCCTGCCCCTCGCCGGCAGCTTCACCGGGGGCCTCACCGGCGCCACCCCGTACCCCCTCAAGGGGGCTGCGGTCCTCAGCAGCAGCGCACCGGCCGTCATCCAGGCCTCCGGCTGCGTCGCTCCCTTCTCCGCCCTCAACCTCAAGACCCTGTCCATCAGCAACATGGCCGTGACGTTCTGAGGAGGGGGGTCAGCGGCCGGACTGGCTGAAGTGCTGGTAGTCCTTGCTGCTGGACCAGTCGCCGCCCCACTCCCAGCCGATGTACGCCCAGGCGCCCCAGACCGGGTCGCCGTTGGCGATCATCCCGGGCACCTGGTGGCTCCGGTCGACCCAGTCCCGCCCGGCGGGCGGGTCGACCGAGCCGCCCTTGACGTAGGGGTTCTGCACCGGGTTGATGTCGATGGCCTTGCCGTAGGCGTGCTCGGACCAGCGGGTCGTGCCGGCGACGGTGCGGCAGTTGAAGGCCGAGGTGTTGTTGGCCGCCATCGACCGGTCGTCGCTGCCCTCGTAGGCGTCGACCGGGTGGATGCGGCGGATCTGGAACCGCACCTCGTACATCCGCCGGAAGACCTTGACCACGTCGGTGGCCACCGTGTCGTGGACGACGAGGGTGCCCGTGTGGCGCTTCCCGTCGTAGCCCCAGTAGGCGACGTTGACGGCCGAGAGGTCCTGCCAGGAGACGGGGCAGCCGTCGCGCCAGGAGTAGGGCAGGTCGTCGCGCTCGACGGCCCACACCCCGGAGGTGAAGGCCGGGCCCGACGAGGGGGGCCGGGCCCCGCCGGTCGGGTCGGGGTTGCAGGCCGCCAGCACGAGGGCGGCGCAGGCGACGACGACGGTCAGGGCTCGGCGCGGGGACACCATGGCCCCCATCTTCCCACCACCGGCCGTGGCCAAGCCCCTACGGCGTCAGACCGGCGGCGACGGCCGCGGCCAGCGCCGTGTCGCCGGCCAGCACGGTGGTCGACGCAGCCGTGTTCGGGCCGAGGGTGAGGACGGCGGCGACCTCGTCGGCGGCGATGGCGATCGTGGCCCGAGGACCGTCGGCCGCCCCCGGGACGAGCGCCCAGCCGTCGGCCGCACGGCGGAGGGTCCACGGCCGCTCCCCCATCCGGACCTCGACCTCGTCGCCGGGCTCGGCGTCCAGCCCGGGCATCCGGGCGGTCCCGCCGGCCAGGGCGACGTGCTCGGCCACCTCGGCCAACGGCCCGTCGAGCGGCGGCCGGCCCACGGCCCGGAGGATCTGGTGGTGGTGGACCCAGCGCTCGACGTACTCCCGGGCGATGGCCTGCCAGAACGGCGAGCTCGGGCCGGTCGCCCCGAACCACCCCACCGGCTCACCCGGCTGCTCGGGGTCGACGGCGCGGTAGTACACGTCGGTCCATTCGCCGGTCAGCTCCAGCAGGGTGATCACCAGGGCCGGGCCGAGGAAGGCGGCGGCGGTGACCCACTGCTCGTTGAAGCCGTCGAGCAGCTGGCGGAAGTCGAGCCCGGGGTGGTCGACGGCGTAGCCGAACAGGCCGCTGGGCTCGGCGTCGCGCTGGCGGGCGAGGAGCGAGAGGTCGTCACCGAGCACGTGGAGGGCGATCCCCTTCACGTCCCACGCCTCGCACTCGGTCGGGAGCGCCCACTCCTCGGGGGTGAGCGATCGGAGCGTCGCCAGCAGCGCCTCCCGCTCCGGGGCCAGCGAACCGGTGACGTCGATCACCGGGCGATCATCGCATCCGCAGGGCGCGCAGCTCCTCGGGCATCGAGCCCACGACCGGCCGCAGCACCCGCTCGCCCGAGCTCGGGCGGGCCGCCGGCACCGCGCACTCCTCGGGCTCGCCCGTCGAGTCGATCCCGCTCCCCCGCAGCACCAGCCGCACGCCCAGCTCGGTCTCGACCGAGAGCGACTCGCCGGTGTCGGCGATGACCTCGATGCGGGGCCCCTGGTCGCCCGGGTAGAGCCGGGTGAGGTACTCGGGGGCGTAGATGACGACGTCGTCGGCCCCGTCCAGCGGCACCGAGCCGACCGGCTCCATGTCGGCGCCGGGGAGGAAGTCCTCGTAGAGGAAGGGGGCCGTCGACTCGCAGCACCCCGTCCCGATCGTCACCGTCAGCGTCCCGGACCGCCGCGTCGCCATCTCGGCGACGACCTCGGCGGCCCGGGCGCTGGCGGCGATGAGCATCTCTAGATGTTGCCGCTCAGGGCGGCGAAGTGCATGTAGCCGTCGCGGCCCGTCGAGGGGTTGGTGTGGACGTGCTTGGCCTGCCGGTAGATGTCGTAGCCGGCGGTGCCGAGCTCGCGGCCGATGCCCGACTGCTTGTAGCCACCGAACGGACGCTCCGGCGAGATCATGTGGTAGTCGTTGATCCACACGGTGCCGGTCTGGAGCCGGTCGGCGATGCCCTGGGCGCGGGCGACGTCGCCGGACTGCACACCGCCGCCGAGGCCGTAGATGCTCTTGTTGGCGATGGCCACGGCCTCGTCGTCGGTCTCGAACGGGATGACGCACAGCACCGGGCCGAAGATCTCCTCCTGGGCGATCCGGGCCTCGTTGTCGACGCCGGCGAAGATCGTCGGCCGGTAGAAGTTCTCGGTGACCAGGCCGTCGGCCAGGCCCTCGGGCTCGCTGCCACCGCAGATCGGCTCGCCGATCTCCTCGCGGCCGAGCTCGACGTAGCGGCGCACGGTGTCGGCCTGGGCCCGGCTGACCATCGGGCCGAGGTCGCTGTTGAAGTCGAGCTGGGACCCGATGACGATCTTGCCGGCCCGGTCGACCAGCAGGCCGAGGAACTCGTCGTAGACGCTCTTGTGGACGAGGGCCCGCGTGCCCGACTCGCAGACCTGGCCGTTGTGGAAGAAGGTGCCGAAGAGGACGGCGGCGGCGGCGATGTCGAGGTCGGCGTCGTCGAGGACGATGTTGGCCGACTTGCCGCCGAGCTCGAGCGTGACCGGCTTGATGGTGCCCGAGGCCAGTTGCATGATCCGGCGCCCGACCTCGGTCGAGCCGGTGAAGGCGACCTTGTCGACCATCTCGTTGCTGGCCAGCTCCTCGCCGGCGGTGCCGCCGGGGCCGGCGATGACGTTGAGGACACCCGGCGGGAGCCCGGCCTCCTGGGCCAGCTCGCCCAGCATCAGGGCGGTGATCGAGGTGTACGAGGCCGGCTTGAGGACCGAGGTGTTGCCGGCGGCGAGAGCCGGGCCCATCTTCCAGCAGGCCATCAGCAGCGGGAAGTTGAAGGGGACGATGCCGGTGCAGACGCCGTAGGGCTCGTAGCGGACGTAGTTCTCCGAGGGCGGGAAGGGCGAGCCCTCGAGGTCGTCACGATCGGGGCGCTCGCGGGCCATGCGGGCGAACCACTGGAGGGCGCCGGCGGCGCCGGGCACGTCGGCGAAGGTGGCCTTCTTGATCGTGCCGCCCGAGTCGCGGGCCTCGGCCTCGGCGAAGCGCTCGGCGTTGGCGGTCAGGAGCTCGGCCATCTTGTCGAGGTAGCCGGCCCGCTCCTCGCCGCTCATCTTCGACCAGGGACCCTCGTCGAAGGCCTTGCGGGCGGCGGCGATGGCGCGCTTGGCGTCCTCGCGGTCGGCCTTGGCCACCTCGCCGATGGCCTGCTCGGTGGCGGGGTCGGTCGTGGTGAACGTCTCGCCCGAGGCGGCGTCGACGTACTCGCCGTCGATGAAGAGCTTGTAGTCGGCCATCTGGTGGTCCCCTTGGGTGGTCCTTGACTAGGTGGTCAAGGAACCTACTCCGGGGGAGCCCCCGGGGACAGGGCGAGGGCGGCGCGCCCGATCAGTCCTGACAGGTCTGGACCTCGGTCGTCACCCAGCCGTCGGCCCCGCGCTCCAGGGTGTGGGACTGGACGGCCTGGCCGTCGGCATCGACCCAGGCGTAGAGGGCCTCGTCGTCGGTCTTGTGGGCGGCGACCAGCTCGGCGTCGGCCACCGTCTCGGTGATGGCCGCCTCGGGCGTGTCGGCCGGATCGACGGCGGGGGTGTCGACCTCGACGCGGTCGCAGACCCACTCGAGGTCGTCGGCGTTCTTCGGGTCGTCGTCGGAGCCGCCGCCGAGGAGCAGGAGGCCGCCGCCGGCGGTGATGACGACGACCAGGAGGCCGATGATTCCGATGCGCATGCGGGTGTCGGTGTCCATGCCCGCTCCATCGGAGGCGGGGCTGCGACCATGAGCACCCGTATGGGCCTTTCGGACTAGTCAGGGACCGACGTCGACGATCCCGGTGGCAGCTCGGCCTCGTCGGCCGGGCGCGGCGGGGGCACCGACTCGGGCACCGAGCCATCGGGGTCCGACGGCTCGAGGAGCACGGGCTCCTGGCAGGTCGTCGTCTGGTCCTCCCACCAACCGTCGGCGGTGGTCTCCGCGGTGGCCGAGCGGACGGCGAGCCCGTCGGCGTCGAGCCAGGCGAAGGTGATCCGGTGGTCGGTCCGCCCGACCTCGACCATCTCCCACGCCGGATCGACGTCGACGCTGGACAGGATCGGCCGGGGGTCGCCCGCCTCCTCGACGGTGGGCCACTCCTCCGGGGGCAGGTCGATCCGGCCCGGGACCCGGCGGAACGTCCCCGGCGTGGCGCAGCCCCAGATCGGCCCGGGGACCTCGCAGCCCGCGATGCCCCAGTCGAGGAGCCGCTGGCGGGCGGGGCCCAGCGGGACGGCCGGCTCGTCGGCGCCCTCGGGGTCCTCGATGGCGGCCTCGTAGAGGTCGGCGACGGCCCCGGCGTCGGCCCGCAGCTCCTCGGGTCCCCCCTCGGCGATCCGGCGCAGCGCGGCGGCTTCCGCCGCCGCCGCCTCCAGCTCCTCGTCCGACGGTCCGGCGTCCTCGGGGCGCTCGTCGGCCGGACCCGGGTCCTCGACCTGCTGGAGGATGGCGACGTCGAGCTCGGCGCACACGTCGACCTCGACCGGTTCGGTCGCCGCCGGCTCGGTCGTGGGGGTCGTCGTGGACGTGGTGGTCGTGGCCCCGCCCTCGTCGCGGGTGGCGACGTCGTCGTCGCCGGAGCCGCAGCCGATCAGGAGGAGGGTCGGGACGATGACGATGGGGAGGAGCCGCCGCACGGTCGTCCATCGTCCCATCCGGGCCGCAGGTGAGCGTGGCAGGGTGGGAGCGATGACCGACGCCCCGTTCCCGAAGCTCGCCACCGCCCCGGCCCTCGACCGGCCCGAGCTGCTCGGCACCCCCGTGCGGGAGGCGGTCCAGCGGCTCGTCGACGAGGGCCTGGTCGTGCCCGACGCGGTGCTGGCCGCGCCGATCGACGCCGCCGAGTCCGACACCGCCCGCTCGATCGAGGCCTACGCCATCCCGCCCGAGGCGGCGGCCAACTGCGTGGTCGTCACCGGGAAGCGCGAGGGCGAGGAGCGGGTCGCCGCCCTGGTGGTGCTGGCCTCGACCCGGGCCGACGTCAACGGCGTGGCCAAGCGGGCCCTCGACGTCCGCAAGTGCTCGTTCCTGGCCCAGGCGGACGCCGTCGAGCGCACCGGGATGGAGCACGGCGGGATCAGCCCGCTGGGCCTGCCCGGCGCGTGGCGGGTCCTGGTCGACCGGCGGGTGGCCGAGGCCGGGCCGGTCGTGATCGGCTCGGGCATCAGGGCGTCGAAGGTCGTGCTCGACGGGGCCCTGTTCGAGGGCCTGCCCGGCGTCGAGGTCGTCGACGACCTGGCCGCCGAGGCCTGACGTCTAGCCCTCGACCTCCTCGCCGACCGGCTCGAAGCCGTCGGCGCGGTCCCCCGGCTCCTCGCACGCCAGCTGGCCGTCGACCCGCCAGCCGTCCTCGTCGGCCAGCTCCAGGGACTCGACGGCGTGTCCGGCATCGTCGACCCAGGCCACGAGGACCCGGTCGTCGGCCCGGCGGACCTCGATCGGCTCGCCGTCGCGATCGGCCTCCGCGTACAGCGCCTCGGGCGTCGCCGCCCCGGGCTCGGTGGTGGCGGGTGGCTCGCCCTCCATCGGGATCTTGGTGAACCGGGACCTCCCGCCGGGGACGGCACAGGCCCACAGGACCCCGTCGACCTCGCAGTGGTCGAGGCCCCAGAGGTAGATCTCGTCGAGGGCGGCGTCGCCCTCCTGCGCCTCGGCCACGAGCCGGTCCTGCTCCTCGGCCGACAGCGCCATCACCTCCTCGTCGGTCAGCTCGCCCATCTCCTCCAGGGCGAGGACGGCCTCGGCGGGCCCCCGCACCTCGGCCGGCCCGGACCCGGCGAGGACCTCCATGGTGGCGGGGAGGGCGGCGTCGCTCACCTGGTCGCCCTCCGTGTCGAGGGGGAGCAGCATCGACTCGGCCATCGAGGCGCAGGCGTCGGCCTCCGCCCCGGTCGCCGCCCCGCCGTCCTCGCCGCCGTCGTCGCCGCACCCGACGAGGAGGGAGAGGGCGCCGAGGGCGACCAGGGCGAGGGGAAGGGGGGCGGCCATGGGCCTGCGATCGGCGGCGCCGGCGGGAACGTGAGCACCGGCCGGTATCGTCACCGCCGTACGCCGGAGCGGGCCACGACGCTCCCGGGCCGACCGATCCCAGGACCCGAGGAGACGTGATGACCGACCTGCCCGCCATCTACCGCACCACCGTCGTGCGGACCGAGCGGCTCACGCCCCACATGGTGCGGGTGGTGGTGACCGGACCCGGGCTCGACACCTTCCCCGACAGCGGGTTCACCGACCGCTACGCCAAGCTCGTCTTCCCGCGGCCGGGCGTGACGTACCCCGAGGACATGGCCTACGCCGAGATCCGCTCGACCCTCCCGCCCGAGCAGTGGCCCGTCTACCGGACCTACACGATCCGCCACATCGACCACGCCGCCGCCGAGCTCACCATCGACTTCGTGACCCACGGCGGCAGCGGCGTCGCCGCCCCGTGGGCCGCCGCCGCCCAGCCCGGCGACGAGCTGATCATGACCCCGCCCGGCGGCGCCTACCGCCCCTCCCCCGAGGCCGACCACCACCTCGTCGTGGGCGACGCCGCCGCCCTGCCCGCCATCGCCGCCGCCCTGGAGGACATGCCCGCCGGCGCCCGGGCCACGGTCATCGTCCAGGTCCACGGGCCCGACGACCAGCTCCCGCTGCCGACCTCGGCCGACGCCGCCATCACGTGGCTCCACTCCGACGACCCGAACGATCTGGTCGCCGCCGTCGGCGCCCTCCGCCTCCCGACCGGTCGCATCCAGGCCTTCGTCCACGGCGAGCTGCTCGCCGTCCGGGCGATCCGCAAGGACCTGATCGCCCGGGGCCTCGACCGCGACCTGCTGTCGCTGTCGGGCTACTGGCGCCAGGGCAAGGACGAGGACGGCTTCCAGGCCGAGAAGCGCGAGCTGACCGCCGCCGACCGGGCCGCGGCCGGGGCCTAGCGCCCGGCGACCGCCGGCGGGTCGCCGACGGTGCAGTCGAGCCGGGGGATCAGGGCGGCGGCGACCGCGGCGACCACCTCCGCCGACGGCGGGTCGGCGCCGGACGCCGGCCCCCCGACGGTCCACAGGCCGTCGCCGCAGGTGAAGGCGAGCTGCGGCGCACCGCCCCTCGTGTAGGTCGTGACGGGGAGGCCGTCGACCTCGTCCTCGGCCACCCCGGCGACCTCGGTGTCGCCGATCGGCACCTCCGGGGAGAGGGCCAGCGGGTACCCGTCGACCGCCACCGTGGCCCCGTCCCACACCAGGCCGGCGCTGACGCCCGGCGCGCCGTGGTCGCCGAGGGCGGGCTCCAGGCCCAGCCCGGTGCGGGCCCGCTCGAAGGCCCGCTCCATGTCGCTCTGCCCGCCGACGGCGGCGAAGCGGATGACCCGGTACGGGTTGCCGGGGCGGAGCAGGGTGCGGTCCCCGGTGTCGGGGTCGACCAGGTGGAGGCCCGGCTCGGGGGTCGAGGTCCCGCAGCCCGACTCCCCCTCGAACACGACGAGGGCCCGGCCGTCGTCGGTCCACCCCACGGCCTGCGAGCTCACCGGGAAGGGGCCGGTCTCGCCCTCCGGGAAGTCGGTGAAGCCGTCGGCCATGCGGATCTCGCCCCCGTCGAGCGGCACCAGGACGGCGTGGGGCACCTCGCACTCGTACGACGTGTAGGCGAGGAGCCAGCGCCCGTCGGGTGAGGGCTCGGCCCAGCGCCAGCGGGCGGTGGGCCCGCCGAAGGGGGCGTCGGCCAGGTCGGTCTTGGCCCCGGACGGGTCGAGCAGGACCAGCCGGTCGCCCTCGTCGCCGCACACCGCGGCCCGGACGCCGCCCCCGCCCATGGCGTCGCAGAGGTCGGGCTGCTCGACGGCGGCGGGGACGACCTCCATGCCCACGCCCGGCCGGATCACCAGGCGGTCCTCGGGGCTGAAGCCGATGCCGTACAGGTCGTCGGGAGCGAAGGTGCCCAGCTCGGTCCCGTCGTCGGCGATCAGCACCACCCGGTCGTCCTCGACCACGGCCAGGCCCTGGGCCGGCAGTCGGTCCCACGGCGTGCCCTCGTACGACGGCGGCGTCACCGGCCCCGTCGGCTCGGTCGGCACGGTCGTCGCCGTGGGGCGCGGCGTGGTCGAGGTCGTGGTGCCGGGCGCGGTGGTAGCCGGCCCGGACGGCGCCGGCGGGTCCTCGGTCCGCACGCTCTCGTCCTCGCCGTTCCCGAGGGCGAGGACGGCGACGGCCGCGACGAGCAGGGCGACGACCGCGGCCGCCGCCACCAGGAGCAGCGACGGTCCGGGCGAGGAGGGGGGCCGACGCTCGACGACGCTGCGGGGGTCGACCGGCGCCGCCGCCTCGTCGAGGGCGCCGGCCACCCGGCGCAGGGCGTCGTGCAGGTCGTCGTCAGCGCTCATCGGCGGTCACCCCCAGGCGGGCGCGCAGGGCGGTCAGGCCCCGGTCGAGGTGGTTGCGGAGCGTGCCGACCCGGCAGCCCATGGCCGCGGCCGCCTCGGTGAGCGGGTAGCCGTAACCGTGGACGAGGACGACGGCCGTGCGCTGGCGGGGCGACAGGGCGGCCAGGCCGGCGGACAGGGCCGGCTCGATCGGGACCGGGTCGTCGCCCTCGGGGCCGGCCGGCACGGGCAGGGCCCACCGCCGCTGGCGGGCCGACCGGCGGACGGACGTCTGCCCGACCCGCCACAGGTACCCCGGCGCGTTGCCCATCCCCTCCACCCTCTCGAAGTGCTCCCAGGCCCACGCCAGGGCGTCGGCGGTGGCGTCCCGCCCCAGCTCGACCCCGTAGGCGGCCACCAGCGCCCGCCGGAGCCGGGGCTCCACGTCGGTGCAGAACGCGGTGAAGCGGTCCTGCCTGTCCGTCACCGCCACGCCCGCCGGCGCCTCCCCCGCGATCTCCACACCCGAGGAGAGCCGCCGACCCCCTCCGCGTGCGACAGGCGAGTCCTAGCCGACGGCCACCCAGGTGGTGTCGGGGTCGTCGACGTCGACGCCGCGGGCCTTGCCCTCGGCGGTCAGCTTGCGGAGGTGGGCCCACACGCTGAAGCGGGCGACCGGGTGCAGCAGCTCGTGGACGTCGACGTAGACCGCCTTCACCAGCGCCTCGGTGTCGGCCCCCTCGGGACCGGCGGCGGCGAGGGCGCCGGCCACCGACGCCTCCCGGGCCAGCCGGTGCGTGATGTAGTGCTCGAGGTAGGCATTGGGCTCGGTCAGCAGGGGGCCGTGGGCCGGGGCGAGGGCGTCGGGGCGCAGGTCCCTGACCTTCTCCAGCGAGGCGAGGTAGGCGGCCATGTCGCCGTCGGGTGGGGCGATCACCACCGTCGAACCCGACATGACGTGGTCGCCGGTGAACAGCAGACGCCGCTCGGCGTCCCAGAAGCAGAGGTGGTTCGAGGCGTGGCCGGGCGTGTGGACCGCGGTCAGCCCGCCCACGACCTCGCCGTCGGCCAGCGTGCGGTCGACCTCGAGCCCGTCCTTGGCCACGAAGGCCACGACCTCGGCACCGGTGCGGGCCTTCAGGGTCGGCGCCGCCGGCCAGTGGTCGATGTGGGTGTGGGTGAGGGCGATCCAGCGGATGCGACCACCGCCCGCCTCGACCAGCCGCTCGACGTGGCCCTCGTCGTCGGGGCCGGGGTCGATGACGACGACGTCGTCGGTGCCGACCAGGTAGCAGTTGGTCCCCGGCCCGGTCATCATCCCCGGGTTGGGGGCGGTGAGGCGGCGCACGCCGGGCCGCAGCTCGACCAGCGCACCGGCCACCACGTCTCCGACCATGGCCTCGGGCATCTGTGGCGCCTCGGTGCGATCCTCGCTCACGTGGCCTCTTCCTGGCGCCGGACGAGGTCCTCGACCTTCTCCGCCGCGGTGGCCGACCGGTCCTCGGTGGACGGCCAGGTCCCGAGGCTCCGGTCGCCGCGGTAGGCCTCGTCGTACTCGGGGTCGCCCGGCATCACGATGCGGACCCCGCCGTCGTCCATGATCACCCGGGGCTGGACGGTGGGGACGTCGACGATCTCGGCCGCCGCCTCCAGCGCCTGGGCCGCCGTCTCGCTGGCCAGCAGGGCCCGGAGCGAGGCGACCGTCGGCGGCAGCATGGTGAACTCGCCGGCCCTCTGCCGCTCCAGGGCGTCGACCGGGCGGATCCACACGTTGGCGATCGTCTCCCGGTCGTCGTGCACCGGCACCTGCTCGGGCGGCGCGGCGGCGAGGAAGAACCGGGTGTCGTAGCGGCGGGGCGCGCCCTCCGGGGTGATCCAGTGGCCGAAGTACCACATGGTGTCGACGGCCAGCTGGAGGCCCTCCTCCTCGCACACCGACACCAGGCTGCGCTCGCCCTGGTCGACGGCGCGGCGGTGGGCGACGAAGCGCTCGGCCACGTCCGGGTCGGCCAGCGAGATCAGCTCGCCGTCGGGGCCGTAGGCCAGCAGGTAGCCCGACTCCTCGAAGGACTCGCGGATGGCGGCGATCCAGAAGGCCAGCCCGCCGGTGTCGATCCCCAGCCGGGTCGAGGCCTCGACGTCGGAGCGGCCCCGGCACCACGGCTCCAGGGCCTCGCCCCGGTCCGGCGGGTCGACCGCGCCGCCGGGGAAGACGTAGGCGCCGCCGACGAAGTCCGACTGCAGGTTGCGCCGCAGCATGAAGACCTCGAGCCCGTCGTCGCCGTCGCGCACGAGCAGCACCGTGGCCGCGTCGCGCAGGGGGACCACGCCTTCCTCGCTCACCGGTCGCGCACGGTCGTGTCGTAGACCTGGCCCCGGCCGCCGCCCGTGCGACCGCCGCCGCCGAACATCGGCCCGGAGACGAAGCTGAAGCCCTGCCCCATGCGGGCGGTGAAGCGCCGCAGCAGGGCGGCCCGGGCGATGGCTCTCGTCGGCGGGAACAGGAGGGCGAAGCCGACCACGTCGGTGAGGAAGCCCGGCGTCAGCATCAGCACGCCGGCCACCAGGATCAGGAAGCCGTCGGCCAGCTCCTTGGTGGGCAGGTCGTGGCTGCGGAGGCGCTCGTCGATCCTGCGGATGACGACCCGGCCCTGCCGCTTGATCAGCCAGCTGCCGATGATCCCCTCGACCAGCAGCAGGGCGATCGTCTGCCAGCCGCCGATCACGTCGGCCACCTGGATGATGAACCACAGCTCGACGATGGGCCCGATGACCAGCAGCACCAGGGCGACGATCCAGGCCATCGGCTCAGGGTACCGGCGGACCCCCGTCGCCGGGCTGCGCCGCCACCTCGACGAGGCGGGCGAGGCGGCGGTCCCAGGCCGAGCCCGTGGCGGTCAGCCAGGCGGCGGCGTCGGTCATGGGTCCGGTCTCGACCCGCCAGCGGCGCTCGCGACCGGTGCGCTCGTCGACGACGAGGCCGGCGGCGGCCAGCTGGTCGAGGTGCTTGGCCGCGGCCTGGCGGGTCACGCCGACGGCGGTGCCCAGATCGGTGGCGGTGGCCGAGCCCCGATCGGCGACGGCCCGCAGCACGGCCCGCCGGGTCGGGTCGGCCAGGGCGGCGAAGACCGCCCCGACGCCCTCGTCGTCCACCTAGAGGGCGGCGAAGGCGGGGGCCGACCGCAGGGCCAGCGCCCCCACCTCGAGGTGGAGCAGGCGGTGGTCCCAGGCGACCCCGGCGTGCCCGGCGTCGAGGCAGGCCGCCACCGACCCGCCGGCGGCCGGCTCCTCGACCACGGTGACCCGGCTGCCGTCGCCGTCGTCGTCCACCGTGAAGGTGACGGTGGACGCGGCCCCGTCGGCGTCGGACCACTCGAAGGTGAGGGCCCGCCCGGCGTCGACGTCGACCACCCGGCCGACCCGCTCGACCCCCTCGTCGTCCCGGATGCGGAGGGCGGCGCCGGCGGCCGGGTCGAGCTCGACGTCACCGCCCAGCCAGCGGGCCAGCCCGTCGCGGGTGCCGACCAGGTCCCAGGCCGCGGCCCGGTCGAGGTCGAGGCGGACGGAGCGGACGACGCGGGTGCTGGTCTCCATGCAACCGGATGGTTGCACATTGGCCGACCGCCGTCTAGGTTGACGACACCCGCAACCGAACGGTTGCGGGTGAAGCCACCGACCGCCGAGGAGGCGACCGTGCTGATCCCCACCGTCATCGAGCGCACCGACCGGGGCGAGCGGGCCTACGACGTCTACTCCCGCCTGCTCCAGGAGCGGATCATCTTCTTCGGCACCGAGCTGACCGCCGATCTGGCCAACGTGATCATCGCCCAGATGCTCCACCTCCAGGCCGAGGACGACGCCAAGGACATCCGGCTCTACATCAACTCCCCCGGCGGGGACATGAACGCCCTGTTCGCCATCTACGACACGATGCAGGTCCTCAGCTGCGACGTCTCGACGGTGTGCATCGGCCAGGCCGCCTCGGCCGCCGCGGTGATCCTGGCCGGCGGGGCCCGGGGCAAGCGCTTCGCCCTGCCGACCGCCCGGGTGCTGATCCACCAACCCCACGGCGGCGTCCAGGGCCAGACCACCGACATCGAGATCGCGGTGAAGGAGATGGTGATCCTGCGGGAGCGGATGGTGCGGTGCCTGGCCGAGGACACCGGCCAGGACATCGAGACGATCCAGCGCGACATCGACCGCGACTTCATCCTCCGCGGCGACGAGGCCGTCGGCTACGGCCTGGTCGACGAGGTCCTCACCAAGCCCGAAGCCAGGTCGGATCTGGTGTCGCCTGCTCGCTGACGCGCTCGCGGCAAGGTCCCTCCCCGCCCGAGCGGCTTCGCCGCCGGGCTCGATCCTCACACTCCGACCGGGTGCCGGGGCTGCCGCCCGGCTCACCCGGACCCGGTGCCCGCCGCCGACGAGGGTGTCCGCCGCTCGCTGAGGGGGAGGGCGGCCGCCATGTGGTGGCGGACGGCCGAGGTCGATGCGCCGGCCGCGGTCGTGTGGGCCCTGCTGGTCGACCTCGACCGGTGGCCCGAGTGGGGACCGACCGTCGCCGGGGCCGACCTCGACGGCGGTGGGCGGCGGCTGGGCCCCGACGCCCGCGGGCACGTCCGTCCCGTCGTCGGCCCCGCCCTCCCGTTCCGGGTCACGACGTGGGTTCCGGGCCACGAGTGGGCGTGGCGGGTCGCCGGCATCCCGGCCACGACCCATCGGGTGACCCCGCTCGGCGCCGACCGCTGCCGGGTCGCCCTCGGCACCCCGGTCTGGGCGCCGGCCTACCTCCCCGTCCTCTCCCTCGCCGTCCACCGCCTCGCCCGCCTCGCCACCCCCTGACCCCCGAACTCGGGGGAGAAGGTGACGCGGTTCGGTCACCTCCTCCCCCGAGTTCGCTCGTAGGGTCGGCGCCATGAGCGACGACGAGCGGCCGGACGCCCTGTTCACGGTCCTGGACGACACGACGGTGCGGGCCACCCACCTCAGCCGGGGGCCGTGGGACCCCCGGGCGCTGCACGGCGGGCCGGTGGCGGCGCTGGCGGCCCGGGGCCTGGAGCGGGCCCTCGCCGGGGCGGCCCGACCCGACGACCCCGCCTTCCGGCCGGTGCGGCTGACCGTGGAGCTGGAGCGGCCGGTCGGGCTCGACCCGCTGACGGTCACCGCCGAGGTCACCCGACCCGGCCGGTCGGTGCGTACCGCCGAGCTGGCCCTCCACGACGAGGCCGGACGCCGGCTGGTGCGGGCCACGCTCGTGGCCATCCGGGTCCGCCCCGAGCCCCTCGACCTGGGCGCCGCGGTGCTGCCCGACGACGTTCCGCCGGCACCCCCGGCGGAGGCCTCCCCCACCCCGTGGGTCACCTACGAGGGCGCCGCCTTCCACCTCCACGCCGTGACCCACTCCTTCGTCGAGGGGTCGTTCCTCGACCTGGGGCCGTCGGTGGATTGGATCCGGCTGAAGGTCCCGGTGGTCGCCGGCGAGACGCCCAGCCCGCTCCAGCGGGTGGCGGCGGCGGCCGACTTCGGCAACGGGGTCTCGGCCGCCGTGCCCCACGCCAGCCACACCTTCATCAACCCCGACATCACCGTCACGCTGGTGCGCGAGGCGGTGGGCGAGGCGATCGGGGTGGCTGCCGTGACGCGCGTCGACAAGGCCGGCGTGGGCAGCACCGAGACCGTGCTCTGGGACGAGCGGGGGCGGCTGGGCGCCGCGGTGCAGACGTTGGTGGTGGAGGCCCGCTAGGCCCGGCTGGCCACCAGGTTGCGACGCTCGGACTCGCTGAGCCCGCCCCAGATGCCGTGGTTCTCACGGATCTGGAGGGCGTACTCGAGGCACGGTTGCTTCACCGGGCAGGTCCGGCAGATCTCCTTGGCCCGGACCTCACGGGCGGCCTTCTCGTCACGCCTCTCGAAGCTCGTGGGTGGATAGAAGACGGCTGAGTGCGGGCCTCGGCACGCTGCTCGCAGCTGCCACTCGTCCTCGACACGCTGTGCGCTCACTGGCGACCCCTTCCGGGCTCCCCCTCTGCGGGGTGGAGCCCACCACGGGTGGGATTGCGGGGGGCGGGGCCCGCCCCCTCGGGAGGCCATCGACCATAGGACCGAGGTCACACCGCGACAAGGGAAACCTTCGCGAGCGCGACGCTCGCTGCCGCGAGCGGTCGGTCCGTGCTCAGCCCTCGGACTGCCGCCGCTCTCGGTGGTCGCGCGCCGCGCCCTCCAGGGGCTCGACCTCGAGCAGGAGGCCGTCGACCTCGATGACCCGCACGGCCTCGCCGACCGGCACCGGGGTGGCCCGGTTGGTGCGGGCCCGCCACGGGGCGCCCCGGATCCGGACGACACCCTCGGGGTCGACGGAGGTGACCGCCTCGCCCTCCTCGCCGATCATCCAGCCCCGCCCGATCGTCGGGGTCGAGAAGCGGGTGCGGACCATGGCCGGCATGGCCCCGATCACGAAGATCAGCATGCCGACGATGCCCACGAGCAGGGTGATCCACGACAGCGAGAGCCCGTCGTAGAGCGAGAACGAGCCCACGATCAGGGCGACCGTGCCGATGCCGGTCCACACCCGGGGGACGCCCGTCTGGACGTCGATCGAGTAGGCCAGCACGGTCAGGACGAGCAGGCCGACC
Organism: Iamia sp.; assembly: GCA_052038315.1. Classification (GTDB taxonomy): domain Bacteria; phylum Actinomycetota; class Acidimicrobiia; order Acidimicrobiales; family Iamiaceae; genus Iamia. Next base: position 21,316 of record JBQGCF010000091.1, read on the forward strand.
GCCCAGCCCCGGGCCGGGAGGGCGGCCAGGCCGTAGGTGCCGAGGATCGTGCAGCCGGCCCCGACCACGCCGGCCACCCCGACGCCCGCGGTGAACAGCTCGAAGACGATCAGGGCCAGCCCGGCCAGCAGCAGGAGGTAGGCGACGGCCGGGCTGGAGACGGTGTGGAGGAGCTGGTCGGTGATCGGCAGCTTGGAGAAGACGACCGTGTCGCTCTTGACCGACCGCCGGGGGTTGCCGTCGGCGTCGTCGACCACCTCGGTCTCGACGCCGGGGAGCTCGATCAAGAAGGCGCCCAGCACCGGGGCGTCGAAGGAGGCCACGCCCAGGTCGAGGGCGGTGTCGGCCCCGACGGTGCCGTCCTCCAGTCGGTCGGCGTGCTCCCGGAAGGCGGCGGTGAAGCGGTCGGGGTCGACGACGGGCTCGCCCAGGTCGCCGATGCGGCTGCCCGGCGCCACGCCCACACGGCAGGCCACGGCGGCCATCTGGGCCACGCCGGCGGTGGCCCGGGTGCCCGAGGGTCCGACCCACACGGCGACCGGGACGTCGGCGGTGCGGACCCGCTCGACCAGCTCGGCCACCCGCTCGTCGGACACGACCGTGCCCTTGCTGTTGACCTGGAGGACCAGCCAGGAGACCTCGGCCTCCTCGGCCTCGTCGATGCTGCGCTCGACGAAGCGGGCCAGCACGGGGTCGAGCAGGCCGCTGACGGTGATCACGGCCAGCCGGCCGCCGCCCGCCTCGGCCCGCTCCTCGCAGGACGGGGTGGCCCCGGAGCCCGTGTCGTCGCCGTCCTGGGCCCCGGCCGGACCCCCGACCAGGGAGAGGACGGCGAGCACCACCAGGGTGAGGCCGAGCGCCAGTGCACCGGTCCTCCGGGTGGTGGTCGATAGCCTGCGCACCGAGATGCCTCCGATGTGTCGACGACGGTGACGGACGCCGCGGGTGCGGACCCGTTCTTCACCGCGTCTCGGGTCGTCATCGTCGCCGGGAAGGGCGGAGTCGGCAAAACGACGGTGACCGCGGCCCTCGCCCTGGCCGCCGCCCGCCAGGGCCTGCGCCCGCTGATCGTCGAGCTGGAGGGCAAGTCCGGGTTGGCCTCGATGTTCGGCCGGGAGCCCCTCGACTACGAGGAGGTCGTGCTGGCCGACGGGGCCGCCACCGGTGGTGGCGAGGTCCGGGCCCGCACCCTCACCCCCGACGACGCCCTGATCGAGTACCTCGACGACGCCGGGCTCGGCCGCCTCTCCAAGCGGCTCGTCAGCTCCGGCGTGGTCGACATGGTGTCGACCGCCGTGCCCGGGCTGCGGGACATCGTCGTGCTCGGCAAGGTCAAGCAGATCGAGCAGAGGATGGCGTCCCGCGACCCGGAGGCGCCCGACCTGATCGTCATCGACGCCCCGGCCGCCGGCCACGCCATCACGTTCCTGCGCTCGGCCCGGGGGCTGCTCGACGCCGTGCGGGTCGGCCCCATCCAGTCCCAGGCCCGGGACGTCCAGGCCATGCTGGCCGACGGGGCCCGGGCCCAGGTCGTGCTGGTGACGCTGCCGGAGGAGACCCCGGTCAACGAGCTGGTCGAGACCGCCTTCAGCCTGGAGGACGAGGTCGGCGTCAGCCTCGGGCCGGTCGTGGTCAACGGGCTGTACCCGACGCTCGACGGGCTCGACGAGGACCCGGCGTCGGCGGCCGAGGCGGCGAAGACGTCGCTCCGCACGGGCGAGGCCGAGGCCCTGGCCGCGGCGGCCGACTTCCGGCGCCACCGCATCGCCCTCCAGGCCGAGCAGCTGGCCCGGCTCGACGAGAGCCTCCCGCTCCACCAGGTCCGCCTGCCGTTCCTGTTCGAGGCCGAGCTCGACCCCGCCGGCCTCGGCGTGCTGGCCGACGCCTTCCTGGAGGGGCTCGGATGACCGATCGGCTCGTCCCCGACGACCTCGGCCAGCTGGTCGACGAGGCCGAGATCGTCATCTGCTGCGGCTCCGGCGGCGTGGGCAAGACCACGACCGCGGCCGTCCTGGCCCTGCAGGCGGCCCGGGACGGCCGGCGCGCCGTCGTCGTCACCATCGACCCGGCCCGACGGCTGGCCGACGCCCTCGGGCTGGAGGGGATCGGCAACACGCCCACGCCGATCGACGGGGACTGGGAGGGCGAGCTGTCGGCGGTGATGCTCGACACCAAGTCGACCTTCGACGCCGTCGTGACCCGCTACGCGGCCGACCCCGAACAGGCCGAGCGGATCCTCTCCAACCGCTTCTACAAGAACATCTCCGGGGCCCTGTCGGGCACGCAGGAGTACATGGCCATGGAGAAGCTGTACGAGCTCCAGGCCGACGACACCTTCGACCTGGTCGTGGTCGACACCCCGCCGACCCGCCACGCCCTCGACTTCCTCGACGCGCCCAAGAACCTCACCCGGTTCCTCGACCACCGCCTCTACCGCATCCTCACCGCCCCGACCCGCGGCGTCATGAAGGCGGTGAACAAGGCGGCCACGTCGTTCATCCGCCAGGTCACCAAGGTGGTCGGGGCCGAGGTCTTCGACGACGCCATCGCCTTCTTCCAGGCCTTCGAGGGCATGGAGGACGGCTTCCGGGAGCGGGCCGACGCCGTGCTCCAGCTGCTCGACGACCCCCGCACCGCCTTCGTCCTGGTCGCCTCGCCCCGGCGCGACACGGTCGAGGAGGCCCGGTTCTTCGCCGCCAAGCTGGCCGAGTCGGACATCCCGGTGGCCGGGCTGGTGGTCAACCGGGTCCACCCGGCCTTCAGCGACCAGCTCCCCGAGGCCCTGCGCGAGCGGGCCCGGACCCTCGACGGGACCGACCTCGGCGGCCTCTACGCCAACCTGGCCGACTTCGCCCTCATCCGGGCCCGGGAGGACGAGCACCTCGAGGGGCTGGCCGAGCAGGTGGCGCCGGCGCCGGTGGCCCGGGTGCCGTTCCTCCGCTCGGACGTCCACGACCTCGACGGCCTGGCCGAGATCGGGTCGCACCTGTTCCCTGCCAGCTGAGAGCAGGTCCTAGCGGCCCTCCTCGATCAGGGCGATCAGCACGGCCAGGTCGGCGATCTGCGACGGGTCGTCGGCGAGGGTGAACTTGCCCCGCGATCGGGTCTCGAGGGCGACCGGCTCCAGCTCGGGGAAGGCGATCCGCTGCGCCTCGGCCCACGGCATCGGCCGGTGCCCGTGGACCCACAGCTCGTGGGTGGTCGCCGAGATGCGGGCGAACTCGACGGTGTCGCCCCCGGCCAGGCGCTGGCGGACGATGGCCAGGCGGATCGCCGTGCTGGCCGCGGTGGCCTCCCGGCACAGCCCGGCGAGCGGGCTCGACCGGTCGATGGTGCCGGTCCCCCAGCGGGCCCCCCGGCGCACGAAGGTCCACTCTGCCCTGCCCTTCGGCGGGCCGTCGGCATCGAGGGCCGCACCCGGCGCCTCGGTCGTGAAGATCTGGGTGGTGGCGTAGGGCAGGGCCACGGTGGAGCCGTCGCGGTCCTCGACCGCCAGGCCGCCCTCGTGGCGACGGGCCGAGCGACCCGTCTCCTTCCGCTTGAGCAGGCCGCCGAGGATCGGCGCCTCCTCGATCAGCGCCCCCAGCTCGTCGACCTGGCCCATCGGAGGCCTCCCGGTCAGCCCGGTGCGCCCGCGGTGAGGACGGCCGCCGCGCTCTCGACCGTCTCCTCGACGGGGACCAGCCGGTCGAAGCCGGTGGTGTGGAGCAGGCGGGTGAGGGTGGGGCGACCGCAGGCGACGGCCACCTCGCCCCCGGACTCCCGAGTTCGGCGGATCCCGCCGATCAGGGCGCCCAGGCCGGCCGAGTCCATGAACGGCACGTTGGAGAGGTCGATGAGCAGGTGCGACGCCGACGCCACATCGCTCAGCACCTCGCGGAAGTCGCCCACCGTGTAGGCGTCGAGCTCTCCGACCGGACGGCACAGCGTGTAGCCATCGGTGGAGGCGACCTCGATCTCGAGCACGGGGTTGGAGCTCCTCGTCCGGGGGTGGGGATGGGGCTGGGGCCGGGCTCCGCCGCGGGGCCCACCAGCCGGGCCGCCATGGTACCGGCCAGGTCGTGGCGGGCGCAGAGGCGGAGGTAGGGTCCCGGCGTGTCCGTGCTGCAGACCGTGCTCCTGGCCACCGACGCCGACTGGATCGCCGACGAGGTCGACGGGGCCCTGACCGACGACGACGTCGAGGTCCTGCGGGTCCGCACGGGCGCCGAGGTGGTCGACGTCGTCGCCGACCTCGAGCCCGATCTGGTCATCCTCGACCTCCAGATCGGCAACATGGGCGGCATGGCCGTCTGCATGGCCCTCCACCTGGAGGAGGGCGCCGGCCGGCTCGACCCGGTGCCGGTGCTGATGATGCTCGACCGGCCCCACGACGTCTTCCTCGCCCAGCGCTCGCAGGCCGACGGCTGGATCACCAAGCCGCTCGACCCCTTCCGGCTCCGCCGGGCGGCCCAGGCCCTGCTCGCCGGGCGGGAGTGGCACGACGGCGAGGTCGACCCGGCCGCCGACGCGGTGGCGCCCTAGCGATACGCGTTGGAGGGACAGCCCCCGTCGGGGGTAGTGTCCCCACTCCACACACGGGGTGTGGCGCAGCTTGGCAGCGCGCTTCGTTCGGGACGAAGAGGTCGTGGGTTCAAATCCCGCCACCCCGACCAGAAGAGTCACGTTGGAACCCTGTCCCTTTCGAGGGGCAGGGTTCTTGTCTTCCCAGCAGAAGTTGCCTCGGGGACGTTCCAGGTGGAGGGCTCTGGCCCCTGGTAGGGCGGGGGATTCCTGGTCCCCCGCTGCCTGGGCGGCATCGGGGCGGATGGTGGAGGCTCCGGTCCGCAGGGTGGCGCTCTCGGCCTGAATTCGGACCGACAGGTCTCTGCGGCCGCGTGGGACGACTGGTGGGCTCCCCCTTCCCACAGGATCTGGTTCCCGTTGCACACGACCGGCACCCACCGCTCGGGCTGCATGCTCTCGCAACGCCCGCCCGCCGTGATGGTGCGACCGAGCACCTCATCCGTTGAGATCCGAGAGGTGATGACGGCGCCCGGCTTCACGAGCGTGTTGCTGATGTAGGTCTGCGTGGTTAGCACGTGACTCCTTTGGTGCGATCCCCCGCCGCGTACGAACAAGCGCACCCAAGGCACCTGTGCGTGGCGATCAACGAGGGCGCCGACCCGGCGGACGCAGCAGCGTGAAGCCGGCCCCGAGGAGGACTCGGCGTAGGTAGCGCTTGTCCACGTTGAAGCTCCACTACCTCGAGCAGCACGTGCCCGCAGGCGTAGCGGCAGCAGGCGACGACATCAAGCGAGCTTCAGACCTGGATCGTCCTCGTCAGATGCACTCGGTGCTGGCGAAAGACCCAACAGAGCGAACAGGGTCCGTGTCACTGCCTTGTCGTCCGGACTGAGGGCTGGGCCGGTTCTCAGTCTCTCGATGAGAGCGTCTAGGAGGGCTGGCTGACGGGGCTCTGCTCCTGGCGTGCCAGCCAGCAACGCTTCATCGACGGCGTACCCGAAAGCGTGCTCACCCACGCCACGCCCAGGCATGTCCACGCCCGCCTCGGCTGCGTACTCCTGCAGCTTCGTGAGGGTGCTCCGTCGAGGCTTGGTGGCACCTGACAGCCAGTTGGAGACCTGGGACTGCGTCGCCTTGAGTCCCAGCCGGGCCAGGTACTCGGCGCATTGACGTTGGTTGTGGCCATGTCGATCCATGGCCTCTTGCAGCGCCTCTCGATCGAGAGCCATGCGGCCTGAATCGTTCGACATACACCGCAGATCGTATGCGACACACATCCATGCCGTCCAATCGCCATGATAGTTGATCAACTCGTTGCAAACTGCATTGCATGCGATATATACTTACATCGATGCAACTACAGGCATGTCATTCGATACAGAGGGCCTTGCGCTCAACTGATCGGGCGGGCAGGCTTACGAGTCTCGCAGGCGGTCGCTGTGCGTAGGCCTCCAAGGGGAACCCCACACCGACGCCACCTTCTTCGGAGGTCGACCATGGAAAGGACCTCGGCTCCGACCTCCGGACCTGTCGACTCAAGGGAGACGCAGTCGAGCGGCACCATCGCCGATCCACTGTGGGCAACAGATATCGAGATCGCTTGGCCGGCAGGAGTGGAGCGCCATCCAGCGGTCCTCGATCGTGTGGCACAGCACATGGGCGACCGAGTGTGCTCACTGAGCGTGGATCACGCCGGGGTGCAACTCACCTGCGTCCTCGATGAAGTTGAGCGACCTGCAGCGCAGACCCGCTGTGAGGCGCTCGCCGGGGACGTTCTCCAGTTGCTGGGTCTAGATGGATCGGCACTCGATCGGTGCGAAGTGATATCGCTGCCTGCGCTCGACGGATCGGACGCCCAGTCCGCCGGATGGACAGCTCGCCTGACGTTGGTGCCAGCGCCCGACAGGACATCCCACTTCTAGGAGTCCTAGGCCTCTAAGATTTCCTCGGCTGGTCACCGCCGCCTCGAAGGTGTCCTGCCGGAGGTGCCAGCAATGAACGACGCCAGTCGCCAGTCCCTACCCACCGAGTTCTCCTCGGCCCTCGTCCGTGCGCACCGGGTAGCAGCCGACCATGGATGGACGTTCTCCATCGACGGCGACGCCGCCGTTTTCACCGCAGCTGATGGCGGTCGTAGCCAGCGAGTGAAGTTGAACCACCTTGTTGGTGATATCGATACGACCCTCAGAGTCCTACTGGTCAGGCTTTCCCCTCGTGGACTCCCGAGCGGTGTGCCAGCAAACGCCCTCCACCAGGGCTTCGACCGCTATGGACGACACATGGTGGAGAAGGGTTAGGCCGTCGGGCGCCGACCCGGCGGACGCAGCGTGAAGCCGGCCTCGGGGAGGACCCGGCGCAGGTAGCGCTTGTCCACGTTGAAGCGCTCCCCTACCTCGATGAGCGAGAGCCCGGAGGCGTAGAGGCGGCCGGCGGCCTTGATCTGGTCGGCGTTGAGGGTGCGACCTTGGCGGCGGCGCTGCGGGACCGCTGCCCGGTTGAGGTGGTTCATGACGGTGGAGCGGTGGATGCCGAAGTGCCGGGCGAGGTCGTTGATCTCGGAGCCCGACCGGCGCAGGGCAGCCAGTTCCTCGACCTGGGCGGGGGTGAGCCGCTGCTGGTGCTGACGGGGTGGGCGCTGAGGCGCTGTCTCAGCGGGGAGATCGAGGTCTCGCCACTGGACGGGATTCTTCCGGGAGTAGGTCGCCAGGGCGACCAGGAACCTGACAGGGCCGGCACCCAGGTGCCGGCCCTTCGTCGTGCGGGACCGGGGTCGACGAACGGCAGCCGCCGCCACCGGGTGGACACACTCCCGGGCGCATGGTCGGGGCCACCGATCGCTCACGAAGGAGTGGGGACCATGCGACGACCCACCCGGCCGCTGGCCGCCGTGCTCTGCGGTCTCGCCCTGCTGGTCCTCCCGGCCCCGCCCACGGGCGCCAGCACCGGCACGATCGGCCGGGGCACGCTCGAGATCGGCCTGGCCCCCGCCCTCGCCATCGACCTGGCGCCCGGCACCGGCCCCTGTCCCGAGGTCCCGTCACGCATCACCTCGACCGTGACGGCGACCGCCCCCGGCGGCGTGCACCTCACCGTCACGATCACCGACCTGCCGTTCACCTACGCCGGGTCCACCTACTTCCTGTCCGGCATCTCCGTCGACGGCCGCGGGGCCTTCGAGCCCTCCGCGACTCGCTTCACGGTCGGCCCCCTCGCATCGACGGTCGGCAACGTCTACGCCGAGACCCGCCCCGGCGCCTGCGTGCCCGGCGACGCGGCCTGCGCGGCGGCCACGCTGGACACGAGGAGGGTGCCGATGGACCTGCGGGGGAGCTTCCTCGGCGGCCACCTCTTCGACCCGCCGGCGCTCCTCGGCGACGCGGTCATGAGCGGGTCGGGCGAGGTCCGGGCGATCGGCTGCTCGTCGCGGTTCGCGGCCCTGGACGGAAGCGCCCTGAGCCTCACGGACATGAAGCTCTCCTTCGCCTGAGCCGGAGGCGAGGGGCCACCACCCTTCGTGTTCTGGGGGGTCACTCGTTCGGGTTAGGGTGCGGCGCCCGCAACACCGAACGTGACCGGCTGGGGGGCCAGCACGTGCGCACCCTGCTCATCAGCTACGACGTGGACCGCGCCACGCAGCGGTACCGCCAGCTGGTCGACCTCCTGCGGCGGGAGCCGCAGTGTTGGCACTACCTCGACAGCACGTGGATCGTGCGCACTCCGGTCTCGGCCGGTGCGATGCGCGACCAGCTGGGGCGGTTCGTCAACGGCGGCGACGAGCTGCTCGTGCTCGACGTGACCGGGGCCGAGCACGCCCACCTCGGCTTCTCCACCAGGGCGGGGCGCTGGTTGGAGGACCACATCTGACCTACCGTGCCGGCATGGGCGTGACCGACGACACCGTCCCCTGGCAGGGCCTCAACCACCTGGCCCTGATCACCACCGACATGGATGCGACGGTCCGGTTCTGGCACGGCGTCCTCGGGGCGCCGCTGGTGGCGACGCTCGGCACGGCGACGTTCCGCCACTACTTCTTCGCCGTCGGGCCGGGCTCGACCGTCGCCTTCTTCGAGTACACGGGCATCGAGCTGGAGCCCTTCGCCAAGCCCGCCGGCATCCCCGACGCCCGGGCCGTCCAGTTCGACCACCTCGCCCTCGACGTGCCCGACGAGACCGCCCTGCTCGGGCTGCGGGCCCGGCTCCAGGACCACGGCAGCGAGGTGACCGACGTGGTCGACCACGGGCTGATGCGGTCGATCTACTTCAGCGACCCGAACGGCATCGCCCTGGAGGCCAGCTGGTGGGCCGACGACCCGACGAGCCTGGCGGCCGACGACGCCGCCCGCTTCTCCGACCCCGACCCGGTGCCGGCCGCCCGCGAGGCCCTGTCGGCCGAGGGCCTGGCGCACCTGCCCCACACCCGGCTGGTCGACGCCCCGGTGACGGGTCTCGCCGCTGTCCGCGGGTAGGGACGGGCCCATGAGCATCCGCTGGCAGTGCATCGGCATCGACACCCCCGACCCGTCCGGGCTGGCCCGCTGGTGGGCCGAGCTCCTCGGCTGGCGGATCACCTACGAGGACGACGAGGAGGTCGTGCTGGAGCCGCAGGCCGGCTCGCCCGAGGCGGGTGTCGTCCCCGACATCAGCTTCTTCAAGGTCGAGGACCCCAAGGTGGTCAAGAACCGCCTCCACTTCGACTTCCGCCCCGACGACCGCGACGCCGAGGTGGCCCGGGCCGAGGCGCTGGGCGCCACCCGGGTCGACATCGGCCAGGGCGACCAGACCTGGGTCGTGCTCGCCGATCCCGAGGGCAACGAGTTCTGCATCCTGCGGGCCTTCACCCCCGAGGAGCTGGCCGAGGCCGACGGCGAGGCGGTCGCCTAGCCCCTGACCGCTGTCAACCGGCCGGCGGGGCTGTGCGTCGGAGGGGGCAGTGGAACCGCCGACCGACCTCGTGACCCCGGAGCAGGTCCCGCTGCTGGCCCGCCCGGCGGTCGATGCCGAGGACGCCCTGCTGCGCCCGCTCCTCCCGGCCCTCTTCGCCTTCGCCACCGCCGTGGCCGGCGACCGCCGCCTGGCCGAGGACCTGGTGATCGAGGCGACCGCCCGGACGCTCCCGCACCTGAGGCGGGGCCGGGTCGACGACGTGGCCCTCTACCTGCGGCGGGCGATCGTCAACGAGATGACGAGCTGGGGCCGGCGCCGCCAGCTGGAGCGGCGTCAGGCCCACCACGGCCGGGCCGTGGCGGCCCGGGACGAGCCGGGCGGCGTGGCCGGCGTCGACGACCGCCGCGTGCTGGCCGAGCTGCTGCGCAGGCTCCCCGTCCGCCAGCGCACCGTCCTGGTCCTGCGGTTCCTCGAGGACCTCCCGGTCGAGGAGGTGGCCCACGTGATGGGCACGAGCACCGGGACCGTGAAGACCCAGACGGCGCGGGGGCTCGAGCGCCTGCGCACCCTCCTGGAGGCCCACGATGGATGACACGGCCGTGATCGAACGCCTGCGATCGGAGCTGCGGGCCCAGGGCGAGGCCACGCCCACGCCCGACCGGCTGCTGGAGGCCGGCCGGCGGCGCTGGCGGCGGCGCCGGGCCCAGCGGACGGGG
>JBQGCF010000092.1:0-16038 GCA_052038315.1 Iamia sp.
GGGCCGCGGCGACCAGGCCCGGCGTCAGAGCGAGCGCACGCCCGGCGGCCGCCGGGGCCCGAGCCCCCCTTCCCATCCATGCGCGCCCGACCCTTGGCCGCGAGCTCCCCCTCAGGGGTAGAGCGCGTACAAAGTTCGGTCAGGCGTCGGCGGTCGAGCTTCTGCATGCTCGTCAGGGGGAGGTCGGGGCGGACGACGAGGCCCTCGGGGAGCTTGTGGCGGGCCAGGTCGGAGGCGCCGAAGGTGCGGAGGTCGTCCAGGGTGGGGACGACGGCGGGGTCGCGGGGGACGACGACGGCCACGCCGACCTCGCCCATCACGTCGTCGGGGCGGGGGACGACGGCCACCTGGGCCACCGCCGGGTGCCGCCCCAGCACGGCCTCGACCTCCTGCGGGTGGACGTTGTAACCGCCGCGGATGAACATCTCGCTGCGCCGGCCGGTGAGGACGAGGCAGCCGGCCGCTGCGGCGTCGGGCGGCTCGATCCGGCCCAGGTCGCCGGTGCGCAGCCAACCACCGGGGGCCCGCAGCTCGGCGGTGGCCTCGTCGTCGTGGAGGTAGCCGTCGGTGGCCGCGTCGGAGCGGAGCCACACCTCGCCGGCCGACCCGTCGGGGAGCGGGCGGCCGTCCTCGTCGTGGATCGCCACCTCGACGCCGCCCCGGGTGCGGCCGACGGTGTGGAGGCCCTCGGCGTCGGGGGCGTCGAAGGCGGTGCCGGTGCCGACGCCGCCGGACTCCGTGGACGAGTAGCGGATCGAGTAGCCGGCCCCGAACCGGCGCCTGGCCTCCTCGACCAGGGCCGGGGGCGACGGGCCGCCGCCGACGATCAGCCCCTTCACGGCGGTGAGGTCCCGCTGGTCGAAGGTCGGCTCCCGCAGCAGCAGGGCGATCTGCGGGGCCACGCCGCCGAGGGCCGGCAGCCCGACCCGCTCGGCCAGCGCGAGGACGTCGGCGGCCCGCCACCGGTCCAGCAGGTGGGTCGTCGTGCCGGTGCGCAGGTACCAGGCCAGCTTGGTGGTGAATCCGACGTGGGCCATCTGGGTGGCGGCCAGCATCGGCGTCGGCGGGGCGACCGGATCGCCCCACACCAGGCCGGTGTCGATCCGGGCCACGGCCTCGATGTGGCGGTCCCGGAAGATCGCCCCCTTGGGCCGGCCGGTGGTCCCGGAGGTGAAGACGACGGCCGCGAGCCGCTCGGGGTCGGGGGCGAGGTGGGGGACCGGTTCGTCCGGTGCGGCGAGGTCCGCCACCTCGTCGGCGGAGGCGACGACGAGCGCCGGCCGGGCCACGTCGAGGCACGCCTGCTGCTCGGCCGGGGCCAGGCGGGGGTTGACCCCGGCCGTCGCCGCCCCGGCCTTGGCGCAGGCCACGGCGAGCACGACCCAGTCGACCGACGACGGCAACGTCAGGGCGACGACGTCACCGGGGCCGACGCCCCGGGCAGCCAGCCCGGCGGCGACCGCGTCCGACCGCTCGTCCAGGGCTCGGTACGACGTCGGCTCGCCGGAGGGGTCGACGAAGGCCGGGCGGTCACCGAACCGCGCCGCCGCCTCCCGGACCGTCGAAGCGAGCACGACCGGCGGCTAGCGGTCGCGGGGGACGATGCGCTCGCCCTGGAAGACCTTCTGACCCTCGGCCAGGGCCTCCTCGCTCATCCCGAGGTTGAGCAGGGGGCCGCCGAGGGCGAGGGCCTGCTGGCGGGTGAGCTCGCGCCCGGCCCACAGCGTCCGCAGGGTCGCCTGGATCGCCGCTGGGGGAGCGGAGGCGATCGCCGCCGCGGCCCACGCCGCCGAGGCGGCCAGCGCCGCCGCGTCCGGCACCACCTCGGACACCAGCCCGATCTCGTGGGCCCGGCGGGCGGTCATCCGCTCGTGGTTGCCGAGCAGCGTCATCCGCAGGATCTCGCCGAAGGGCATGTTCCGGTGGAGCATCAGCAGCGGCTCGTAGACCGCCGGCATGCCGTAGGTGACGTGCGGGTCGAAGAAGCGGGACGCCTCGGTGGCGATGATGAAGTCGACCTCGCCGAGCAGGTAGAAGGCGCCCCCGCAGGCGATGCCGTCGACCGCCGCGATCACCGGCTTCCACAGCTCGTTGGCCTTGGGCCCGAGCTGCTGGCCGGGGTCGTCGTAGGTGTACGGCGTGAAGTCGTAGGCGGCGCCGTCGTCGGAGGGGACGAAGTCGCGGTCGATGCCGGTGCAGAACGCCTTGCCGCCCTCGGCCCCGAGCACGATGCAGCGGACCGAGTCGTCGGTGCGGAGCCGCCGCCACAGGGCCTGCAGCTCGTCGCACATGACCTGGTCGAAGGCGTTGTAGCGATCGGGCCGGGCGAGGTTCACCCAGCCCACGCCGTCCTCGACGCGCCAGGTCAGCGTGGTCAGATCGGAGCTCACGACGTGTGTCTAGACGAGGTCGAGGCTCAGCATCTTGATGGCGTTGCCGCGCATGATCTTGTACACCGCCTCGTCGTCGAGCCCCTGCATGTACCCGGTGGCGATCTCCTTGGTGTCGGGCCAGGTGGAATCGGTGTGCGGGTAGTCGGTCTCGAAGGTGATGTTGTCGACGCCGACGATGTCGAGGCTGTCCACGCCGTGCTGGTCCCGGAAGAAGCAGCCGTACATGTTCTTGTAGTAGTAGGTCGACGGCGGCTCGGGGATCAGGTCCTTGACCCCGCCCCAGGCCCGGTGCTCGCGCCACACGTCGTCGACCCGCTCGAGGATGTAGGGGATCCAGCCGATCTGGCCCTCGCTGTAGGCCAGCTTGAGCTCGGGGAACTTCACCAGGTTGCCGCTGAACAGCCAGTCGCTCATCGACGCCATGGCGTTGTTGAAGCTGAGCGAGGCGGCGACGGCGACCGGGGCGTCGGGCGAGGTGGCCGGCATGCGGGACGACGACCCGATGTGCATGTTGATCGTGGTCTGGGTGTCCTCGCAGGCGGCGAAGAAGGGGTCCCAGAAGCCCGAGTGGATCGACGGCAGGCCCAGGTGGGGCGGGACCTCGCTGAAGCAGACGGCGTGGACGCCCCGCTCGGCGTTGCGACGCACCTCGGCGGCGGCCAGCTCGGCGTCCCACAGCGGGATGATGATCAGTGGGATCAGGGCGCCGCCGGAGTCGCCGCACCACTCCTCGACCATCCAGTCGTTGTAGGCCTTGATGCAGGCCAGGCCCATGTCCCGGTCGGGGTGCTCGGTGAACGTCTGGCCGCAGAAGCGGGGGAACGTCGGGAAGCAGAGCGATGCCTCGACGTGGTTGATCTCCTGGTCCTCGACCCGGGCCTTGGGGTCGTAGCAACCGGGGCGCATCTCGTCGTAGGTCATCGGCGTCATCGTCATCTCGTCGCGGGAGTACCCGACGGCGGCGACGTGCCGCTTGTGGATGTAGACGAGGTCGCCGAAGACCCAGCAGTCGGCCGGGCGGCCGTCGTCGGTGAACTCCTGCTCGTAGGTGCCGCCGCCGATGTGCTTCATGCCGCCGACGCCACGCCGCTCGATGCGGGGGCCGTCGGCCCGGTACTTCTCGGGCAGCCACGTCTGCCACACGTGGCCCGGCTCCACGACGTGGTCGTCGACGCTGATGATCTTGGGGAGCTCGGCCATTCTTCCTCCGGGTGACGCCCGCGTCGGAACCGAATCTGACGGGTCGTCAGATTCTAGCCTGATGAACCGTCAGAACCGGTGCTCGGGGCCGTAGGTTCCGACCCGTGAAGCTCGGGATCACCTTCGGCCAGCTCAACCCGGCGTTCTTCGAGGAGGTGGCGGTTGCGGCCGACGGGCTCGGGTTCGAGTCGGTCTGGCTGCCCGAGCACCTGGTGTTCCCGGTGCGGATCGAGGGCCAGCTGGTCCCCGGGGAGGAGCATCCGCCGGTGCCGCCGACCGTGCCCATCTTCGAACCGTGCTCGTACCTCTCCTACATCGCCGCCCGCACCACGGCGATCCGGCTGGGGACGTTCGTCTACCTCCTCGGCATCCGCCACCCCTTCGTCGGCGCCCGGGGCTTCGCCACCCTCGACGTGGTCAGCGGCGGGCGGGCGATCTGCGGCGTCGGCGCCGGCTGGCTGACGCCCGAGTGGGAGGCCGTCGGCATCGACCCCCGGACCCGCGGCGCCCGCCTCGACGAGGCCATCGCCGTGTGCCGGCGGCTCTGGACCGAGCCCGAGATCGCCCACGACGGGCCGCACTTCCCGTTCGAGCCGGTCGCCTTCGAGCCCAAGCCGGTGCAGCCCGGTGGCGTGCCGATCCACGTCGGCGGCGAGTCGGGCCGGGCCCTGCGCCGGGCGGCCGAGCTGGGCGACGGCTGGCTGGGCATGCAGCACACGCCGGCGTCGGCGGCCGAGCGGGTGGCGACGCTCCGGTCCCTCGCCGGGGCCGCCGGCCGTGACCCGGGCGCCGTCGAGGTCACCGTGATGGGCGAGGTCACCGGCCCTGCCGACGTCGAGGCCTACGCCGCCGCCGGGGTCGACCGGCTGATCGTCACCCCGTGGCGCCGCAGCCGGGAGGCCGTGGGCGCGCTGGAGGCGCTGGCCGGCGCCCTGGACCTCAGCCGCTGACCGTCAGCGGCACGTAGGCCGAGCGCTGCGGGTCGGCGGCGGCGCCGACCACGAGGACGCAGCGGCCGGGCGCCGTGGTGCAGTCGACCGGGTCGCCCGTGAACGGCTCGATCACGGCCGGCGCGGTGGCGGCGTAGGCGATGCTGCCGGCGCCGTCGGCGCGCTGGTGGACCTGCTCGACCGAGCGCGAGAAGACGGCGGCGATGGCGTCGCCGCCGATGGGGTCGCAGGCGGTCAGGCCCACCTGGAGGAAGGCACCGGTGCAGAACCCGGCGATGACCGGTTCCCCGGGCATCAGACCCGTCACCGTCGCCGTGATCTCGGTGCCCGCCGCGGTCGGCCCCGACGGGGCGAGGGTCACCGGGAGGAGGACGGTCGAAGCCCGGCGGGTCGACCCGGGGACCAGCTCGACCGGCGGCAGGCCCGGGGCGAAGGCGAGGGGCTCGCCCCCGGACCGGTCGTAGTCGTTGGCGTCGGCGGCGACCAGCAGGCAGCGCTTCGGGGCCGCCGCGCAGTCGTGGGCCTCGCCGCCCACGGTGATCACCCGGGGCACGGCGACCACGGCCGTCAGGGTGCCGTCGGCGGCGACGGCGAAGCGCTGCCCGGCGTCGGTGTCGCAGGCCTCGGCACCCTTCCGCTCGGTGGCCGCCTCCTCGAGGCAGAGCCCGATGCTGACGATGGCGTAGGGATCGAAGGCCTCGCTGGTGACGAAGACGGTGGCCCCGTCGGTCAGCCCCTCGGCCGGCTCGACCGCCACCGGCAGCTGCTCGGAGTCCCTGCCCGGCCCCGGTCCGAGGTCGATGTCCGACAGGCCCGACAGGTCGAAGCTGCACCCCTCGACCGACGTGGCCAGCAGGGCGACCACCAGGGCGAGGGCGAGGATGCCGCCGAGCCCGACGCCGGCGATGCCGGTGACGATGCCGACGAGCCGGGACCGGCCCGACCCGTTCGGACCGTGGACCGTCGCGACCTGCCCGATGGGCTCCCTCTCCGCCACGGGCGCAGGCTACGACGGTCCGTGCCTGCGGTCACGGCACCCCGGCACCGCCCGTCATCCCGACATCTGACGGGTCGTCAGGTAGCGTCCCGACGATGCCCGTCGACCTGGCCGACCTGGTGCGCCCCGATCGCTGCGCGGTCGTGACCTCGGAGATCCAGAACGGGGTGGTGGGGGAGCGCTCCGCCCTGCCCGAGCTGGCCGCCGCCGCCGGCCCGATGGTGGCCGCCGTGGGGCGCCTGCTGGCCGCTGCCCGCCCGGCCGGCGTCGCCGTCGTCCACGGCACCGCCGACCGCCGGGCCGACGGCCGGGGCTCGAACGCAAACGCCCGGCTCTTCGCCGGCGTGCGCAAGAGCCCGGTCGGCCTGGAGCCGGGCAGCGCCGCCGCCACCGTCGTCCCCGAGCTGGGACCGGAGCCGTCGGACATCGTCCTCACCCGGCTCCACGGCCTCTCGCCCATGGCCGGCACCGACCTCGACGCCGTCCTCCGCAACCTGGGCGTCTCGACGATCGTCGTCACCGGCGTGTCGGTCAACGTGGCCGTGACCAACCTGGTGATGGACGCCGTCAACGCCGGGTACCAGGTCGTCGTCCCCCGCGACGGGGTGACCGGGATCCCCCAGGCCTACGCCGACGCCGTCCTCGACGGCACCATCGCCCTGCTCGCCACCCTCACCACGGTCGACGAGCTCATCGCCACGTGGAAGGTCCCATGACGCTGCCGAACAGCATCCCCGCCGCCCTGCGGGAGGTCGCCGAGCGCCACCCCGACGGCGAGGCGATCGTCGACGGCCCGCACCGGGTCACGTGGGCCGAGCTGGCCGAGCGGGTCGAGGAGGCGGCCCGGGCCTTCGTCGCCGCCGGGCTGGAGCCGGGGGACCGGGTGGGGCGGTGGGCGCCGAACTGCTGGGCGTGGGTCGTGGCCGTCGTCGGGCTGCAGGCCGCCGGCGGCGTCGTCGTGCCCCTCAACTCCCGCTACAAGGGCTCCGAGGCGGCGTGGATCCTGACCCGGAGCCGGGCCCGCCTGCTCGTCACCGTCGACGGCTTCCTCGGCAACGGCTACGTCGGCATGCTCGACGGCGAGGACCTGCCCCACCTCGAGCGGATCATCGTCCTGCGCGATCCCGCACCCGCGGGGGTGGTGGCGACCCAGACGTGGGCCGACTTCCTCGCCGCCGGCTCGTCGGTCGCCGCGGCTGCCGTCGACGAGCGGCGCGACGCCCTCACCCCCGACACGGTGAACGACATCATCTTCACCTCGGGCACCACCGGGAAGCCCAAGGGCGTGCTCACGACCCACGGCCAGGCCCTGGAGGGCTTCACCGTGTGGGCCGGGCTGGCCGGGCTCACCGCCGAGGACCGCTACCTGCTGGTCAACCCCTTCTTCCACAGCTTCGGGTACCGGGCCGGCATCGTCGCCTGCATCCTCACCGGGGCGACGATGGTGCCCCTGCCGGTGTTCGACGTCGACGCCGTCATGCGGACGATCGCCGCCGAGCGGAGCACGATCTTCCCGGGGCCGCCGGCGCTCTACCAGTCGATGCTCAACCACCCGGACCTGGCGTCGCTCGACTCGTCCAGCCTGCGCATCGCCGTGACCGGTGCCGCGCCGGTGCCGGTCAGCCTGATCGAGCGGATGCAGCGGGACCTCGGCTTCGACGCCGTGATCACCGCCTACGGGCTGAGCGAGTCGACCGGGATCGTGTCGATGTGCCGGCAGGACGACGACCCCGAGACCATCTCGACCAGCTCGGGCCGGGCCATCCCCGGCGTCGAGGTGCGGATCGTGGCCGACGACGGTCGCGAGCAGCCACCGGGCGAGCCGGGCGAGATCGTCGTGCGGGGCTTCAACGTGATGAAGGGCTACTTCGAGGACCCGGAGAGGACGGCCGAGGCGATCGACGCCGACGGCTGGCTGCACACCGGCGACGTCGGGACGATGGACGACCGCGGCTACATCGACATCACCGACCGCACCAAGGACATGTTCATCTGCGGCGGCTTCAACGCCTACCCGGCGGAGATCGAGTCGACCCTGACCGAGCACCCCGCGGTGGCCCAGGCCGCGGTGGTCGGCGTGCCCGACGAGCGGCTCGGCGAGGTCGGCTTCGCCTGGCTCGTTCCGGCCACCGGGACCGACCCGCCGGGCGAGGACGAGGTCATCGCCTGGAGTCGCGAGCGCATGGCCAACTTCAAGGCGCCGCGCCACGTGCGGTGGACCTCCGCGCTCCCGCTCAACCCGTCGGGCAAGATCCAGAAGTTCGTCCTGCGCGACGACGCCCTCGCCACCCTGTCCGACCCCGACCCGGGAGCCCGATCGTGAGCCCGATCCCCATCCTCGCCGAGATCAGCGCCGGCGCCGTGGCCGAGGCCGACTCGGTCTCCACCGGTGTGCTGATCATCCGGGTGATCATCGGCATCTCGTTCGCCGCCCACGGCTACTTCAAGTTCTTCAAGGGCGGGAAGATCGCCGGCACGGCCCGGTGGTTCGACGGCATGGGGATGAAGCCGAACGGCACGATCCACGCCTACCTCGCCGCCACCACCGAGCTGGTCGCCGGCACCCTGTTCGCCCTCGGCTTCCTGCTGCCGCTCGCCTCGGCCGCCATCGTCGGGCAGATGCTCGTCGCCGGCTACACCGCCAACCGGGCCGCCGGGTTCTGGAGCGCCAACAAGGGCTGGGAGCTCAACCTGGTCCTGGCCACCATCGCCGTGGGCACGGCCACGATCGGCCCGGGCAAGTACTCGATCGACCACCTGCTCGAGCTGTCGCAGTCCTTCGACCCGGACATCGGGCTGGGCGTGTCGCTGTTCGGTGGCGTGGCCGCCGGCGTCGGCATCATCGTCGGCTGCTACCGGCCGCCGGCGCCCGCGGCGGAGAGCGGGGACTGACCGTGGCCCCCGATGAGGTGGCGGCCGACCCGTCCGCCGACCCGCCGGCCGACGAGGCCCGGGCCGCCGACGGCCGCCGCCCCGGACGCCGGGGCCTGGCCACCCGCCAGAGGCTGCTCGACTGCACGTCCGAGATGCTCGGCGCCGGGTCGTACCGCGAGCTCAAGGTCGTCGACATCGCCCGGGCCGCCGGCACCAGCCCGGCGACCTTCTACCAGTACTTCGCCGACGTCGAGAGCGCCGTGGTGGTGCTGGCCGAGGAGATGGCGGCCCAGGGCAAGCGGTTCGCCGACCACGTCCGCACCTCGTCGTGGCGGGGGCGGAAGGGCTACGCCGCGGCCGAGGCGCTGGTCGACGAGGTGATCGACTTCTGGGACGAGCACCGCTCGGTGCTGCGGGTCGTCGACCTGGCCACCGACGAGGGCGACGCCCGCTTCGCCAACGTCCGGACCCGGCTGCTCAACGACCTCAACAACGCCCTGGCCGACGCCATCGGCGACATGAAGGCCGGTGGCAAGCTCCCCGACGACGTCGAGCCCCACGCCACCGCCGGCGTGCTGGTGTCGATGCTCGTCCACGTCGCCGCCCACCGCTACGGCTTCGAGTTCTGGGGCGTCCGCACCGCCGACCTCCGCACCTCGATGGCCCGCATCGTCTACTGGTCCATCTCCGGCGCCAAGCCCCCCACCTGACCGTTCCGTGTGCGCGTTGACGCCACACAGGTAGGAACCCGCACACAGAACGGGAAACGAGAACGTGTTCTAGTTCTGAGGTAGGGTCCGCGACGTGGCGCCCGTCCTCGATCCTGGGCGGCTGGTCGTGGGGATGCAGCTCCCGATCCAGTCGCAGAGCACCGTCTACGCCGAGGCGTGGGAGGCCGATGCCGGTGCCGCCGAGCTGGCCGCCGTGGCGCGAGCCGCCGACCGGGCCGGGTTCGGCTACGTCGCCGTGTGCGACCACGCCGCCATCCCGGCCGACAAGGTCGAGGCCATGAGCCCGGAGTGGTGGGACACCGTCGCCACCCTCGCCTGGCTGGCCGGGCTGACCGAGCGGACCCGGCTGCTGGCGCACGTGTACGTCCCCGCCTACCGCCACCCGTTGGCCGCGGCGAAGGCGTGGTCGACCCTCGACGTGGTGTCCGGGGGTCGAGCCGTGATGGGCGTGGGCGCGGGGCACGTCGAGGGTGAGTTCGCCGCCCTCGGCGTGTCCTTCCCCGCCCGGGGCGCGCTGCTGGACGAGGCGATCGACGCCCTGCGCGCCTGCTTCGCGTCCGAGGTCCCGGAGCACCACGGCGAGACGTGGGACTTCGCCGGGCTGAGCCAGCGACCCCGCCCGATCCAACCGGGTGGGCCGCCGATCTGGGTCGGTGGCTCGTCCGCCCCCGCCGTGCGCCGCGCCGCCTCGAAGGGCGACGGCTGGCTGCCGCAGGGCCCGTTCGGGCCCGCCGAGGTCGAGCGCCTGCGCACCGCGCTGCGGGACGCCGGGCGAGAGGGCGAGCGCTTCGACGTCGGTGCCCTCGCCGGACCGATCTTCGTCGGCGAGCCGACCTGGGACGTCGGCCGGGGCATCGTCGGCCCGCCCGAGAAGGTGGCCCACGTCCTCGGGAAGATGGCCGGCCTCGGCGCCCTCCAGGTGCAGATCCGGCCCCGCGCCCGCGACGCCCAGGAGCTGGTCGACCAGATCGAGCTGATCGGCGCCGAGGTGCTGCCGCTGCTGGCCGACACCACGCCCGCACCGCTGTTCTGACGAGGAGGACCCGCATGCTGTTCGAGGGGAAGGTCGCCATCGTGTCCGGCTCCGGACCGGGGATGGGCCGGGAGATCGCCCTGGCTCTGGCCCGCGAGGGGGCCGACGTCGCCGTGGCGGCGCGCCGGGAGGACAAGGTCGCCCGGGTGGCGGAGAAGATCGAGGCGCTCGGCCGCCGGGCCCTGCCGGTGCGGTGCGACGTCACCGATCCCGAGCAGTGCCAGGAGCTGGCCGACCGCACCGCCGCCGAGCTGGGCGGCGTCGACGTCCTGGTCAACAACGCCTACCACGACGGCGACTTCGCCCCGGTGGTCGAGGCCGACCTGGCCGGCTGGCGCACCACGATCGACGTCAACCTGTTCGGCGCCGTCCACATGACCCGGGCCGTCCACCCGCACATGAAGGCGCGGGGCGGCGGTCGCATCGTGATGGTCAACACCATGTCGACCGAGCGGGTCCAGGAGGGCTTCGGCATCTACGCGGCGTCGAAGTCGGCCCTCAAGTCGATCACCCGCACCCTGGCCAAGGAGCTGGGCCCCGACGGCATCCGGATCAACGGCGTCCACCCCGGCTACATCTGGGGCCCGTCGGTGAAGTGGTACTTCGAGCACCAGGCCGAGGAGCGGGGGATCACCCCCGAGGAGGTCTACGCCGAGGTCGCCGACCAGACCGCCCTGGGCTACATCCCCGACGCCGCCGAGATCGCCGACGTCGTGCTGCTGCTCGCCTCCGACCTGGCCCGCTGCGTCACCGGTCAGGCCCTCGGCGCCAACGCCGGCCAGGTCTTCCACTGAAGGCCGAAGCCATGTCACAGGCTCCCTCGCCCGCTCGGTCACGGCCGTGCCGCCGGGCCCATCCCCGCCGAAGCTCGCTGCGCTCGCCGGCTCGGGCTGGCGCACAGCCTGGCAGCCGTCGGGGCTGCCGCCCGGCTGGACCGGACCTGATCGTCCACGCCAACGACCCCCGGAGGTCCCCATGATCACGCTGCACGCCCTGCTCGTCCGGCGGCCGGACCTGAGCCACGAGGAGTTCCTCGAGTACTGGCACGGGACGCACGGGCCGCTGATCAGGGACAACCCCGACCTCACCCGGCACCTGCTCAGCTACCACCAGCACCCGGTCGCCCCGCAGGCCGGGAGGGCCGGGCTCGACGCCTTCGACGGCATCACCGTCCAGACCTTCGCCGACTGGGACGCCTTCTGGGCCCTCGCCACCCAGCCCGAGTCGAAGGCCATGAACGACGACATGGCCAACTTCCTCGACGTGACCAAGCTCCAGGTCACCGTCACCTCCGACCCGGTCGAGGTCGTCGGATGACCGACTGGGACTTCGCCGGCCGGGTCGCCCTGATCACCGGGGGCGGCTCGGGCATCGGGGCCGAGGTGGCCCGGAGGATGGCCAGGGGCGGGGCCAAGGTCGCCATCCTCGACCGGAAGCCCGAGGGGGCTGAGGCGGTCGCCGAGGAGGTCGGTGGCATCGCCATCACCGGCAACGTGGCCGTCACCACCGACGTCGACGCGGCCGTCGAGCGCACGACGGCGGAGCTCGGCGAGATCGACGTCCTGATCCCCAACGCCGGCATCGGCACGGCCAAGCCGCTCTGGGAGTACTCCGACAAGGAGTGGGACCTCTACGTCGACGTCAACCTGAAGGGCACCTTCACCTGCCTGCGGGCCATCATCCCCCGGATGTTGGCCGGGAACGGCGGCAGCATCGTCAACGTCGCCTCGCTCACCGGCATCCGCCCGACGATGGGGGAGGGGCCGTACTCGGCGGCCAAGGCCGGCGTCATCGCCCTGACCAAGTCGGCGGCCATGGAGGCGGCCCCCAAGGTGCGGGTGAACTGCGTGGCGCCGGGCATGGTCCGCACGCCGCTGACCCAGATGGTGACCGACAACCCGACGTGGCTGGCCGGGGCCGAGGCGGGCACGCCGCTGGCCCGGATCGGCGACGCCGGCGAGGTGGCCGACGTCGTGTGCTTCCTCGCCTCCGACGCAGCCAGCTTCGTCACCGGCCAGACGATCGTCGTCGACGGGGGCAGCGTGCTGCCCAGCCTCCAGTCGGACGCGCTTCTGCGGGCGATCTCCGGCACGCTGTAGGGATGGACGAACCCGCCGGCCTCCGCCTCGACTCGGCGGCCGGCCGGTGGGTGCTGCTCACGACGGTGCTCGGGTCGGGGATCGCCTTCCTCGACGGCACGGTCGTCACCGTCGCCCTGCCGACGATCGGGCGGGACCTCGACGCCTCCTTCGCCGGGCTGAGCTGGATCAGCAACGGCTACCTCGTCACCCTCGCCGCCCTGATCCTCGTCGGCGGCTCGGTCGGCGACCGGCTGGGCCGCAAGCGGGTGTACCTGGCCGGGGCGGCCGCCTTCGCCCTGGCCTCGCTGCTGTGCGGCGTCGCCCCCGACGTGGGGACGCTGGTCGGTGCCCGGGCCCTCCAGGGCGTGGCCGGCGCCTTCCTCGTCCCCGGCAGCCTGGCCCTGCTCCGGACGACGTTCCACCCCGACGACCGGGCCCGGGCCATCGGCACCTGGTCGGGGCTGGCCGGCATCACCACCGCGGTGGGCCCCTTCGTGGGCGGCTGGCTGGTCGAGGCGGCCTCGTGGCGCTGGGTGTTCCTGCTCAACCTGCCCCTCGCCGCGGTGGTCGTGGTGGTCGGCCAGCGCCACCTGGTCGAGTCGCGGGATCCGACGGTCGAGGGGCGCCCCGACCTGGCCGGTGCCGCCCTCGGGGCGATCGGCCTGGCCGCTGCGACCTACGGGCTGATCCAGGAGTCCGTGCTCGTCGGCGTCGCCGGGCTGGCGGTGCTGGCCGCCTTCGTGGTCGTCGAGGCCCGGATCGCCCACCCGATGCTGCCGCTCGGCATCTTCCGGTCCCGCCAGTTCTCGGGCGCCAACGGGGTGACCTTCGCCGTCTACGCCGCCCTGTCCGCCGTGCTGTTCCTGCTCTCGCTCGTCCTCCAGCAGGCGCTCGGGTACTCGCCGCTGGAGGCCGGCTCGGCGACGGTGCCGCTGACCCTCGTGATGCTCGCCCTGTCGAGCCGCAGCGGCGCCCTGGCCCAGCGGATCGGGCCCCGCATCCCGATGGCCGTCGGGCCCGCCGTCATCGCCCTCGGCATGGTGCTGATGCTGCGGATCGACGGCGACGGCACCTACCTGGCCGACGTCCTGCCGGCGATCCTCGTGTTCTCGGGCGGCCTGGTGCTGACCGTCGCCCCGCTGACCTCCACCGTCCTGGCCGCGGCCGACGAGCGCCACGCCGGCGTCGCCTCCGGGGTCAACAACGCCGTGTCCCGCACCGCCGGGCTGCTGGCCGTGGCCGGGCTCCCGCTCGTCGCCGGGTTCGACGCCTCCGCCGCGGTGGGCGGGAGCGCCCTGGTCGACGGCTTCCACCGGGCGACCCTCGTCGGCGCCGCCCTGGCCCTCGCCGGCGCGGTCCTGGCCTGGGTGACGATCCGGTCCGACGTGCTCGAGGCCGACACCGACGAGGCCGACGAGCCCTGCTTCAGCTGCGCCGTCTCCTCGCCGCCGACGCCCCACCGGGAGCCGGCCACCTCGGTCGACTGAGCGTCGACTAGAACGTGTTCTCATGGCACAAGAGGTGGGTACCGGGAAGAGCCGACGGGGTCGGCCGGTCGAGCTGGGGGGCGCCCTCGTCACCCTCGTCGAGCCGCACCAGGGCCACGAGGTGGCCTACAACCGCTGGTACGAGCGGGACCACTTCTACGCCGGCTGCATGCTCGGCGCCTGGACGATCAGCGGCGCCCGCTTCGTCGCCACCCGTGACCTGAAGGACCTGCGGGCGCCCGACAGCACCGTCGCCCCCGACCCGCTCGCCGGCTCGTACCTCTCGCTCTACTGGATCGTCGCCGGCAAGTTCGGCGAGTGGATGGAGTGGGGCACCCGGCAGGTCAGGCACCTGATCGACGAGGACCGGATGTTCCCGCACCGGGACCACGTCCACACCGTGATGTACCGCTTCGTCGACGAGGTGCCGGGCCGCGAGGACGGCGTCCCCGTCGAGCTGGCCCTCGACCGCCGGGCGCCCTCGCTGGTGATGACCGTCGTCGACCGGGCCGAGGGCGTCGACTCGGCCGCCATCGCCGCCTGGTGGGGCGAGCACGCCCCGGCCCACGAGGTCACCGCCGTGTTCGACCCGGTGCCGATGCCCACCGACGCCCCCAGCGACGTCCCCGCCGAGCGCACCGCCGACCGGACCCTGCTCCTCGCCTTCGTCGACGACGACGTCAGCTCGTCGTGGGGCGCCACGTGGGGGGCCGTCCCCGCCGGGCTGGCCGAGGCCGGTCTCGGCTCGACCGCCTTCCACGGCCCCTTCAAGGGCACCGTCCCCGGCACCGACACCTACGCCGACCAGCTCCGCTGACATCATCTCCGGGGTGCCCGGGCTCCACGACCTCGCCTGGCCGCGGCGGACCGAGCGGCTGCTGATCCGGCCGGCGACCGAGGCCGATGCCGCGGCGTGCTGGGACTACGTCCGGCGGCCCGAGGTCAACGGGTGGCTGCTCGAGGTGTTCGACGACGAGGCGGTCTTCACCGAGCGGTTCGTCCGGGCGCTGCCGAACCGGGTGATGGTCGAGCACGGCGGGACCGTCGTCGGCCACCTCAACGTCGAGGTGGGGGACGCCCTGGCCATGGCCGACGTGGCCGAGCGCGCCCGCGGGGTCGAGGGCGAGCTCGGGTGGTGCTTCGACCCGACCGCCGGCGGCCGGGGCCTGGCCACCGAGGCGGCCACCGACCTGCTGGCCGTCGCCTTCGACGGGCTCGGCCTGCGGCGGGTCTGGGCGTCGTGCTTCGCCGGCAACACGCCGAGCTGGCGGCTGATGGAGCGGATCGGCATGCGCCGGGAGCTGGCCTCGAAGGAGGAGGCCCTCCACCGCACCCTCGGCTGGCAGGACGGCTACCTCTACGCCCTCCTCGCCTCCGAGTGGCGGGATCGGGCTCGGCGGCGGCTGAGCACCGGTCGAGCACCGGGCGGGCACAGAACCTGACGGGTCGTCAGATCGGGAGGTACGCTCGTCACATGGCTCCCGCCGACGACTTCCCGAAGATCATCTCGGTCGACGACCACGTCATCGAGCACCGGACGGTCTGGCTCGACCGCCTGCCGCAGAAGTACCACGACGTCGGTCCCCGCACGATCCAGGAGCGGGGCACGATGAAGTTCGTCGGCGGCGTCTTCAGCTACGAGCCCGACGACGACGGCGAGCTGTGCGACTGGTGGCTCTACGAGGACAAGAAGATCCCGCAGACCCGCCTATCGGCCGCCGTCGGCTTCGACCGCGACGAGGTCAAGGTCACCGGCATCACCTACGAGGAGATGCGCAAGGGCTGCTGGGACCCGAAGGCCCGGCTCGAGGACATGGACGCCAACTGGACCGAGGCCCAGATGTGCTTCCCGTCCTTCCCCCGCTTCTGCGGCCAGACGTTCATGGAGGCCTCCGACAAGGAGCTGTCCGACCTCTGCGTCAAGGCCTACAACGACTGGATGGTCGAGGAGTGGTGCGGTGACTCCGGTGGCCGCCTCATCCCGCTGACGATCACGCACCTGTGGGACGCCGACCTGGCCGCCGCCGAGGTCCACCGCAACGCCGAGCGGGGCGTCCGGGCCGTCTGCTTCAGCGAGATCCCGCCGTACCTCGGCCTCCCGTCGATCCACGGCGACTACTGGGAGCCCTTCTTCCGGGCCTGCGCCGAGACCGGCACCGTGATCAACATGCACATCGGCTCGTCGTCGAAGATGCCCTCGACCTCGGCCGACGCCCCCGCCGCGGTGGGCTCGACGCTCACCTTCGGCAACGCCATGAGCTCGATGACCGACTGGCTGTTCTCGGGCTGGCT
>JBQGCF010000093.1:0-3256 GCA_052038315.1 Iamia sp.
AACCTGGGGTTGCTGACGAGCTAGGTGTCGTCGAGGGACTTGAGGGTGCGGCCGAGGTCGTCGGTGGGGGTCGACCAGGTCTCGACGAGGGTGACGGTCCGGTGGTCCGAACCGGCCAGGCGGAGGAGGTCGGCACCCAGCTCCTCGTGGCGGAGGTACAGGCCGATGCGCCGGGTGATGCCCCGGGTCTGCGACCAGGCCTCGGCCATGTCCCGCCCCGCGACCTTGGCCGAGAGGGTGGCCATCACCCGGCCGTAGACGCCGAGCCCGGACTCGACCTTGCCCACGTCGTGGAGCAGGGCGGCGGCGACCACGGGCCGGGCGGCGTCGTCGCCCAGCGCCTCGACGGCCCGGCGGGCGACCGCGTGGGCGTGGCGGCGGTCGGCCCGGCTCATCCGGTCGAACAGCTCGGCCTCGTCGGGGAGCAGGTGCTCGGCGACCCAATCGACCTCGTCGGCCGTCAGCCGGCGCGGCGCCAGCGACCCGAAGAACCGCGTGATCAGATGTCCGGCGCTCACGCCCTAAGCGTGGTCGATGCAGAACCGGGTGGCGGGCATGGCCTCGAGCCGGCCCTCGGGGATGGGCTCGCCGTCGGCCTCGCACAGCCCGTAGGTGCCCTCGTCGATCTTGGACAGGGCGTGCTCGATCTCGGCCAGCTGGTCGCCCAGGGCCCCGGCCAGCACCCGGCTCTCGCCCTGCTCGGCGGCCACCTGGCCCGAGTCGGCGTGGTTCTCGTCGAAGTCGTCCTCGGTCGGCAGGTCGTCGATCTGGCGACGGAGCTGCTCGCGATCGGCCTCGAGGGTGGCACGCAGCTCTGCGCGCAGGTCGTCGGTCAGCATCCGGTCAGGGTAGTCCCCGTCACCCACCCGCCCCAGACCGTTCACCCGGGGGCCAGGTGGCCCACCCCTCCGAGCTGGGTCAGCCCTGAGCGCGGGGGTGGGCGTTGCGGTAGACGGACCAGAGGCGGTCCTGGGAGACGAGGGTGTAGATCTGCGTGGTGCTGATCGAGGAGTGGCCGAGCAGCTCCTGGACGGTGCGGACGTCGGCGCCGTGGTCGAGCATGTGGGTGGCGCAGGAGTGGCGCAGGACGTGGGGCGAGAGGCGGTCCTCGAGACCGACGGCGGCGCCGTGCTTGCGGACGACGCCCCACGCCCCCTGGCGGCTCAGGCGGCCGCCCCGGCGGTTGAGGAGGAGGGCCTCGGCGTCGCCCCGGCGGGCCCACTGCTTCGGGGCGAGGAGGTCACGGCCGCCGGGGGCGAGCCAGGCCTCGACGGCGGCCAGGGCGACCCGTCCCAGCGGCACGATCCGCTCCTTGGCCCCCTTGCCGAACGCCCTGACCAGGGCGTCCTCGGTGTCGACGTCGGCCAGCGACAGCCCGACCAGCTCGGAGATGCGCAGCCCGGTGCCGTACAGGACCTCCAGGATCACCCGGTCCCGGCGGGCGACCGGGTCGTCGCCGACCACCGCGTCCAGCAGGGCGAACACGTCCTCCTCCGGCAGCGCCTTGGGCAGGCTGCGGGGCACCTTGGGCACGGCCACGTCCGAGGCCGGGTCGACGGTGATCGCCCCCTCCCGGGCCAGGAACCGGTGGAGGCTGCGGACGACGACGACGGCCCGCTTGATCGTCGACTCCTTGCGCCCGAGGGCGGTCAGGTGGGCGACGTAGCCGGTGACGTCGTCCTCGCCGACCTGCCGGAGGTCGACGCCCCGGTCGGCCAGCCAGGCGCAGTACTGCCGCAGGTCGGTCCGGTAGGCGTCGAGGGTCGAGGCCGAGCGGCCCTTCTCGACCCGCAGCCAGGCCAGCAGCTCCTCGGCGGCCAGCGGCAGCGGAACCGGAGGCTCCGCCACGGCGGTCACCGCGTCACCGGATGCCGAGGTGCTCGCGGGCGGCCAGCAGGCCGGTGATCGTCTTGCTGTCGGTCAGCTCGCCGCCGGCGATGAGGCGGGGCGCGTCCCGGAGCGAGAGGCGCTCGACGGTCATGGCCTCCTCCTCGGGACCCTGCCGGTCGGCGCCGACCTCGGTCAGCCCGGTGGCGAGGAAGACGGTGACGGTGTGGTCGGTGAAGCCGGCGGCGACCCGGGCCCGGTAGAGGAAGGTGAGGTCCGCTGCCGAGTACCCGACCTCCTCGACCAGCTCCCGGCGGGCGCACGTCTCGGCGTCCTCGCCCTCGTCGATCATCCCGGCCGGGATCTCGAGCAGGAGGTCGTCGAGCGACGCCCGGTACTGGCGCAGGACGAGGACGGTGTCGCCGTCGTCGAGCACCGGCACGATGGCGGCCGCCCCGCCCGTGCGGAGCAGCTCGCGGGTGAAGGTCGAGCCGTCGGGCGCCTCGACCTCGACGGTGACGACGTCGAGGTGGTGGCCCGACCAGACCTCCTCCTCGGCGACCTGGCGGAAGCCCACCTCTAGACGACGGCGTCGGCCGGGGCCGGCGGGGCGACGGGCGCCCGCTCGTCGAAGAGGTGCGGGTTGCGGCCCTCGGCCCGCTCGAGGGCGGCGGCGACCAGCTCCCGGAACAGCGGGGCGGGCCGGTTGGGCCGGCTCTTGAGCTCGGGGTGGGCCTGGGTGGCGATCCAGAAGGGGTGGTCGTCGAGCTCGATGAACTCGACGAGCCGGTGGTCGGGCGACTCGCCCGACAGGCGCAGCGAGGTGCCCTCGAAGTGGTGCCGCAGCCGCGGGTTGAACTCGTAGCGGTGGCGGTGGCGCTCCGACACGACGGTGCGGCCGTAGATCTCGGCGACCCGCGACCCGGGCTGGAGCTCGGCCACGTAGGCGCCGAGGCGCATGGTGCCGCCCATGTCGGTGACGTCGCGCTGGTCGTCCATCAGGTCGATGACCGGGTACGCCGTCGCCGCGTCGAGCTCGCGGCTGTTGGCGCCCGCGAGGCCCAGGACGTTGCGGGCGTAGTCGACCACCATCATCTGCAGCCCGAGGCACAGGCCCAGGCAGGGGATGTCGTTCTCCCGGGCGTACTGGGCGGCGGCGATCTTGCCCTCGGTGCCCCGCTCGCCGAAGCCGCCGGGGATCACCATGCCGTCGAGGTCGGCGAGCCGGCTCGACGCGAGCAGCCCCTCGACCTCCTCGGCCTGGATCCAGTCGATCTCGACCTTGGCCCCGTGGTGGAAGCCGCCGTGGCGGGTGGCCTCGACGACCGACAGGTAGGCGTCGGGGAGGCTGACGTACTTGCCGATGATGCCGATGCGGACGGTGCGGTCGGCGCTCTCGATGCGGTCGACGAGGCCCTGCCACTCGGTC
>JBQGCF010000094.1:0-25698 GCA_052038315.1 Iamia sp.
CCGCCCGCCGCCCCGCTCCCTCGTCGACTCGCCCCCGCCGCCGCGCCGGCCCCGCCGGGTCGACGCCCCGGCCAAGCGGCTGGGCACGCCCGACGCCGAGCGGGTCCTCGTCCGCCCCGGCCAGAAGCCGGTGCGGGTGCCGCCGTCGGTGGCCCGGCCCGAGCCGTCGAGCGGTCCCGAGGCGGAGGACACCGAGGACGGCGACGACGCCCGATAGGTTGACGTCGTGGCCGAAGAGCTCGATGTGGATGCCATGATCGCCCGGTTCCGGGAGCGGGCCCAGGCGGTCAAGAAGCGCAACCTGCCCCCCGTCGCCGGACCCGAGCGCACCCGGCTGGTGCAACAGGCGCAGGACGACTTCCAGGACTTCGCCATGCTCGGCGACGCCGAGGGCAGCCTGGAGGACGGGATCCTCACCCTGCGGGTCGACCTCCGCCCCGAGGGCTGAGCCGGTGGCGGTCTCCGAGATCGAGGCCCGCACCGCCGCCGCCATCGACGCGGCCAACGCCGACGACCCCGACCGCATCCTCCACGACGGCGCCGACCAACCGCTCCAGGGGACGCTGGGCCGGGTCGCGGCGGAGTGGGTCGACCGCCTCGACCCGGAGGCCACGCCCGCCCAGCGCCTCGCCGCCCGGGCCCACCACCTGCGCCGGTGGGAGCGACCCCGGTCCGACTACCCCGAGGGCCGGGCCGGCTACCTCCGCTGGCGGCGCGACGCCAAGGACCGCCACGCCGCCGACGTGGCCGCCCTCCTCGGCGCCGAGGGCTGGGACGACGCCGTCGTCGCCGAGGCCCAGCGGCTCGTCCGCAAGGACGGCGTCGGCCGGGACGGCGCCGCCGACCGGGCCGCCCAGGTCCACGAGGACGCCGTCTGCCTGGCCTTCCTCGCTGTCCAGCTCGACGCCGCCACCGAGCTGATGGGGGAGGAGAAGACGATCGACGTCCTCCGCCGCACCGCCCGCAAGATGAGCCCCGAGGCCCTGGCCCACGCCGCCGCCCTGCCCTACTCGCCCCGGGGCCGAACCCTCCTGGAGATGGCCCTGGCCGGATCCGAGTAGGTCCCCCGCGGCGGACCTTGCTATGGTCACTGAGCCCTGCGGACGTAGCTCAGCTGGTAGAGCATCACCTTGCCAAGGTGAGGGTCGCCGGTTCGAATCCGGTCGTCCGCTCCAGACTCAGAGGCCCCCAGCGGGCCTCTGACGTCGTTTTCGGCCGCCCCGGTCTTGCTGGTCCGGTCCACTGCTGTGCCGTCCCGGGGGTTGCACCCGAGGTCCCGGTCCTGCCGGGCTGGTATCGTCGGCGGCGACCGCGACGCTGGCCGAGGAGGTGGGACCCATGATCGAAGCGATGTGGGTGCTCCCCCTCTCCGTCACGGTCCGGCGATCGATGTAGCCGTCGCCGGGAGCGCCTCCCCACCAGGCACTCCCAAGGACAGCTCTCATGCCCCCCACCTCTCGAACGTCGACGTACGACGTGATCCTCGCCGGCTGCGGACCGACGGGCGCCGTGCTGGCCGCCGAGCTGCGGCTCCACGACGTCCGCGTGCTCGCGCTGGAACAGGAGACCGAGCCGGCCTCCTTCGTCCGCATCGTCGGGCTCCATGCCCGCAGCCTCGAGCTGATGGCGATGCGCGGCCTCCTCGACCCCCTGCTCGACCGAGGAAGGCGACGGCCGGCCGCCAGCTACTTCGCCGCCATCGCCACACCGCCGCCCGCGGCCCTCGACACGTCGTACCCCTTCCTGCTCGGCATCCCGCAGCCGGTCGTCGTCCAGCTGCTCGAGGACCACGCGATCGCGCTCGGCGCAGAGGTCCGTCACGGCTGCCGGCTCGTCGGCGTCGAGCAGGACGACGACGAGGTGACGGTGCACCTGGCCGACGGCGAACAGCTGCGGTCCCGCTACCTGGTCGGGTGCGACGGCGCACGCAGCGCGGTGCGCACGCTGCTCGGCGTCGGCTTCCCGGGCGTGCCCGCCCGCAGCCAGACGCTGATGGGGGAGATGGAGCTGGGCGCACCGCCGGAGGAGGTCGCGGCGACGGCGCGCCGCGTCGGCGAGACCGACAGGCGGTTCAGCCTGCGGCCATTCGGCGGTGGCCTGTTCCAGGTGGTCGTCCCGGTGGCCGGCAGCACCGACCGCACCCGGCCGCCCACCATCGAGGACTTCGCACGGGCGCTGCGGACCGTCGCCGGGACCGACCTCGGCGTGCACTCCCCGCGCTGGATGTCCCGCTTCGGCGATGCCACCCGCCTGGCCGAGCGGTATCGCACCGGACGGGTCCTCCTGGCCGGCGACGCCGCCCACGTCCACCCACCGATCGGTGGCCAGGGTCTCAACCTGGGCGTGCAGGACGCCTTCAACCTCGGGTGGAAGCTGGCCGCCGAGGCCCGGGGGTGGGCGCCGGCGTCGCTGCTCGACACCTATGAGGCGGAGCGGCAGCCGGTCGCTGCGGCCGTACTGGAGAGCACGCGGGCCCAGATGGCGTTGCTGGCGGACGATCCCGGGGCGCAGGCGGCGCGCACGCTGCTCGCCGAGCTGTTGGGCATCGAGGAGGTGAACCGGTTCTTGACCGAGCGGACCGCGGCGATCGATGTCCGCTACGACCTCGGCGACGGTCCGGACCTGGTGGGTCGGCGGATGCCGGACATCGACTTGGCCCACTGCGGCCTCTACGACCTGATGCGCTCGGGTCGGGGCCTGCTGCTGGACCGCACGGAGCAGCTGACCGTCGAGGGCTGGTCGGACCGGGTCGATCACGTCCCCGATGGCTCGGCTGCGCTGGAGCCGCCGTGCGTCCTGCTCCGGCCCGATGGGCACGTGGCCTGGGTCGGTGAGGACCAGGGGGAGCTCGACGACCACCTCGCCCGATGGTTCGGTCGGTCGACCGCTTGACGGACGCCTCACGAGCTCGTCACGGTTGGCGTCGAGGCGTGCGCGCCGAACCCGAGCCCGGCCACCTGTCGAGGCTCCGGCCCCCCGAGCGAGCTGCTGGCAGCGGGACCGTGCTTCCTCGTCGGCGACCGTCCTGGCGTGGCGTCGGGGGATCACGGTGGGCGAGGCCGGGCGTCGTCAGGGGGTGCGGAAGGGGGCGACCCACTCCTCGGAGCGGGCCCAGAGCTCGGCGGCCAGCTCGGGGGTCGCCACCGGGCTGGGGTCCTCCCGCTCCATCACCGACCAGTAGGCGCCGTTGTCGGCCAGCGCCTCGGCCGAGGTGGCCAGGTGGACCGATGTGCGGGCGCCGACCTCGGGGGAGGGCCGGATCCGCTTGAAGAGGGCGTTGAGCGGGCCGGGCAGGCGGCGGACGACGTCGGTGCCGATCAGGTTGCCGGGGTGGAGCGACGCCGCGTAGAGCTCGTCGGCCGGGATGCGCCGGGCGACCTCCTGGGCGAACAGGACGTTGGCCAGCTTCGACACCGCGTACTCGGGCAGGCCGGTCACGCTCGCCGTGCGCTGCTGGAGGGCGGTGAGGTCGATGCCCTGCTTGGCGTCGCGGTGGCTGCCGCTCGCCACGACGACCAGCCGGGCCGGGCCGCCGTCGGGGGCGGGGCGCGACGCCCGCATCAGGTCGAGCAGCTCGGTCACGAACAGGAAGTGGCCGAGGTGGTTGACGCCGAAGGCCAGCTCGAACCCCTGGGTGGTGAGGCCCCGCTGGCCGGCGACGCCTGCGTTGGCGACCAGGACGTGGATCGGCTCGCCCCGGGCGTTCAGCTCGGCCGCCGCCCTCTGCACCGAGGCGAGGTCGCCCAGCTCGAGGGCGAGGTGCTCGAGGGCGTCGTTGCCGGTGTCGGCGGCGATCGCCTCCATCGCCGGGCGCGTCGCCGCCTCGGAGCGGGACGCGAACACGACCCGATCGCCCCGGCGGGCCAGGGCGTGGGCGGTGGCCCGGCCCAGGCCGGTGTTGGCGCCGGTGACCACGCTGGTGGCGCGCTCGGCCTGCGGATCGCTCATCGGGTGCTCCTTCGGGCTGCTAGACCCTCGGCGCCGGCAGAGCGCCCCGGGGGTTCGTGGGATGGGACACAAGCACAGCCACGCCGCCTATGCGACCGCGGACGTCGGGGACGCCGCACGCGGCGAGCCCGCCGTCTCGCTGGCACCGTGGGCGGCCCGCCGGGGGCTCGAGCACCTCGGCAGCTCCCTGCCCGGCGCGTTCACGCCCGTCATGCCCACGCGCCAGGCCTACGTGTTCAACCTGAGCCGGGGCCCGTTCGGGTCGGGCCGGTTCGGCTACCTGGCCCACGAGCTCGACGAGATCGGCCTCGACGACAAGGGCGACCCCCGGGTCCCCGGCGGGTACTTCGCCCTGAGCATCAGGACGAAGCTCGGCGGCATCCGGGGGATCCTGCGCTCCTCGGCCCACCTCCAGGACAGGCGTCCCGACGAGCCCTTCGCGGCGAGGGCGTTCTGGGTGCCGACCACCACCGCCGCCGTCCGGGTCCCCGAGGCGGCGCTGCTCCCGATCGTCGTCATCCGGTCGGCCGAGCGGTTCCCGGTCGCCGGCAACCCGAAGCTGGACGAGCACGGCCTCCCGGGGTTCCGCATGCGGGGCAGCCAGTGGATCGACGACGCCCGCCGCGGCGCGCTGGCCGGCGCGGCCCGACCGCTCGCCGGACTCGGTGCGAGCTACGCGGCGCTGCGGCTCGACCGGGGCGTCGTATCGGTGACCCAGAACGGCTTCCTCGTCGACGACGCCCGCCTCGACCTGCTGGCGTCCACCGTCGTGCAGATCGCCGATGCGCTGTGCGCCGTCGCCGCGCCCCTCGTCGCGCCCCAGCCGTTCGCCGTGCCGCTGCCCGCTCCGGACCGCGCCACCTGGCCCCCGGGCTACGACCCGCTGGAGCGCCACGAGGTCGACGTCCTCGCCCGGGTCGCGGCCGAGCTGGGGATGGCGCCCGAGGACCCGGTGGCGCTCCACCGGTCCCACCCCCGGTGCCCGGTCCCGGGCCGGGCCAGCGGCGGGGTGCGCGGCATCCTCCCCGGGACCGGCGCCGAGGGCCGGGTCGGCTTCTTCGTCCAGGGCGGGCCCACCGCCGGGTCGTACCGCTCCGCCGTCATGGTCCCGGCCCGGCCGGGTGCGGCCACGCCGCTGGGCGGGACGCTCGACGCCACCTCGGACCTCTACGTCGAGGTCGCCGACGACGTGGCCCACGCCTGGCCCCGCGCCCGTTCGCACGGGGCGCTCGGAGCGGAGGCGACGGTCGCCGCCGCGGTCCCGGCGTTCCGCCGCCTCGGCCTGGCCGACGTCTAGCTCCGGCCCTCGGCGAGGAGCTGGTCGACCAGCAGGTCGCCGAGCCAGCGGCGGTAGCGCTCGCCGGACCAGCCGCGGTCGACCACCGTGAGCCGGTACACCTCGGGGGAGAGGAGCGCGTGGACGATGTCGGCGGCGTCGCGCTCGCGGACGCCGGGCTGCAGGGCGCCGGCCCGGGCGAGCGAGCGGGCGATCATCCGCTGGCCCTTCTGGCGCTGCTGGGTGATGCCGTCGAGGAGGGCGGCGGCGTCGGGGTCGGTGCCGGCTGCGCTGACGAGGATGCGGTAGATCGGCGCCACCCGGTCGTTGATGCCGGTGGCGAAGGCGACGAAGCCGTGGAGCTGCTGGTGCGGGTCCTCGGCCCGGGCGAGGGCTGCGACCCCGGGGCGGTCGGCCACGGGGACGGCCTCGTCGTCGCCGGCGATCGAGACGTCGAGCAGGGCCTGGAGGATGCCCAGCTTGGAGGAGAACAGCCGGTACACGGTGGCCGTCGGGACCTCGGCCTGCTCGCTGATGGCCTCGACCGTGGTGGCGCCGTAGCCGCGGTCGAGGAAGAGGGCGCGGGCGGCCTCGACGACCGCGGATCGGGCCAGTCGGGTGCGCGCCTGCTCTGCCACGAAATCGAGACTAGCCATCTCAATTTGAGAGTGCTACTCTCATTTCCATGAGAACCATGACCTGCCGCCAGCTCGGTGGCCCCTGCGACCAGGCCCACGAGGGCGAGGACCACAACGACGTCATCAAGGCCCAGGACGCCCACCTCCGGGCCGCCGTGGCCGAGGGCAGGACCGACCACGGCCCGGCCCTCGACGCCATGAAGGCGCGCTGGCGGCGGCCGGTCTCCGGGCTCAAGTGGTACCGGCAGGTGCAGCGAGACTTCGCGGCGCAACCCGAGAGGATCGAGGCCTGACGTGGGAGCCGACACCGACACCGACACCGACACCGACACCGACACCGACACCGACGACGCCCGGGTCACCGCCATCGTCGAGGGGCTCGACGACTGGCGTGGCGCCACGCTCGCCCGTGTGCGCGAGCTGATCCACGAGGCCGACCCCGACGTGGCCGAGGAGATCAAGTGGGTCAAGAAGACCAACCCGGCCGGCGTGCCGACGTGGGTGCACGACGGCATCGTCTGCACCGGCGAGGTCTACAAGGCCAACGTCAAGCTGACGTTCTTCCACGGCGCCGCCCTCGACGACCCGGCCGGCCTGTTCACCTCCAGCCTCGGGGGCGGCACCCGTCGGGCCATCGACCTGGGCGAGGACGCCGACCTCGACGCCGACGCCTTCCGGGCGCTCGTGCGGGCGGCGGTCGCCCTCAACCGCGGGTCGTGATCCGGAGCGCCGTCAGCCCAGCTCCATGCGGGCCAGCTGGCGGCGCGAGGCGATGCCGAGCTTGCGGTACACCTTCCGCAGGTGGAAGTCGATGGTGCTGGCGCTCAGGTAGAGCTGCGTCGCGATCTCCTTGTTGGTGTGCCCCTCCCGGGCCAGCCGGGCGACCTGGAGCTCCTGGGCGGTGAGCGCGGTGGAGGCGCGGGGCTGGCGGGGCACGTGCTCGCCGGCGGCGTGGAGCTCGGCCCGGGCCCGCGCCGCGAACGACGTGGCGCCCAGGCGCACCAGGGACTCGTGGGCCTCCCGGAGGTGGTGGCGGGCGTCGGTCGGCCGTCTCGCCCGGCGCAGCCACTCGCCGTAGGCGAGGTGCGCCCGGGCCAGCTCGGGGCCGCACGACGTCGTGGCCAGCAGCTCGATCGACCGCCGGAACAGGTCGTCGGCGTCGGCGTCCTCCATCGCCAGGGCGTGGGCCCGGGCGGAGAGGCCGAGGGCGAGGGCCGACCCGCTGGCCCGGGCCCGCACGTCGATCTCGGCCAGGACCCCGCGGAGCTCGCCCGGGTCGCCGAGGCGGACCAGCGCCTCGGCCAGCTCGACCAGCGCCTGGCTGCCGACCTCGGCGACCGGGCCCCTCGACGCCCGGCGGGCCGCCGCCGCGGCGTCGGCGTAGGACTGGGCGCCGTTGGCGAGGGTGGCGAGGGCCAGGTGCGCCAGCTCCTCGGCGTAGCCGAAGCGCTGCTCGTGGGCGAGCAGCTGGAGGGCCCGGGCGGCCCGGTGGGTGTCGTCGTGGAGGCCACGCCACGCCATGGCCTCGACGCTGCCGACGAACTGCCAGCCCACGTGCCCGTCCCGGTCCTGCGAGACGTGGGCGATGGCCGCAGCGGTGCGGTCGGCGGCATCGAGCTGGCCCCGCGCCACCTCGATGCGGGCCCGGTGCACCAGCGCGAAGCGGGCGTCGCCACCCGGGAGGGGCAGCCGCAGCCGGTCGTGGTCCCACAGCGAGAACGCCGGGCGGAGGGGGAGGCCGAGGTGGCCCGTGGTCCCGGGTGACGGCGCCTCCGACGGCGTGATCGACGGCCAGCGCCGGAGCGCCTCCTTCAGGGCGGGCGCGCCGGCGGCCCAGCCGTCGAGGACGACGGTGGCGTACCCGTCGAGCAGGAGGTCGAGCACCCCCGGCTCACCGGCGCCGGGCTCCCGCGGCAGGGCCCGCACGATCCTGGCCAGCTCGTGGGGGGCGAGACCGTCGACGTGGGGATCGGCGACCGTCGCCACCTCGAGCGCCTCCAGCGCCACGCTCCTCGCCCGGGCCCGGTCGTGGCCGTCGAGGGCGAGGGCGGCCCGGACCAGGCCCTGCGGGGCCCGCCCGTACCGCCAGCGGTAGGTCGGGGCGAGGGCCTCGATCCGACCGACCTCGGCGAGCAGCCGCGGGTCGGAGGACGTGGCCCGGACCCATGCGACGAGCCGGGCGAGGCGGCCGTGGTCGGCGATGGTGCCGGCTGCGGCGGTGGCGGCGACGTGCCGGGCGAGGCTGGCGTCGGCGTCGGGGCTGAGCTCGGCGGCCCGGAGGAGGAGCTCGATCCGGGCGTGGACGGCACCCCGCTCGCCCGCTTGGTCGGCGGCGCGGCCGAGGACCGACGCCACCTGCTCGTCGGGCTCGATGGTGGCCAGCGCCAGGTGCCAGGCGTGGCGCTCGACGTCCTGGTCCGGGCCGACCAGCCCGGCGAGGACCTGGTGGGCCCGCCGGCGGTCGTGCGGGCCGGCCGACCAGTAGCAGGCCGATCGCACGAGCGGGTGGTGGAAGGCGACGGCGTCGCCCCGGACCTCGACGAGGCCGGCCGCCTCCAGCTCGTCGAGGGTCGCGGCCCCGATGCCGAGCGCGGTGGCGGCGGCGAGGGCCACGTGCGGGTGGAGGGGGGCGTCGGCGGCGACCACGAGCAGGAGGGCCCGCCCGGCGGGGGAGAGGCCGGCGAGGCGGCCGCCGTAGCGACGCCGCGTGCGGGGACCGGCCGGTGGCGGCGCCGGCTGGAGGCCGATCCGGGTGAGCCGGTCGACGTCGCCGCACGCGGCCGCCAGCTCGCCCAGGGCCAGGGGGTTGCCGGCCAGCCCGGCCACGACCTCGGTCGCGATCGCCGGGTCGATCGGCTCGGGGTACAGCCGCCCGAGCAGCGTCCGGGCTGCGTCGGCCGGCAGCCCCGCCACCGGCAGCCGGGGGAGCCCGACCAGCTCGTCGCGGCGGGAGTCGTCGCGCTCGACGAGGACGACGGCCACGCGGTCGCCGATCAGCCGCCGGGCCATGAACGTGATCGCACCGAGCGACTCGTGGTCGAGCCACTGGGCGTCGTCGATCACACAGAGCACCGGGCGCTCGGCCGCCGCCTCGGTGACGATCGTCAGCGCGGCCAGGCCGATGAGGAGCCGATCGGGGCGGGGCCCGTCCCGCAGCCCGATCGCGGTGTGCAGCGCCGTCCGCTGGGGTGCCGGGACCGACGCCGCGTGGGGCAGGGCGCCGCGCAGCAGGCGGTGCAGCCCGGCGAACGGGATCCCCGCCTCGCAGGGGACGCCCTCGGTGCGCAGCACCAGCGTCGGCGCCGGGGCCCGGTCGACGAGGGCGTCCACCAGCGCGGTGGTGCCGGCGCCGGGCTCGCCCCGGACGACGACCACCGATCCCGTCGGTCCCGCCGGGGCCGTCGCCGGGTCGAGGAGGGCGGTCAGCCGGGCCAGATCGGCCTCCCGTCCGACCAGGTCGCAGCACCGATCGGGCCGGTCGTCCCGGCCGTGGTCGAGGGTGACCGGCGGCGGGTTCACGAGTGTGGCGGTTCTCAACCCCGGTCTCCCTCAGTTCGCCCACCTGGACTAGATGTCCAGGGATGTCTACACTGAACCGAGCACACGGATCTCTGTCAAGGCCCAACATGGCGACCCTCTATCGCAAGCGGACGACCCGGGGATCCCCGGGCGGGCGGTACGACGCCCGCGTCCCGGCTCGGGTCACGCTGTCCGAGGCGAAGGCCACCGCCCGGCGGGCGGCGTCGACCGGGTCCGTGCCACCGGCCAGCCCGGCGGCGAAGGCGCCGGCGAAGGCGTCGCCGGCCCCGGTCGTGTCGTGGGCGTCGACCGACGGCGCCGGCACCGGGTCGACCCGGTCGCCGACGATCACCACGGCACCGGCCGGGCCCAGGGTCACGGCCAGGGCGACGCCGCGCCCGGCGGCGAAGGCCGTGGCGTGCCGCAGCGCGTCGTCCGCCGGGTGGTCGGGGGCGAGGCCCAGGAGGGTGGCCAGCTCGGTCTCGTTGGGGACGAGCCAGTCGCAGGCCGCGGCCAGGCGGGGCGACAGCTCGAGGGCCGGACCGGGCGTGAGCACCGTCGTCGCCCCCCGGGACCGGGCCCAGTGGAACGCCTCGGCGGTGCCGTCCTGCGGCGTCTCGAGCTGGCCGACCACGACGGCGGGCGGGGCGCCGTCGTCCAAGGCCCGGATCGCGGCGGCCACGAACCGGTCGTGCACGCAGTCGTTGGCCCCCATCGCCAGCGCGATCCGGTTCTCGCCGGAGGGCTCGACGAAGATCGACGCCGTCCCGCTGGCCTCGCCCGGGATCGTCGCCACCTGCGCCACGTCGACCCCGTACCCGTCGAGGTCGGCGATCGTCGCCGGGCCGAAGAGGTCGTCGCCCACGCACCCGACCATCGAGCACGGGACGCCGTGCAACGCCACCGCCGCCGCCTGGTTGGCGCCCTTGCCGCCGAAGCCCTGGGCGAACCCCGTGGCCACCATCGTCTCGCCCGGTCGGGGGAGACGATCGACGTACGTGATGAGGTCGACCATGAAGCTGCCGACGACGAGGACGCCCGGCCCCCCGGCCCGCGGTTCGGACATCCGGTCATCCTCTCACCCCCGCCCGCACCCCGCGACCAGGAGCGATCCGCATCACCGTTGACCTGTTCTCCGACTTCCGACCAGACCGCGCCACCGCCGAACCCCTCCACGAACAGGTCTCCGGATACATCCACTCGCTGGTGCTGGACGGCGCCCTCCCGGCCCGCACCCAGCTCCCGGCCGAACCCGTCCTGGCGGCGCGCCTCGGGATCAGCCGGGGCACGCTCCGGCGGGCCACGGCCACGCTGATCGAGCGGCGCGTGCTCGTCCAGCGGCACGGCCGGGGCACCTTCGTCGCCGAGCACGGCCTCGGCGTCGAGGCCCCGTACGTCAGCGGCATCACCTCGCTCGCCCAGTCGCTGTCGATGCGGGGGGTGTCGACCTCCACCCGCGTGCGGTCGCTCTCGACCCGGCCGGCCGACGACCGCTTCGCCGGCGCCCTCGGCGTCGACCCGGGCACCGGCATCGTCCACCTCGACCGGATCCGGTCCGACGACACCGGACCGGTCATGCGGCTCGTCAACGTCATGCGGTCCGACGTCGTCGACCTCCACGACCCGGCGCAGCTCGAGGACCGGGCCCTCTACGACCTCTTCGAGGACGTCGGGCTGCCGCCGGCGGAGGCGAGCAGGACGATCGGCGCCGCCGTCGCCGACGACGACCTCTCCGCCCTGCTGGAGGTGCCGACGGGGCACCCCCTGCTCCACATCGAGCAGCTCACGACCCTCGCCGATGGCCGCCCCCTCGAGTTCTCCGACGTGTGGATCCGCGCCGAGCGCCTCAAGCTCCAGGTCACCGTGCGCCGCGGCGGCTGAGGGGGCGGCTACGAGCGCCTGATGGCGACGCGGTAGGGGACGAGGTGCTGGCGGAGCCAGTCGCAGCCCTCGGGCGAGTCGAAGGTGCAGTCCCCGGCGAGGGGGCCCGGCCGGGGCGAGACGACGCC
Source organism: Iamia sp. (assembly GCA_052038315.1). Classification (GTDB taxonomy): domain Bacteria; phylum Actinomycetota; class Acidimicrobiia; order Acidimicrobiales; family Iamiaceae; genus Iamia. The sequence goes on from JBQGCF010000094.1 coordinate 11,391, forward strand.
GCCCGGGCAGCGGTCGCCGAACAGGACGAACGAGCGGGTGCCGAGCTCCCGCTTGGACGACCAGACGATCCCGGCCGCGTCGGGGACCTGGGTGCGCAGCCAGCGGGCCCACGCCCGGGTCTTGGCGTAGTCGTCGGGCCCGCACTGGACGAGCCACGGGTCGGCGCCGACCGCCCCGAGGTCGGTCGAGCTGACCAGGGTGATCAGCTTCAGGTCGGACGCCACGCCCACCCGGCTCAGCCGGCGGCCGGTCCAGACGGCCTTCGGGAGGAAGCGCACGCCGTTGTCACGGGGTTCGAGGTCGCGCAGCAACGTCTCGCCCACGGCGGTGGCGTCGCCCTCCCCGAGGTACATGTACGGGTACGGGTCGGCCTCGGTGCCGTCGAACCGTCCGCCGCCGAAGACGAGGTCGGCCTCGACCGGGTTGAAGGACGTCGGGGGGTAGGCGTCCAGGTGGATGCGCGAGAGCACGGTGCCGGCGGGCAGCACGGTGAGCTGCGGGGTCCCGGTGTACTTGGACGGAGGGGCGTAGCCGGTCAACCGACGCCCCTAGGGCTGGTGCCCGAGGGCCCGGGCCGCCGCCCGCACCTCGTCGGCCCGGCCGGATCGGACCTCGTCGGCCGGGATGCCGTGCAGGGCGGTGTTGGGCGACAGCCACCACGAGGCGACGCCCCAGGGGTCGTCCCGGGCCCCGAGCATCTCGTTGACCTCGGCCACCGCTCGGAGGACCGCGCCGCCGTCGTCGAACTGGAAGCTGGGGGCGACGTCCCGCCCGGCACGGCGCAGCACGACGAGGGCGTCGCCGTGGTCCTTCACCACGACCTGGGCGGGCACCGCAGCGATGGCCTCCTCGGCCTCGAGCTCCAGTGCCTCCGGCGTGGCCGGCTCCGAGCGCTCGTCGTCCGGGGCGGGGGCGCCGCTGGTCTCGATGACCCAGCGGAGGTGGACGGCGGCGCGCAACGTCGCTGTGGTCGACGCCGCCTCCCGCCGCGTGCCCTCCCGGTCGACGGCCTCCCAGACCGGGTCGTCGTCGGACGTCGTGGCGGCCCGCAGCAGGGGGCCGGGCTCCCACTCGCCGGTGTGGACGAGCCGGCTGAGCTCGCGGTAGACGGTGGCCACGTCGGCCCGGTCCAGCTGGGCGCGGCGGGTGCGCCAGGTGGAGGCGAGCTCGTCGAGTGCGTCTGCGATGGCCATGGTCACCGGGTCAGGCAGGAGAGGTGGGCCCAGTCTGCCGGATGGTCGAAGCACGGCCTCGTGCCGTCGGTGAGCCGGGGGTGGGCGGCGAGGGCGGCCATCTCGTCGGCCAGCTCGCGGGGGAGCCACGCGGCGTCGTCGTCGCCGGCCCGGCGGGCGGCGCACAGCGCGGCCAGCTCCGGCCCGGTGATCGTTCGGACGAGGCGCTGGGCCCGGGCCAGCGCCGTGCCGGGGTGGGGATCGATCGCCAGCTCCCGGTAGAAGGCCGAGACCAGGAGGGCCGTCACCCGGTCCGCCGCGTCCCAGAGGGACGACACGACCGTCCCGGCGCCGGCGTAGAGGAGGGCGTGGGCGACGCCGAGGAGCTCGTCGGGGGCCGCCGGGCTCGAGGTGGCCGCCTGGCAGGCGGGGGCGACGACGAGCGCGAGGTGCGGGGTGGACAGCCCGGCGAGGTCGCCGGCGGTGAGCTCCTCGTCGTCGCCGAGGTCGAAGCGCGATCGCATCGGGTCGTCGAGGTCCGCCTCGGCGTGGGTGGCGAGGTGGAGCAGGTCGGCGCGGGGCAGCTCGGAGAGCAACCAGGCCCGCCGGGACCACCCCTCCGGCGCCGTCCGGAGGTCGGCGCCGTACCGGGCGACCGCCTCGACCTCGCTGCGGGCGAAGGGCAGGTCGCCGCCCGGGTCGGAGATGGCCACCGGGTGGGTGGGGGAGGCGACGGTGCCGGGCCCCGGCGCCGGCCCGGTGGTGGCGTACTCGACGGGCCAGTCGGCGACGAGCGGCCGCCCGGTGGCGTCCCCGACGGCGTGGAGCGGGCAGGCGGACAACGGCCCGCCGGTCACGATGCGGAGTCGCCCGACCGGCTCGTCCGACGCCCGGAGGATGGCGGCCGTCGCCTCGACGATGTCGGCCACGTGCGCAGCGAGCCGATCGAAGGCGGCCCGGCGTGCCGTCTTGGTGGCGGCCAGCACGAGATCGTTGACCAGGGGTTTGAGGACGCCGGCGGTCAGGGGCGTGGTGAAGCCGAACGGGCGGCCGTCGGGGCGCTGGACCAGGCCGACGGTGCCGTAGTCGCACGTGGCGAGGTGGGCGATGGCGACGCCGTCGGACCCGTCCCCCGCGCCGTCGGCCCGGGCCTCGGACGGGCCGCTCGGGGGCTTCCGGTCGACGAGCCGGCCGCGCGCCTCCTCGATCGCCGACGGGACCTCGTCCCACCGGTCGGCCCGGGCCAGGGCGAGGGCCCGCCGGGACGCCAGGTCGGCGGTCTTCACGATCTCGGCGAGACGGCTCTCCGTCGTCCGCGCCCCCCGGATCTGCGCGACCTGGGCCGCCCGCGCCACCGCGTAGGCGTCGGCCGCCTCGCTCCACCGCCCCTGGCCGATGCGGAGCTGGCCCAGGTTCGTGGCCGCGGCGAGGGTGAAGTCGCTCGTCGGGTCGGGGTCGGTCCCGATCACCTCCTCCATGAGGCGCGCCGCCCGCTCGGGGTCCGCCGGCTGTCGGCCATCGGGCGTGGTGCCGTACACGGCCGCCAGGTTCACCGCGGCGCGCAGCCGCTGCGGGGCGCCGGCCGGGTGGCGTTCCGACGATCGCCGGTGGGCATCCTCCAGCAGGTCCCGGGCGCGGGCCCACAGGTCGGGGTCCGGGCGCCCGGCCTGCACGGCTGCGACGTGGAGCTGGGTCAGAACGCTGCCGCAGTTCGCCACGACGTCGATGGCGACCTGGTGGAGGCGGTCGAGCGACCCGGCCCGCTCGACGGCGGCATCGCAGGCGGCCACGACGGCCTCCGGGTCGACCGTGTCGGGCGCCAGCTCCCACTGCTGGAAGAGGGCGTTGGCGAGGTTGCCGGCGACCAGGGCGGCCTCGGACGGCGTGAGGGTCGGGGTCTCGGCGTCGATCTCCTGCGCCGTGGCCAGCAGCTCGACGGCGCGCTGCGCGCCGGCCAGCCGGCCGCCCGTCATCCGGGCCCGCAGCGTGGCCGCCTCGTCCACCATCGACGCCAACTGGCTCCGCCGGTCGTCGGGTCTCAGCAGGTCGGCGATGTGGCGGGCATCGGCGGCCAGCCGGGTGGCGGTCTCGGTGGCGTCGCCCCGCCGGCCCGTCCGCATCGTCGCCAGGGAGACGTGGTTGGTCGCGATGTCCGCCACGATGCTGTGACCGGCCCGGGCCGCCGGCGCGGCGATGGCGTCCAGGATGCGGGCCGCCCGGGCGATGTTCTCCCCGCCGTCGCCGTCGGGCTGCTCCTCGATGACGACGGCGAGGTTGAGGCAGGCGGCCCAGTACGGACCGCTGGCGCGGCCGTGGACCGCCTCCGCCGCCGCCACCGCCTTGTCGGCGACGATCGCCAGGAGCTCGTGGTCGGCGGGGGACCGGGTCTCGACGGTCAGCAGCATGTAGGTCGCCGATCCGTAGAGGGAGGTGGTGAACGGGGTCGGCTCGGCCTCGTCGAGGGCCTCGACCAGCGCCGCCACCAGCGCCGGCCGCTCCGCCGGGTCCGCCGCGTGGGCGGCCGCGGCCTGGCGGCCGAGCGGGCCGGTCAGCTCGGCGGGGACGTAGCCGGTCGGCCCCAGCTGGGCGATCGAGCGGAGGGTGGCGACGCGGCTCGTCACCGACAGCGCGTCGTCGTCGGGCATGTCCGCCCGCACCATCCGGGCCAGCGCCTGCACGGTCACCTGCCACCGAGGGTCGACCAGCACCGGGTGGCGCCGCACGACCTCGACGGCCGCCTCGGCGTCGGGCGCCTCCAGGTAGTCGGCGAGCGGGCTCGCGATCGGGGGCAGGTCGAGGGCGGCGACGGTGTCGGCCAGCCAGCGCGCCTGCTCCTCCGCGCTCTCGGGGATCGGGAGGTGCTCGGCACCGACCAGCGCCGGTCCGAGCGGGCGCCGGCAGACGTCGCCCCACCACGCCAGCCGGACGGCGACCAGCGAGCGGGCCCCCTCGACCCGGCTCGGCCCGCCGTCCGACTGGGCGACGGCCAGCACCTCGCCGATGACCCGTCGATCGTCGTCCGGATCGCTCTCCGCCGGGAACCCCATCAGCAGCCCGACGACGTCGCCCGTCCGGTACTGGAGCAGCGGCAGACCCGCCGGGACGGCGGCGCCGCATGCCGGGCAGCTCGAGCCGCTCGCCGCGCCCGCCTGGTCGGCGACCGACGTCCGGTCCAGCCAGTCGACCAGCACCGGGACGGTGCGCTCCGCCGCCCGGCCGCACCGGGCGCAGGTGACGGTCTCGGTGGCGTCGACCCGGAGCCATGCGAAGGGCGTCCGGTACCCGAGCACGTAGGTCGGTGCCCCTCCCATGGGCCGCCGACCCTAGGGCCCCGCCCGGTTCCCCCGGGGCGTCGGTCCACGACGACGGTGCCCTCAGCGCCGCACCGCGTAGCGTAGGTGGAGGGCCCGGGTGCCCTCGACGACCGTGGGGTCGTCGAGCAGGACGTGGGGGCCGACCAGGTCGCCGAAGTACCGGACGCCGGTGCCGAAGAGCACGGGGACGACGCTGACGCAGATCTCGTCGACGAGGCCCAGGCGCAGGGCCTGCTGGATGATGTCGGCGCTGGCGATGGTGACGAAGCGGTCGCCGGCGATGCGCCGGGCGGTGGCGACGGCCTCCTCGACGCTGCCGACGAAGGTCGTGCGGGGGAAGCGCTCGGCGGCGTCGTCGGGCGGCGGGCGGTGCGTCACCACGACGACCGGCGCCCCCGCCGGATGGGTGTCGCCCCAGCCGTCGGCGATGTCGAACAGCCGGCGCCCGGCGATCAGCGCCCCGCAGCCGGAGGTCAGGTCCCGCAGCATCGGGGCACTGGCGGCGTCGACCGAGAAGGCCATCCCCTCCTGGGCGCTGGGCACCACGACGTCACCGCCGAAGTACCAGTCGAACAGCTCCCCGGGCCCGTCGTCGGGTTGGGCGACGAAGCCGTCGAGCGACATGCACATGTGGGTCAGCACCGAGGTCATGCTCCGTTCGACGCCCCGGCGATCCCCCACTCATCGATCACCCCATCGGAAGGGGCCCTGGCCCGTGGAACCGCACCTCGACGTGGACCTGCGCTGGCGTGGTCGCACCGCCGTCATCGACGCCGCCGGGCTGGCCACGCTGCTGTCCGTCGGATCAACCCTCGACGGCCACGTCACGATCAGGGGCGGCGACCACCTCCTCCGGGACCTCGTCGCCACCCGGGCTCGATGAGGTGGGCGACGGTGGTGGGCCGGCGGCGGTGCGGAGGCGGCCGTCGCGGTACCTCACGCCGCCGCGGAGGCGGGCGCCGACCGCCAGCCAGGAGGTGACCGCCCGCTCCGCGACCCACGCCGGGGCCCACAGGGCGCTGGTGGGCGGGAACGAGGCCCGGCCGTCGGCCCGGCGGCGACCGACCTCGGCCAGGGCGACGGCGCCGACGGCCAGGGCGGCGACGGCCCGCCGGCCGCCGACGACGGCGATCGGCAGCAGGGCCAGCTCGGCCGCCAGGTGGGCGGGTCGGGCCATCTCGTCGTAGGCCTGGCGCACCCGCTGGCCGAGGAAGTGCCGGGGCGTCGGCGGCACCCGGTCGACGACCAGCCGCAGGTCGACCGCGACCGTCCCGCCCCGCCGGACCAGCTCCCGCTCCAGCTCCAGGTTCTCGAACAGGACGTCGCCCCGGTAGCCGCCGGGCAGCAGCGCCGAGCGCCGCACGACCACGGTGCCGGGCCAGTCCCCGCCGAGCGCCCGCTGGATGAGCGTCCGGCCGGTGTCCCACCGGGCCACCAGGGTCGGCTCGGTGTAGCGGTTCTGCGGGCGGAGGGCGGCGAGGCCGGTGGCGGCCATGACGGCGTGGGCCCGCTCCAGCTGGTGCCGCTGCCAGAGGACGTCGTCGTCGGCGATCACGACGACCTCGTGCCCGGCGGCCCGGGCGCCGGCCAGCACCCCGCCGACCTTGCCGTTGGGCGTGCGGTCCTCCTCGGCCAGGCGGAGGTGGCGGACCGCCGCCGGCCAGGTGCGGGCGTGCGCCTCCTGCACCGCCGGATCGGAGCCGTCGACGACGATCACCTCGGCCACGTGCTCGGCCACCGCAGCGAGCCGGGCGGCGAGGCCGGGGTCCGGTCGTTCGTGGCGCACCGGGACGACGACGCTCAGCGGCAGGACCTCGGACATGGCCGGCCGGCTCCCCGGTCCGTCCTGGGTGAACCGACACCTGCGCTGGCACGATGCGAGGTCGTGGACACGTTCGTCATCCCGCTGTGGGCGGACCTGCTGGCGGTCGGCGTCGGCGGGGTGCAGGGCGCGCTGTTCGCCTTCGAGCTGCGGGAGGAGCGTCGCTTCGACATGCTCGGGGTCGGGGTGATGGGCGTCGTCCTGGGCTTCGGCGGTGGCGTCATCCGCGACCTGCTGCTCGACGAGCTGCCGGCCGCGCTGCAGAGCAACTGGTACGTGATCGTGGCCGTGGTCGCCGCCCTCGGGGGGATGGCCCTGGCCGGGGTCCTCCACAGCATCGAGAGGCTGATCATCGGCCTCGACGCCGTCGTCATCGGGATGTTCGGGGTCTTCGGCACCACCAAGGCGCTGCGGGTCGGGGTGCCGATCGTGCCGGCGGTGTTCGTCGGGATCGCCTCCGCCGTCGGGGGCGGCGTCCTGCGCGACGTCCTGGTCGACACCTCCCCGACGATCCTCTACGTCGGCTCGCTCTACGCGGTGGCCGCCGGCGGCGGGTGTGCGGTGGTGGCCCTCGGCAGCGAGCTCGGGGTGTCGATCGGCGTGGCCGCGGTCGCCGGGATCGTCGTCACCGCGGTCCTCCGGCTCTCGTCGGTGACCTTCGGCCTGAGCATCCCCGAGCAGAAGGACTACGCGGTTCGCCGGATGCGACGAGGACGGGGTGGGCCGACGATCGGCCCATGACCACGTACCACCAGCACCGACACCAGCAGCACCGAGACCGATCCCCGCTCCGCACCGGCGTCCGCGTCACCGTCGCCGGGCTCGCCTGCGCCGTCCTCCTGGGCGCCTGCGGCGACGACGAGACCGCAGGACCCACCACGACCACCACCACCGAGACGGTGGCCATCGACGTCCCCGACGGGCCCAAGCCGACCGTCGTGCTCGTCCACGGCGCCTTCGCCGACGCCGCCGGGTGGTCGGCGGTGGCCCAGCGCCTGCTCGACCTCGGGTTCCCCGTGGTGGCGCCGGCCAACCCGCTCCGGGGCCTGGCCTCCGACGCCGCCTACCTGCGCACCTTCCTCGGCACGATCGAGGGCCCGATCGTCCTGGTGGGCCACTCCTACGGCGGCATGGTGATGACCAACGCGGCGCTGGACGACCCCGACGTCACCGACCTCGTCTACGTCGCCGCCTTCGCCCCCGACGAGGGCGACACCGTCGGCGGCCTGCTCGCCGAGCACCCGGGCAGCACGCTCGGCGGCGAGGCCCTCGTCCTCGAGCCGTACCCCCTGCCCGACGGCACCGAGGGCAGCGAGGGCTACGTCGCCCCCGACGCCTTCCACGACGTCTTCGCCGGCGACCTGACCGAGGAGGAGGCCCAGATCCTCGCCCTCACCCAGCGGCCGGGGTCGTCGGCCACGCTGACCGAGCCGTCGGGCCCGCCGGCCTGGGCGTCGATCCCGACGTCGTACCTGGTGGCCACCGAGGACGACCTGATCCCGCCGGACGCCCAGCGGGCGATGGCCGAGCGGGCCGACGCCGAGGTGGTCGAGGTCGAGGCCTCGCACCTGGCGATGGTGTCCCAGCCCGATGCCGTCGTCGAGCTGATCGTCGCCGCCTTCGCCGCGGCCTGAGGTCGGCACCGCGGGCCGGCTGACGCGGCCACGCGGGCCACGCAGGCCACGCGGACTACGCGCCACGCGAGATGCGACCGGTCCCGGTGCGCAGGACGATCGCTCTGCCGGCCCGCTCGGGGGTCGCACCGAACAGGAGCCCGATCCCATGCCCTACGTGACCGTGTCCGACGGAGCCCAGATCCACTACCAGGACTGGGGCGACGGGCCGCCGATCGTCCTCAGCCACGGCTGGCCGCTCGACGCCGACAGCTGGGAGGCCCAGGCCCTCTTCCTCGCCGAGAACGGCTTCCGGGTGGTGGCCCACGACCGCCGGGGTCACGGCCGCTCGACCCGCACCTGGGACGGCAACGAGATGGACACCTACGCCGACGACCTGGCCACCCTGATCGAGGCCCTCGACCTGCGCGACGTCATGCTGGTCGGCTTCTCGACCGGCGGCGGCGAGGTCAGCCGCTACGTCGGCCGCCACGGCACCGGCCGGGTGGCCAAGATCGTCCTCGTCTCGGCGGTGCCGCCGCTGATGGTGCAGCGCGACGACAACCCCGGCGGCGTGCCGATCGAGGTCTTCGACGGCATCCGGGCCGGGTCGCTCGCCGACCGCTCGCAGCTGTACCGGGACCTGGCCGACGGGCCCTTCTTCGGCCAGAACCGCCCGGGCGCCGAGGTGTCCGAGGGCATCCGGCGCGCCTTCTGGCTCCAGGGGATGCAGTCCGGGCACCGCAACGCCTACGAGTGCATCAGGGCCTTCTCGGAGACCGACTTCCGCGGCGACCTGGCCGCCTTCGACGTCCCGACCCTCGTCATCCACGGCGACGACGACCAGGTCGTCCCCTACGAGGTCGGGGGCAAGGCGTCGGCGGTCCTGGTCGACGGTGCCCGGCTCATCACCTACGAGGGCGCGCCCCACGGCATCACCGACACCCACAGGGAGCGGCTCGGGAACGACCTGCTCGAGTTCGCCAAGGCCTGAACCCATCCACCTCCACCACCCACGAAACGAGAAGAGCCATGACCACCCCCGACACGATCGTCCTGATCCACGGCTTCTGGGTCACGCCCCGGAGCTGGGAGGACTGGATCCGCCACTACGAGGCCAAGGGCTTCACCGTCCACGCCCCCGCCTACCCCGGCTTCGAGGTCGAGGTCGAGGCGCTCAACGCCGACCCGAGCCCGATCGAGGCCGTCACCGTCCCGCAGATCATCGACCGGCTGGAGACGCTCGTCCGCGGCCTCGACCGGTCGCCGATCATCATGGGCCACTCCGCCGGCGGCGTGTTCACCCAGCTGCTGCTCGACAAGGGCCTCGGCGCGGCCGGCGTCGCCATCAACAGCGCCCCCACCGAGGGCGTCAAGACGATCCCGCTGTCGCAGGTGAAGGCGACCTTCCCGATCCTCGGCCACCCGGGCACCCGCCACAAGGCGGTCGGCCTGGACCTGGAGCACTGGACCTACGCCTTCACCAACACCTTCACCCCGGAGGAGTCGCAGGCCCTCTACGAGCGCTACCACGTCCCCGCCTCGGGGCCGATCTTCTGGGGCAGCGCCCTGGCCAACATCCACCCCGGCCACGCCGACACGTGGGTCGACTACAAGAACCCCGATCGGGCCCCGCTGCTGTTCGTCTCGGGCGACCAGGACCACCTGATGCCGCCCAAGATCCAGGCGTCCAACGCCAAGCACTACAAGGCCCCGGGGACGATCACCGAGCACGAGGTGTTCCCCGGCCCGCACCTGCTGCCCTCGGCGCCGGGCTGGGAGGCGGTGGCCGACCACGCCCTCGACTGGGCCCTGCGGCACGCCCGCCCGGCCGCGACCGGCGCAGCGGTCTGATGCACGTCCGGCTGACCCACGTCGGCGGGCCGACGGTCCTGGTCGAGGTCGACGGGTGGCGGCTCCTCACCGACCCCACCTTCGACCCGCCCGGCCGGCGCTACGCCTTCGGCTGGGGCACGTCGTCGACCAAGGTCGCCGGACCCGCCCTCGCCCCGGACGACGTCCTGCCCGTCGACGCCGTCCTCCTCACCCACGACCACCACGCCGACAACCTCGACGACGAGGGCCGTGCCCTGCTGGCCCGGGTCCCGACCGTGCTCACGACGCACGCCGGGGCCCGGCGGCTGGGGGGCGCGGCGGTCGGCCTCCGGCCGTGGGACATCACCCGGCTCGAGCACCCGGGCCGGGCGACCCTCGCCGTGCGGGCCACGCCCTGCCGCCACGGCCCGCCGCTGTCCCGCCCGATCGTCGGCGACGTGGTCGGCTTCGCCCTCACCGTCGAGGGCCGGAGCCGGGGCGCCATCTGGATCTCCGGTGACACGGTGTGGTTCCGGGGCTTGCGCCAGGTGGCCCGGCGGATCGACGTCGACGTCGCCGTGCTGCACCTCGGCGGCGTGCGGTTCCCGGTCACCGGCCCGCTCCGCTACACGATGACGGCCCGCTCGGCCGTCCGGCTGTGCCGCACGGTCGAGGCCCGGGTCGTCGCCCCCGTCCACTGCGAGGGCTGGAGCCACTTCCGCGAGGGCCCGGCCGCCGTCCGCCGCCTCCTCGCCCGCCAGCCCCTCGAGATCGGCGACCGGTTCCGCCTCCTCGAACCCGGCATCGCCCAGGATCTGGGCACCGTCGAGGTCGGGACACGCGCCGTCATGACCAGCAGGAACGCTGCGCCGAAACACCCTTGATCACTCCACCCGGCTGTGCGACATTGACCTCGCCTCCGGTGGAAGCGGTCGACCAGGCCGGGCGGGTGGCACAGCCCCCCGGAGGTCATGGTGGATTCGACGCGGCGACGCGCAGGTGCAGGTCGAGTACGGGTCGTGGCCATCGTGCTGGCGTCGGTCATCGTCAGCGTCGGGCTGCCCGTGCCGGCCGGCCGGGCCGAGGCGGCTCCGGCGGTGCCGATGGGTGCCGCGCTGCCGGGACTGGTCCGCTCGGCCGAGGCGCTGGTCACGGCCGCCGGTGATGACGACCTGGCCGAGCAGCGCGCTGCGGCGGTCGGCAACGAGGCCGAGTCCGCCGACACCGGCGCCGACGGGGACGAGGTCGCCGGTGGCCCCGAGGTGCCCGGCGCCAACCCGGTCCTCGGTGATCTCGGGGCCGTGCTCCCGGAGGCCGCCACCGAGCCCGAGGCGGAGATCGTGGAGACCGTCCAGGAGCGGACGCCTCCGACCGACGCCGCGCCCCCCGGGCCCGAGGCCGAGGAGGTCGTCGAGCGGAGGGGTGAGCGCACCAAGACCTACGACAACGGAGACGGTTCGTTCACGACCGAGGCGTACGCCGATCCGGTCCACGTGCGGGTCGACGGCCGCTGGGTGGAGATCGATCCCTCCCTGGACGAGGCAGACGGCGGCGGCTACGAGAACGGGCCCGCACCGGTCGCCATCGAGCTGGCCGCCGAGGCCGACGACGACGAGCTGGCCCTGATCGAGCTGGACGGCGATGTCAGCATCGCCTTCGGCCTGACCGGCGCCGAGTCGGTGGAGCCGGCGGTCGACGGCGCCGTCGCCGTGTACGAGGACGTCCTGCCCAACACGGATCTCGAGCTCGAGAGCGTGGGCACCGGGCTCAAGGAGACGATCGTCCTCGCCTCGCCGTTCGCCGCCGACCGTTGGGAGTTCCCGCTGGAGCTCGACGGTGCGGAGCCGGTGCTCGACGATGCCGGCGGGGTGGCCTTCGAGGGACCCGACGGTGAGGCGGTGGCCTCGATCCCACCCGGGTTCATGGTCGACTCGGCCCCCGGTGGGGGGGCACGCTCGGACCTGGTCCGGTACGAGCTGATCGAACGCGCCTCGGGCCCGGTGCTCGTCGTCACCGCCGACCGCGCGTGGCTCGACGACCCGGCCAGGGTGTACCCGGTGCGCGTCGACCCCACGACCATCGAGCGCAACCCCTTCGACGACACCTACGTGAAGCAGGGCTCGCCCGGCGACCGGTCCGGCGCCGCCGAGCTGCGGGCGGGGCCGGAGGGCGGGTCCCTCACCGCCGCCTACATGAAGTTCTACCTGGGCCTCAGCAGCGGTGAGTACATCACCGCGGCGACCCTCTACGCATGGAACTCCTTCTCGGCGGGAGGTTGCACCCCGAAGCCGATCGGTGTCTATCGGGTGACCGCGTCGTGGTCCGGTTCGACCATGACCACCTGGCCCGGCGCGGCGTACTCCAGCACACCGGTCGACACCCAGTCGTACGCCCACGGCGGTGGCCCGGGGTGCCCGGCGGACTTCGCCGAGTTCAACGTGCGGTCCCTGGTCCAGGGGTGGGTCAGCGGCACCTACCCCAACGACGGGTTGACGCTCCGCGTCCCATCGGGCTCCGCCGGCGACGCCGGGACGGGCAAGCGGTTCGGCACCGGGACCAGCAACGTCCTCCGCGTCGACTGGACCCCGTGGGGGGCGTCGTACAACCCGGGCGACGACTGGCACGACGGGATCGACACCCGCGCCAACCGCACGGGCAAGTTCCCCGTTCAGGTCCGCAACCTCGGGACGACGACGTGGCCCGCTGGTGGCGACATCCGCCTCGGCTACCGGATGTACTACTCGGGCACCACCACCGAGGTGCCCAACTCGCAGACCCGGACGCTCCTCCCGGAGGCGGTCTCGCCCGGTGAGGTGATCAACCTCGTCGCCAACATCCGCGCCGTACCCCCGGGCCTGTACGACGTGTGGTGGGACATGCTCGACGAGGGCGACTTCTGGTTCTCCTCCGAGGACGTCCCACGGGCGTGGACCGTCATCCGCGTCGTCGACTACAAGCCGATCTTCACGGGCAGCAGCCCGCTCAACGGCGAGGTCGTCCACACCCGGACACCCGTCCTCCACATCGATGCGGAGGATCCGGACGAGCACCCGGTGCCGATCCAGTACTTCTTCCGCATCTGCCCGGGACCGACCGTGCCGAGCACGTTCCCGTCGGCCACCACCGGCTGCCAGAGCTCAGGGTGGCAATCGGCGTCGTCGTGGACCCCTCCCGCTGCCGTTCCCCGGTGGAACGAGAGCGCCTACTGGTGGGGGTTCATCCGGGAGGGAACCTCGACCCAGCAGAGCAACTTCGCCTCGGCCTCGGCGGTCATCGCCACCCCCCTGCAGGTGGCCTCCGCCCAGTGGGGGGCCGCCGGCGCCACGGCGATGGACGGCGGTGTCGACCTCCGCAACGGCAACTACGTCGCTCGGGTCGATGACGCCAGCATCGGCAACGCGGACATGGCCTTCGTCATCTCCCGGCTCTACAACGCCAAGGGCTACGAGGTGGATGGGGTCTTCGGTCGGGGGTGGTCGAGCCTCCTCGACGTGAGGCTCGAGGTCGGGACGCTGGGCTCGTTGCCGGACACCCTCGACCTCCACCGGTCGGACGGGCGGGTCGAGCGGTGGGCCCGCAACACGAGACCGGTCGGGTCCGCCGAGGACACCTACCGCGGCCCCCTCGGCAGCTCCGACGTGCTGACCCGGGTGGTGGCGACCGGTGCCTACCAGTGGCGGACGGCGGACGGTTCGATCCACCACTTCGACCTGCAGGGCCAGCTGACGTCCGTCTTCCGTCCCGACGGCGCCGAGGTCACCTTCGAGCGCGACAACCCGTTCCAACCCGTCACCGAGATCAGCGGGATCGGGACCAGCGTCGAGATCGACTGGGCCGGCGGTCGGGTCGAGGCCATCCACGTGGGCCCGCCGTCGGACCGGCTGACCTGGGACTACACCTACGACGGGCCGCTCCTCGCTAGCGTCTGCGATCCGCGACCGGCGCCGGACACCGGTTGCTGGACCTACACCTACTTCAACCAGGGCACGAGTGGTCCGCCCGGACCGATGCGCACGGCCCATCGCAACGGCGAGCTGAAGGTCGAGCTGATGGTCAGCGTCCCGCCGGCGCCGGTGGCGCGCGTCCTGTCCCGTCGCGACGGCGCCGGGAGCTGGTGGCACTACGGCTACACGAACCAGCCCTGCCCGACCGCAGGCGAGACCGGGTGCAGTCGGACGACCGTCACCCAGCCGGACGTCCCGGCGCAGCGACCGGCCGGGTCGCCCGCCCCGACGAGCCTCGTCTACGACTTCGACGGAGAGGACCGCCTGTTCGGTCGGACCAACGAGGCCGGCGACCGGGCCACGTGGACCTACGACGCCCTCGGCTTCCTGCACCAGGAGGTCGACGAGAACGGGATCGCCAAGGTCTTCTGGCACAACGAGGACGGGCTGCTCCTCGCCACGACCGACACCCGGGACGGCACGCCCACCACGGGGAGCTGGCCGACCACCTGGTACCAGTACCCGACCGGCTACGCCGACTCGGACCCGCGCTCCTCGCTGCCCCGCTACATGTGGGACCCGCGGGTGAGCGATGGCCTGGGCACGATCAACGCGACGTTCCTGGAG
>JBQGCF010000095.1:0-2702 GCA_052038315.1 Iamia sp.
GGTGTTGATGATCGGGCGGCTGCGGGTGGTGGCCGAGCTGACGCCCTCCCAGATGTGCTCGGCCCGCTGGCTGATCGAGTACTGGGCGCCCCGGCTGGTGTGCATCACCTTGCCGGCGCCGGCGTAGATCTGCCGGCTGACCAGGAACGGGATCAGGACCTCGGCGTAGTGGCCCAGGTCGTCACGCCGGCTGGTGAGGTAGTTCTCGTGGCAGCCGTAGGAGTTGCCGGCCGAGTCGGTGTTGTTCTTGAAGAGGAAGATGTCGCCGCGGATGCCCTCGTCCCGGAGGCGGGCCTCGGCGCTGCCGAGCAGCTGCTCGAGGATGCGCTCGCCGGCCTTGTCGTGGACGACGACGTCGTGGACCGAGTCGCACTCGGGCGTGGCGTACTCCGGGTGGCTGCCCACGTCGAGGTACAGCCGGGCGCCGTTGGCCAGGAAGACGTTGGAGCTGCGGCCCCACGACACGACCCGCCGGAAGAGGTAGCGAGCCACCTCGTCGGGGCTCAGCCGCCGCTGGCCGCGGGAGACGCAGGTGACGCCGTACTCGTTCTCGAGCCCGTAGATGCGCTTCTCCACTGCTCGGCACCCTATCGGCGCGGGTCAGGTGAGGAGGCGCACGCCCGCGGTGGTCGCGCAGGCCAGGCCCACGACGAGGAGGAAGGGGGCCTTCCGCCACTGGGCGACGACGGCCACGGCCAGCCCGGCGAGCCGGGCGTCGAGGGCGACGGCCTTCCCGTCGGTGGCCGCCTGGAGGGCGATGAGGGCGGCCAGCAGGGCGACGGGCAGCAGGGCCGCGACCCGCCGCACCCGGGCATCGGTCAGGACCCGCTCCGGGACGGACAGCCCGGCCAGCTTGATCAGGTAGCAGGCCCCCGCCCCGACCAGGATCGCCGCCCACATCAGACCGGCTCCTCGGGGCCGTGGCCCCGCAGGCCGACGGTGAGGGCGACGGCGGCGGCGATGAGGACGGGGACGCCGGCGGGGACGAGCGGCGCGGCGACCAGGGCCAGGGCCGCGGCGACCAGGGCGACCGCCCACGGCTCGCGGCCGGTCAGCCGGGGGGCGAGGAGGGCGACGAAGGCGGCCGGGCCGGCCACGTCGAGGCCGAGGACGCCGGGGTCGTCGAGGGCCGAGGCGCCCACCGCCCCGACCAGCGTCATGGCGTTCCAACCGACGAAGACGGCGGTGCCGGTGGCCCAGAAGCCCAGCCGCCCGAGCTCGGGGGTCGGCTGGGCCACGCCCATGGCCGCCGACTCGTCGATCACCAGCTGCGCCCCGCCGACCCGCCTCACGCCGCGCAGGCGGAGGATCGGCGTCAGCTCCAGCCCGTAGAAGGCGTTGCGCACCCCGAGCAGGGCGGCCGTGGCGGCGCCGGCCCACGCCCCTCCCCCGCCGGCGATGGTGCCGACCATGGCGAACTGCGACCCGCCGGTGAACATCAGCAGGCTGAGGGCGCAGGCCTGGAGCGGGCTCAGCCCGGCCGCCACCGCCACCGCGCCGAACGAGATCCCGTAGGCCCCCGTCACCCCACCGATCGCCAGCGCGTCCGTGACGACCCGCCGGCGCTCGACCGGGTCAGTCGTCGTCGTCGAGGTCGTCCTCCAGGACGGCGTCGATCTCGTCGACGGTGGCCTCCTCGGCGGCATCGTCGCGGGCGGCGGTGTCGACCGCGGCGATGGCGGCGGTGATCTCCTCGTCGCTCAGGCGGCGGAAGGTGCGGCGGCCGTTGGCCCGGTCGAGGACGGCGGCCTCGATGGCCTCGGCGCCGAGGGTGCGGTCGGGACCGGCGAGGGCCCCGACGGCGACGGCCAGGACGTCGGTCGTGGTCGCCGCCGGGTCGTGGCCGGCCTCGAAGCGCTCGGCGATGGCCTCGGCGTCGCCGCCCAGCACCGCCCGCTCGGGCTCGTCGATGACCGTGCCGTCGTAGAGGATGTGGAACAGCTGGTCCCGGCCCCCCTCGTGGGCGACCTCGGCCACCAGGATCTCGACCTCCAGCGGCTTCATCTCGTGGGTGAAGACCTGGCCGAGGGCCTGGGCGTAGGCGTTGGCCAGGCTGCGGGCGTCGACGTCCTCGCGGCTGTAGGAGTAGCCCTTGAGGTCGGCGTGGCGGACCCCGGCGACCCGGAGCTGGTCGAACTCGTTGTACCGACCGACGCCGGCGAAGGCGATGCGGTCGTAGATCTCGCTGATCTTCCGGAGGGTGGCCGAGGGGTTCTCGGCGCAGAGGAGGATGCCGTCGGAGCAGACGGCGGCGATCAGCGAACGACCCCGGGCGATGCCCTTCCGGGCGTAGTCGGCCCGGTCCTTCATCACCTGCTCGGGTGCGACGTAGAACGGCATGCTCATCGGGCTGCACCTCCGAGGGACCCCCCGGCCGGAGCCGCGGTGGACCGGGCGGCGTCGTCGTCCTCGAGGATCGTGGCGAAGCGGGTGGCCAGCTCGTCGTCGGGCACCCGCTGGTAGCCGTCGGCGCTGATCGTGGCGATGACCGGCCAGATGCCGCGGCGGGCGTCGGGGCCACCGGTGGCGCTGTCCTCGTCGGCCGCCGTCCAGAGCGCCTTCAGGGCCAGGTCGACGACCGCGGCCCGGTCGAGTCCGGGCCGGTAGCCCAGCTTCACGACCGTGCCGGCGTGGAGCATGCCGGAGCCGGAGGCGGCGAAGTCCTGCTCCTCGTAGCGGCCGCCGGTGACGTCGTACTCGAA
>JBQGCF010000096.1:0-3842 GCA_052038315.1 Iamia sp.
CCGCCGCCGAGGGCGCCGGCTCCCTGCGCGGCGGCACCGTGCACGTCGGCGCCGGCGTGTACCCGATCGGCGGCAGCCTCTTCCTCCGCACCGGCGTCACGGTGCGGGGCTCGGGCCCGGGGACGGTCATCAAGCTGCTCCCGGGGGTCGACGAGCCGGCGCTGGTCGTCGAGGCGAACGCCGACGGCACCCCGGCGGCCAACACCGCCGTCCGCGAGCTGACCCTCGACGGCTCGACCGGTGCCGACCAGCAGAGCGCCGGCCGTCACGGCATCGCCCTCCGGGGCAACAACCGGGGCGGGCTCACGCCCTACACCGGCAGCGACTCGTTCCACCTGATCGCCGACGTCCTCGTCGCCTACTTCGGCGGCCACGGCATCGCCATCGGCGTCGACCCGCCCGGCGGAGGCACCGCCGCCGAGGTCCGCGCCACCCGGGTCATCCACGCCGTCGTGTTCGAGTGCGCCAAGGCGGCGACCGACGGCGACCGGGCCGGCATCCTCGTCGGCGGCACCGACGGCACCCTCACCGCCTGCGACGTGGCCAGCAGCGGCGGCCCCGGCTTCCTCGTGACCCGGGCCAACAACCGGCTCGACGGGTGCAAGGGCTACTTCGACCAGGACGAGTTCGTCGTCACCGGCCAGCGCAACCAGCTGACCGGCTGCCAGGCCCAGGACTCCTTCGGCGACGGCTTCGTGCTGCGGGGCGCCGACAGCACGTCGCTCGTCGGCTGCCAAGCCGACTCCAACGCCGGCGCCGGCTTCCGGCTCGACGGTTGCCGCTCGGTGGTGGCCAGCGGGCTGACGTCGTTCCGCCGCGGTGACCGCCCGGCCGCCGGTCCCGGCGTCGTGATCGAGGGCGGGACCGAGCGCTGCCTGATCAGCGGGACGGTCACCGGCTTCGCCGTCCCCGTCGAGGGCGACAACACCGACGGCATCACCCAGCTCGTCACCTGACCCCAAAACGACGAACTCGGGGGAGAAGGTGACCGGTTTACGGCACCTTCTCCCCCGAGTTCGGGGGGTGGATCGGGGGATCCGGGGTCAGTCCGTCAGGCGATCACGCCGGGGGCATCAGGACGGTGTCGATGATGTGGACCGTGGCGTTGGCGGTGGTGACGTTGCCGCAGATCACCATCGACTCGCCGTTGAGGGTCAGGGTGTCGCCGTCGGCGGCGATCGAGACGGTGTCGCCGTTGAGCATGGTCAGCTCGGTCTCACCGGCCAGGGCCTCGGCGTCCATCTTCCCGCCGTCGTAGACGTGGTAGGTGAGGATGTCGGTCAGCATGTCGGTGTCGGCCAGCACGGCCTCCAGGTCGGCGGCCGGGATCTTCTCGAAGGCGGCGTTGGCCGGGGCGAAGATCGTGTACTCGGCGGCGGGGTCGTTGAGGGCGTCGACCAGGTCGGCGGCGGTGACGGCGTCGACGAGCGTGCTCAGCACGGGGTTGTTGCTGGCGGCGGTGCCGGCGGTGTCGTCGGCCATGCCGGCGCTCGAGCCCTCGCCGTCGGCGGGGATGGCGGAGCAGGCCTCGCCGACGGGCTCGGCGACCTCGCCGCCCTCCTCGGCCATGGTGTCGTCGCTGCCCTCCTCGGCCATGGTCGTGTCGGAGCCCTCGTCGGCCGAGGTGTCGCTGCCCTCGTCGGCGGCGGTGGTCTGCTCGGTGTCCGAGCCGGTGTCGGTGCTGGCGTCGTCCTCGTCGTCACCGCAGGCGGCGGCGACCAGCGACAGGGTGGCCAACAGGGCCAGCAGGGTCATGAAGGGCTTCTTGGTGCGCATGGTGCTGTGCAGGTCCTTTGGGTGGTGGGGATGTGCGCACGGTTCGGTCACCCCGCCCTCAGGGTTGGGTCTCCCCCCAACGTTGGGGGATTCCGTTTAGGACTCGGATGTGGGTCCGGAGAAGCGCGGCGGCCGCTTCTCGCGGTGGGAGGCCAGACCCTCACGGGCGTCGGGGCCGGTGAAGCCGAGGAACTCGTAGGCCAGCGAGGCGTCGAAGATCGGGAGCTGCTGGCGGTACCAGTGGTTGAGGGTGTGCTTGGTGAAGCGGATCGCGGACTGGGCGCCGCCGGCCAGCTGGGTGGCGACCTCGAGGGCCCGGTCCTGCACGGCGTCGTCGTCGACGCACAGCGAGACCAGGCCGATGCGCTCGGCCTCCTCGCCGGTCAGCGGGTCGCAGGTGAGGAGCAGGTACTTGGCCTTGGCCATGCCGCAGAGGAGGGGCCAGCAGATGGCGGCGTGGTCGCCGGCGGCGACGCCGAGGCGGGTGTGGCCGTCGATGATCTTGGCCGTGCGGGCGGCGACGCTGACGTCGGCCAGCAGCGCCGCGCACAGCCCGGCGCCGACGGCCGGGCCGTGGATGGCCGACACGATCGGCTTGGAGCAGTCGATCACGTTCTTCACCAGGTCCCGGGCCTCGCGCAGCACGCGCAGGCGGGCGGCCTCGTCGTCCATGATCTCCTCGACCATCTCGAAGCTGCCGCCGGCCGAGAAGGCCCGCCCGGCGCCCCGCAGGAGGGCGACGTTCGTGTCGGGGTCGCGGTCGACGGCCAGCCACACGTCGGCCAGCTGGCGGTGGACGGCCCGGTCGACCGAGTTGAGGCCGGGCCCGTCGAGGGTGATCCGCAGCACGCCGTCGGCGGGTCGGTCGAAGGTCAGGTCGGGGAAGTCGGCGTACCGGTCGTCCATCCGCCCAGCCTGCCCGACCGCGAACTCGGATGGTGCCTGGCACCATCCGAGTCGATCAGCCCCGGTCGGGGAGGTCGTACTCGGCGACGACGTAGGGGTGGTCGGGGTCGTAGGTCGTGAGCGGCTTCGGGTCGTCGACCGTGCCGATGGGCCGGGTGTCGGCCCCGACCCGCCCGGTCAGGGCGTCGCCCAGGTCGGCCCGGGCGGCCTCGGCGATGGCCTCCAGCGCAGCGACGACGTCGGGGTGGTCGGCCTGGACGTCGGTGGCCTCGGCCGGGTCGGCCACCAGGTCGTGGAGCCGGGTGAAGGCGGTGCCGTGCTTGGCCAGGTGGAGCTTCCAGCGCCCGGACCGCACCGCCTCCAGGTCGTCCATCCAGTAGTAGAGGAAGGCCTCGTGGGGCGACGTCGCCGTCTCGTCGAACCACAGCACCGAGATGTCACGGCCGTCGATGGTGCGGTCGTCGGGCAGGGTCGCCCCGCACAGCCCGGCGAGGGTGGGGTAGAGGTCCATGCTCGTGACGACCTCGTCGCTGACCCGGCCGGCGGCGATGCGCCCCGGCCAGCGGACGATGCCGGGGACCCGCATCCCGCCCTCCCACGTCGTGCCCTTCGTCCCCCGCAGGGGCTGGTTGCTCCCGCCGTCGACCGCACGAGAGCCGTTGTCGCTGGTGAAGATCACGACGGTGTCGTCGTCGAGCCCCAGCCGGTCGAGCTCGTGGAGGAGGACGGACGCGGCCCAGTCGATGCAGGCCACCGCGGCGCCGTAGGTCCCGTTCCGCGACTCCCGGGCGAAGCGCTCCTGGACGTAGATCGGGACGTGGAAGTAGAGGTGGGCCAGGTAGAGGAAGAAGGGCTCGTCGGCGGCCGCGCAGTCGCGGATGAAGCGGACCGACTCGTCGACGTAGCGCTCGGTCAGGGCGGCCTGGTCCGGCTGCTGCTGGATGACCTCGTCGTCGAGCATCAGCGGCAGCGGCGGGTACTCGAAGGGGATGTCCCAGCCCTCCATCGGCACCTGCCGGCCCATGTCGTTGCTGTAGGGCAGGCCGAACCAGTGGTCGAAGCCGTGGTTGGTCGGCATGAAGCCGGGCTGGTCGCCGCAGTGCCACTTGCCCACCATCTGGGTGCGGTAGCCGGCGTCGGACAGGAGGCGGCCGAGGCTG
>JBQGCF010000097.1:0-7856 GCA_052038315.1 Iamia sp.
CCGATGTGGTCGGGCGAGCCCGAGCGCCGGATGTAGCTGCGCACGTGGGGGGCGAAGTAGCCGCCGGCGCCGGCGTGGAGCGGCGGGGTGAACGGGATCGGCAGCGAGAGGGCCCACATGGCCTCGCTCTCGGACTGCTTCTCGAAGGCCACCGTCAGCACCCGCTCGTGGATGCCGGCCTGGATCAGCTGGCTGGCCACGATGGCGGTCGAGCCGCCCACCGAGCCGGCGGTGTGGACCCGGAACAGCGGCTTGCCGGTCGACCCCAGGGCGTCGGCCAGGAACAGCTCCGGCATCATCACGCCCTCGAAGAAGTCGGGGGCCTTGCCGATCACGACGGCGTCGATGTCCGTCCACGTCATGTGGGCGTCGTCGAGGGCCCGCTGGGCGGCCTCCCGGACGAGCCCGGCCATCGAGACGTCGCCCCGCGTGGCCTGGTGCTTGGTCTGGCCGATGCCGACGACGGCGACCCTGTCCTTGCCCATCAGGCGTCTCCTTCCAGCACGGTGACCAGGTTCTGCTGCAGGCAGGGCCCGCTGGTGGCGTGGGCCACGCCGCGGTTCGCCTCGCCCGCCGAGATGCGGGTGGCGACCTCGCCGATGCGGATGAGGCCGGCGGCCATCATCACGTTGGCGGCCAGGGCGCCGCCCGAGGGGTTGATGCTCACGTCGTCGCCCAGGCCGATGGCCTCCCGCAGGATCAGCTCCTGGTGGGTGAAGGGGGCGTGGAGCTCGGCCACGTCGACCGGGCCGTCGGCCACCCCGGCCTTGCCGGCGGCGATGCGGGCGCTCTCGCTGACCGTCAGGTCCCGCAGGCCGAGGTGGATCGGCTCGATGCGGTGGTCGATGCCCCGGATCCAGGCCGGGCGCTCGACCTTCGACCGGGCCACGTCGCCGGCGGCCAGCACGACGGCGGCGGCGCCGTCGGTGATCGGCGGGCAGTCGCTCCGGCGCAGCGGGGCGATGTGGTGCTCCTCGGCCAGCACGTCGGCGGCCGGGCGGTCCCACGCCAGCTGGGCGTTGGGGTTGTCGAGCGCCGCCTTGCGGCTCCGGGCCGCGACCTCGGCCATGTCCTCCTCGGTGCCCTTCTTGGCATCCAGCCAGGCCTGGGCCTGGAGGGCGGCGAGGCTGACCGAGTCGGGCCACAGCGGGCCGGTGAGGATCGGGTCGAGCTGCCGGGTCAGCACCATGGGCAGGTCGCCGGGCGATGACTTCGAGTAGCAGTAGACGAGGGCGGTGTCGATCTCCCCGAGCTGGAGCTTGACCCAGGCCTCGTAGAGGGCGAAGGCCCCGTCCATCTCGACGTGGCTCTCCTGGATCGGGGGCCACGGGCCGACGGCGTCGAGCGTCGACACGAAGCTGAAGCCGACGCCGGCGAGGTAGTCGGTCGAGCCCGAGCAGGTGAACCCGATGTCGTCGATGGTCATGTCGACCTGGCCCAGCGCGGTGTGCACCGCGGGCATGAGCATCTCGACCTCGTTGAGCTCCTGGACGCTCCGGCGGGCCGGGGTCTGGGCGAAGCTGATGACGGCGACGTCCCTCACGACTGCCCTCCTTCTCCGGTGCGGGGGTTGCGGACGAGCGCCTCGGTGGGGGCGACACCGCCCGGCCACGAGCCCAGGCCCGTGCCGTGGCCCTCGCCGGGGATGCGCACCGACTCGTCGTCCGGCTCGCCGTTGGGGCGGAACCACTTGATCGACTCGAGGGTCGGCTCGATGTCGGCGTCGTCGCGCCACACCGCCTCGACCCGCATGCCGATGTGGACCTGGTCGGCCGGCACCTCCTGGATGAGGTGCATGATCGACAGGTCGGCGCCGTCCAGCATGATCAGGGCGCTGACGTACGGGATCTCCATCACCGAGCCGTAGAACTGCACGTTCACGACGCAGAACGAGGTGACGGTGCCGACCTGGGCCACCTCGACCTCGATCGGCGTGGCCTGGCCCAGCTCGGGGTCGGCGCCGCGCGGCGGCACGTAGACCCGGCTGGTCTCGGTGGCCTGCTGGCCGATGATCTTCTTCTGGGTGATGCCCCGGAGGAAGCGGGTGGTGGCGTCGCCCGCGGTGAACGTGTAGTCCAGCTGGGCCGGCGTGCGGACGCTGCGAACCGCCTCGACGTCCTGGAGGGAGGCGGGCAGGCTGACCTCGGGCGGCATCAGGCGTCTTCCTCGATCTCGAAGTGGGCGATGTCGGTGATGTGGCCCTCGCGCTCGTCGGCCCAGCGGGGCACGACCCGGGTGCCGGGGCCGACGGCGTCGGGACCGCTGGCGGCCACGGCGTGGAGCATCGGCGTGTCGGCCCCGTCGAGGGTGATCAGGGCCCAGGCGAAGGGCTCGTCCAGCGGGTGCTTGTCGTGCGGGCTGGTCACCCACGCGGCGGTCTGGACCGTCCCGCCGGGGCCGACCTCGACCAGCTCGGTGAGGTCCTCACCGGTCACCGGGTCGAACTCGGCAGGCGGCACGATCACCCGGCCGTCGGCCGCCCTCGACCCCACCAGGACCTGCTCCCGCAGGCCGGTGAGGAAGGCGCCGATGACGGGGCCGGTCGTGCGCTTGAACGGGTACTCGATGACCAGCGGAGCGGAGAGGACCTCGCCGGCTTCACCCGAGCCGCTCATCGGGCTGTCCTCGGCTGACGCCTCGGACTCAGAGCACCGTGCTTGCTGGGTCGCTTCGCTCCGTGCACATCTGGCTGTTCCGTGTCAGGGGCCACGGCCGGAGACTAGAACACGTTCTCGTTCACGGGGCAAGCACGGCGAGGATCCCGGCGACGACGGTGCCGGGGTTGAGGGTGAGCTCGACCGGCCCCGGGGCTCGCCCGAGCAGGCCCCAGGTGACCCGGGTGACCGCGACCCGGTTGGCCTCGCGGGCCCGGAACTCCGCCGAGCGGGCGAAGTGGAGGATCAGCGAGGAGCGGGCCAGGCCCCGATCGAGCCGGTCGGTCCAGTAGGCGGCGCCACCGGGGTCGGGGGCCCGGCCG
Organism: Iamia sp.; assembly: GCA_052038315.1. GTDB lineage: Bacteria > Actinomycetota > Acidimicrobiia > Acidimicrobiales > Iamiaceae > Iamia. The sequence continues at coordinate 2,978 of JBQGCF010000097.1, forward strand.
ACGGTGTTGGCGTAGGCCCGGGTGACGACCTCGGCGTTGCCCAGCCCGTCGTACTGCGCCCGGAACTCGGCCGTGCCGCCGAAGGCCCGGCCGATCGAGGCGACCGTGTCACCGGCCTGCAGCCGGCCGACCCAGTACCCGAGGCCACCGGTCTCGACCCGCCGCCCGAAGAAGGCGCGGTAGAGCCGGGTCACCTCGCCGACGGTGGCGTCGCCCGGCGTCCCGGCCCCAGCGGCCTGGACGAGGGCGGCGGTGCCCCGCAGGGTGTGGGCGGTCAGCGCCGCCGCCATCTCCGATCGCGCCGCCGGGGCGAGCGGCGCGCCGCGGATCGCCTCGACCCCCTCGGTGAGGAAGCGGTCGACGTTCGGCCACGGCGCCCACTCGGGGGCGAACACGAGCGGCACCCGGTTGGTCTCGGGGTTGCCCGAGTCCTGCAGCACCAGCTGGGTCACCACCAGGTGGCAGCCCTCGACCGCGCAGTCCCGCAGCTCGCCGGGGGGCCAGAAGAAGTTGCGGCGGAGGTCGAAGGTGCCCTGGCCGGTGCCGTCGGGACCGATGGCGATGGCGTAGTAGCGGCCGATCGGCTGCAGGTCGGGAGCGAGACCGGGCAGGCAGCCGGTCGGCTGGGCGTCGAAGCAGAGGTCGATCGAGGCCAGGGCGTAGCCGGCCCCGAGACCCTCCCACGGGTTCATCCCGCTGACCCGCAGCGTCAGCACCTGCTGGTCCTTCAGCCCGCTGGCCGAGGGCAGGACCTCGAGCGTCGCCTGCGGCCAGACGTAGAGCCCGGTGGCGGCGAAGCCGAGCGGCGTCGATGCGACCAGCGTCCCCCGGGCGTCGACCACGCCGACCCGGCACGTGACCGTGGCGCAGTCGTAGGTCGCCTCCCCCACCTCCAGCTCCCGGAACACCCGCATCCGGCTCTTGGCCGCGGTGTAGGCGTCGGCCACGGCGGTGACCGTCTGGCCCGTCGGCGGGACGCCCTGGTCGTCGTCGGCGGCGGTGCGACACGTGGCGACGGTGGTGCCCCCGCACTGGGTCAGCGTGTAGCGGGCGCCGTGGTCGAGGCCGTAGGCGTTGGCCTGGATCGGGTGCCGGTCGAGCAGCCCGGTGGCCGGGGTGACGTACACCGCCGGGCTGGGGGCGACGAAGGTGAGCGGGACCTCGGCCACGACGGTGGGCTCGGAGCCGACGAGCCGGCTGATCACCACCCGGCACCCCGTCGGGCGGCAGCCGTACCCGCCGATCGAGGCGGCGACCCGGATGCTGCCGCCGATCGTGCCGTCGCCGGCGACCGTGGCCACCGCGAACGTCGGGGGCGCCACGCCGCCGTCCGGGTGGGCGCAGCCGCCGCCGTCGGCGCACTGGGCGATGGTGACCACGTCGTCGGGGGCGAAGCCGGACCCGCTCGCCGTCACCGTGTCGCCCGGTCGCAGCCCGGTGCTCGGTGCGACGGTGGCGCTGGGCGCGGCGGCGGCCGGCCCGGCCGCGCCCACCACCGTGGCCACACCGACGACGAGGGCCAGCACCAGCGCCCTCGGACGAACCCACCCAGATCCCATGACGACCCCCTCGGCCGATGTCCGCAGAGCCGGGACGCTAGTAGGGGTTGGGCACGAAGCGCTGGGAGTCCTTGGGCGGGCGGACGTGGGTGCCCTGCTGGGGCGGGCGGGGCGGGAGCTCGAGCGGGGGCGGCGAGACGTCCTCGTAGGGCACCAGCGAGAGCAGGTGCCGGATGCAGGAGAGCCGGGCCGTCTTCTTGTCGTCGGCGTCGACCACCCACCAGGGGCTCTCGTGGGTGTCGGTGCGGGCCATCATCAGGTCCTTGGCCCGGGAGTAGTCCTGCCAGCGGTTGCGGGACTCGATGTCCATGGGCGAGAGCTTCCAGCGCTTGGTCGGTGTGGTCAGCCGCTTCTGGAAGCGCTTCTCCTGCTCGGCGTCGCTGACCGAGAACCAGTACTTGACCAGCTGGATGCCCGACCGGAGGAGCATGTCCTCGAACAGCGGGGCGGCCCGGAGGAACTCCTCGACCTCGTCGTCGGTGGCGAAGCCCATCACCCGCTCGACGCCGGCCCGGTTGTACCAGGACCGGTCGAACAGCACGACCTCCCCCGCCCCGGGCAGCTCGGCCACGTAGCGCTGGAAGTACCACTGGCTGCGCTGGCGGTCGCTCGGCGTGCCCAGGGCGACGACCCGCACGATGCGGGGGTTGGTCACCTGGGTGATGCGCGTGATCACCCCGCCCTTGCCGGCCGCGTCACGACCCTCGAACAGGACGACCAGCCGGTGACCGGACTCCCTGACCCACTCCTGGAGCTTGACCAGCTCGACCTGGAGCCGCGCCAGCTCGGCCTCGTACTCGGCCTTCTTCATCCGCCGAGGCTACGCCCGCTCAGACGCAGGCACCGTCGCTGACGCCCCGGCTGCACAGCGCGGTCGCCTCGGTCGACAGGACGTGGAAGCCCTCGCCCCAGGGCTCGGCGACGATGTGGAGCCGCTCGCCCTCCTGGGCGTCGTCGCCCCGGCCCAGGACGTCGATGACGAGCTCGGTGTCGGACGGCCGGGCCACGACGGTGATGGTGGGCTCGGGGCCCTCGCCCTCGAACACCCGGGAGGCGGAGACGATCTCGCCGACCTCGGCGACGGTGTCCACGACAGTGGTCGGGACGTCGAGGGTGACGTCCCGGGGGGCACCGGGCTCGGACACGAAGGCGATGTTGACCCAGCCGGTCGCCCCCTCGACCTCGACCTCGGCCCACACCGAGTCGTCGTCGAGCTCGCGGTTCCGCCCCGTCGCCACCAGCCCCTCGGCGGTGGGGGCGGCCTCGGTGACGACGTCGAAGTCGGTCCCCGGGCCGGAGCGCACGTTGAGGGTGTCCTCGGCGGCCACCCCGACCACGGCCAGGGCGGCCCCCTCGTAGGGGTAGAGGTCGAACGGCTCGCCCGGCAGGTCCTCGGCACCGGGCCCGTCGGTGGCCGTCGTCGTGGTGTCGCCCGCCGTGGTCGTCGAGCCCTCCTCCGCGCTCGTCGCCGGGGCCGACGTGGTCGTGGTCGTGCCGTCGGCGGTGTCCTCGCCCCCCTCGTCGTCGCCGCAGCCGGCGAGACCCCCGAACAGGGCGAGGGCGGCGGTCAGGGCCAGGGCGGCACGGCGCATCCGGCCACCGTACGCAGCCGGACCTCGCGCTCGGCGTTCAGGGGTGCGAGCCGGCCAGGGCATCGGCCGCAGCCCGCTCGGGGCCACCGGCCAGCTGCTCGGCGTTGGGCGCGAACCCGGTGAGCCGCCAGAGGACGATGGTGGACCACACCGCCCGGTTGGTGCGCGACCGGTTCTCGGGCGAACGGGCGAAGGAGTACACCATGTCGCCCACGGGCAGCCCGGCGTCGAGGCGCCCGCTCCAGTAGGACAGCTCCTGGGGGCCCGGCGCCCGGCCCAGCACGGTCTGGTACGTCAGCCGCACGGCGTCGCCGGAGCCCAGGCTGCCGTAGCGGGCCCGGAACTCGGGGGTGGCGGCGAAGGTGCGGCCCAGCTGCAGCGGCGTCGTGCCGGCGCGCACCCGGCCGACCCAGTAGCCCAGTCCCTTCGTCTCCACCGGGCGACCGAGGTAGGCCCGGTAGAGCCGCACGACCTCGCCCACGTCGGCGTCCAGCTTCGAGCTGGCGGCCGCCTCCACCAGGGCCTGCACGCCGGTGATCGAGCGGTCGGGCAGCCCCGCCAGCAGGCGGGCCCGGCCGGCGCTGGTGGGCGGGCGGCCGAGGACGCCGGCCACGGCCCGGTCGACGAAGCTGCTGGCGCTGGGGAACGGCGCCCACTCGGGGGCGTAGGTGATCGGGACGGCCTGGGTGCGGGGGTTGCCGACGACCTCGTCGGTGCCGCCCTGGGTCACGACCAGGACGCAGCCGTCGACGGCCCAGTCCCAGCCCCCCGGGAGGTGCCGGCGCAACCGGTAGCCGGCGCTGCCGCCCCCGCCGGACCCGAGGGCGATGCCGTCGATCCGGTCCGCCGACCAGTCGACGCCCCGGACGCAGGGGGCCCCGTCCAGCTCGCCGTCGTCCCGGCAGATGTCGATCGAGGCGACCGAGGGCCCGATCGGCGAGATGGTGAACCACGGGCTCATCCCCGTCACCGCCACACCGGCCGTGGCCCCCTCGACCACCGGGTTCGGGAAGGTCACGGACAGCGACGCCTGGGGCCACTGGTAGGTCCCGGTGGGAGCGAAGTCGAGCGGCTCGGACATCCCCGCCACCTCCGGCTCCGGCCCCTCGTTGGGGATGGCCTTCACCACGCACCCGTCGGGGTCGCACATGTCCCGGTTCAGCTGGAGGCGCACGGAGATGGCCCCGTCGGGGCTGGCGTCGCCGAGCGACGACGTGGGCGGGATGAACGGGCGGCCACCCACGTCCTGGAACACGGTGCAGGTCCCCGTGATCGGGCACTGGGCGACCCAGTAGGAGACCCCCGGCTCCAGGCCGGTGACCGAGACCTGGACCACGTGGCCCTGGAGGAGGCCCGTCGATGGCGTGACCGTCACGGTGACCGCCGGGTCGGCCGCCGCCGGGAGCCCGGCCCCGATCGTCGCTCCGAGGGTGGTCACCACCACCAGGGCGGCGATGGCCACCCCGTTGCGCACTCGTGTCTGCATCGTTCCCCTACCTGTTCGTCCATCGTGTCCGCCGAGACGGGCGTCACGATACGCCATCTGCTCGCTAGAACACGTTCTCGTTTTCGGCCTAGTGTCCGGGCATGGGAGATCTCGGGTTCTGGAGGCTGGCGGAGGCGGACGGCGACTGGCTGGCCGTCGTCGACCCCGAGGGCGGTGAGCACAGGGCCGGGGACCTGCTGGCCCGGGCCAACCAGGCCGCCCACGCCCTGCGCGGGCTCGGC